>NZ_JBUEFZ010000039.1:0-51346 GCF_054963715.1 Streptomyces sp. STAM6 | reverse complement strand
GGCATCCCGTCCGGCGAGCCCGAGGTCTCCGTCAGCTGACGTCCGTACCGACCCCTACGGCACCGAGCCCCGCCGCGGCCCCCGCGGCGGGGCTTCCGGCTCTCCCGGCACATCCCCCGCACCTCCGGGTACAGTGCCAGGAACCGTATGGAACGCATGGTGAGGCCCCCTCGTGTTGACGCAGACCACCACCCGGGTCCTCGAACCCAGCGACCTCGGCGCCGCGCTCGCCGTCCTGGAGAGCGACCCCGTCGCCAACGCGTTCGTCACCTCGCGCGTCCAGGTCGCCGGGCTCGATCCCTGGCGCCTGGGCGGCGAGATGTGGGGCTGGTACGCGGACGGGATGCTGCGCTCCCTGTGCTACTCCGGCGCCAACCTCGTCCCCATCTGCGCCACCCCCGAAGCCGTCCGTGCCTTCGCCGACCGGGCCCGCCGCGCCGGCCGCCGCTGCTCCTCGATCGTCGGCCCCGCCGAACCCACCGCCCGGCTGTGGCGCCTCCTCGAACCGAGCTGGGGCCCCGCCCGGGACATCCGCGCACACCAGCCGCTCATGGTCACCGAGGAGCCGTCGCGGGACATCGCGCCCGACCCGCTCGTCCGCCGCATCCGCAAGGACGAAGTGGACCTGATCATGCCCGCCTGCGTGGCCATGTTCACCGAGGAGGTCGGCATCTCGCCCATGGCCGGCGACGGCGGCCTGCTCTACCAGGCACGCGTAGCCGAACTCGTGGGCGCCGGCCGCTCCTTCGCCCGCGTCGACGACGGCAGAGTCGTCTTCAAGGCCGAGATCGGCGCCGCGACCGCCCAGGCCTGCCAGATCCAGGGCGTCTGGGTGGACCCCGAATACCGCGGCCGCGGCCTCTCCGAGACCGGAATGGCGGCGGTCCTGCGGTACGCGCTCGACGACGTCGCCCCGGTCGTGTCGCTGTACGTCAACGACTACAACACCCCCGCCCGGGCCGCCTACCGCCGCGTCGGCTTCCGCGAGGTCGGCGCCTTCATGAGCGTGCTGTTCTGAGCGCGCGCCGCAGAAGTTAAGGTTCGGCGCATGGATGACGTCGTGGTCGAACCGATCAACCTCGCCGCCCGCGTGGACGACGCGCTGGCCGTACAGGCGCTCGCCTTCGGGCTCAGCGAGGACGAGATCGGGGTACGCCGCCACATCGTGCTGCGGCATCTGATGAACCCCGGCGCGTGCGCCTACGGCGCCCTGACCGGGACCGGGCGGCTCGTGGGCTTCGTCTACGGCATGCCCAACGACCGCAGCCACTGGTGGTCCACCGTCGTCGAACCGTATCTGCGCAGCACCGGCAGCGAGAGCTGGCTCGACGACTCCTTCGTCATCACCGAGCTCCACGTCCACCCCGACTTCCAGGGCCGGGGCATCGGCCGCGAGCTCATCACCACCATTACCGACGGCGCCGAGCAGCCCCGCTCGATCCTCTCCGCCATCGACGTCGAGAACCCGGCCCGGACGCTCTACCGCGCGCTCGGCTACACCGACCTGGCCCGCCGCGTCCACTTTCCCAGCGCCCCCAAGCCGTACGCCGTGATGGGGGCGCCGCTGCCGCTGCGGCGGCGTGAAGGGGCCGCCGGGCGGAACTGATTTCCGCCCGGCGGTGCCCCAGGGCTAACCTCCTAGCCATCACACTTTTCACCGCAGGAGAGTTCCCCATGGCCCAGGTCCAGCGCATGTCCCGGTTGATGGTCAAGACACTGCGCGACGACCCGGCGGACGCCGAGACGCTCAGCCACAAGCTGCTCGTCCGCGCCGGTTACGTCCGCCGCAACGCCGCGGGGATCTGGTCCTGGCTGCCGCTGGGCATGAAGGTCCTGGAGAACGTCTCCCGCGTGGTCCGCGAGGAGATGGACGCGATCGGCGCCCAGGAGGTGCTGCTGCCGGCCCTGCTGCCCAAGGAGCCCTACGAGGCGACGGGCCGCTGGGAGGAGTACGGCGCCGAGCTGTTCCGCCTCAAGGACCGCAAGGGTGCCGACTACCTGCTCGGCCCCACCCACGAGGAGATCTTCACCCAGCTGGTCAAGGACCAGTGCACGTCCTACAAGGACCTGCCGGTGATCCTCTACCAGATCCAGACCAAGTACCGCGACGAGGCCCGCCCCCGCTCCGGCATCCTGCGCGGCCGCGAGTTCCAGATGAAGGACTCGTACTCGTTCGACACCACCGACGAGGGCCTGGCGGAGTCCTACGCGCTGCACCGCGAGGCGTACGTCAAGATCTTCCAGCGGCTCGGCCTGCGGCACAAGATCGTCTCCGCGGTCTCCGGCGCCATGGGCGGCTCGGCCTCCGAGGAGTTCCTGGCCCCGGCCGCGGCGGGCGAGGACACCTTCGTCTACTGCCCGAACTGCGACTACGCCGCCAACACCGAGGCCGTCACCTTCGCGCTCTCGCCGGTCGAGGGCGCCGAGCACGGCGCGGTGGAGGAGCTCGACACCCCCGACACGCCGACCATCGAGACGCTCGCCCAGCACCTGGGCGTCCCGGCGTCCGCGACGCTGAAGAACCTGCTGGTCAAGGTCGACGGGGAGATCGTCGCCGTGGGCGTCCCCGGGGACCGCGAGGTCGACCTCGGCAAGCTCGAGGACCACCTGGCACCCGCCACCGTCGAGCTGGTCACCGCCGACGACTTCACCGGCCGCCCGGACCTCGTCCGCGGGTACGTCGGCCCGCAGGGCCTGGACAAGGTGCGCTACATCGCCGACCCGAGGGTCGCCCCCGGGACGTCCTGGATCACCGGCGCCAACCAGGAGGGCAAGCACGCCAGGAACGTCGTCGCCGGCCGCGACTTCGAGGTCGACGACTACCTGGACGTCGTGGTGGTCGAGGAGGGCGACCCCTGCCCGAAGTGCGCCACCGGCCTGAAGATGGACCGCGCGATCGAGATCGGCCACATCTTCCAGCTCGGCCGCAAGTACGCCGACGCCTTCCAGCTCGACGTCCTCGGCCAGAACGGCAAGCCGGTCCGCGTGACCATGGGCTCGTACGGCATCGGCGTCTCCCGCGCCGTCGCGGCCCTCGCCGAGCAGCACGCCGACGACCAGGGCCTGTGCTGGCCCGCCGAGGTCGCCCCGGCCGACGTTCACGTGGTCGCCGCCGGCAAGGCGCTCCAGACCGAGCTGGCCCTGGACGTCTCGGAGAAGCTCAAGGACGCGGGCCTGCGGGTCCTGGTCGACGACCGCGCGGGTGTCTCCCCTGGCGTGAAGTTCACCGACGCCGAACTCATCGGCGTGCCGAAGATCCTCGTCGCGGGCCGCCGGTCCGGCGAGGGCGTCCTGGAGCTGAAGGACCGCCGCACCGGCGAGCGCGAGGAGCTCACGGTCGACGAGGCGATCGCCCGCCTCACCGCCACCGCCTGACCCGCGCCCGCCTCACCACCGCCCGGCCGCGGTCCCCGGATCAGATGCAGCCTGCCGTACCGGCGTCGTCCTCCCGCACAGGGACGGTCGGCGCCGGTTCGTGCAGGTGCGGATCGTGCACGTGCAACGGATGCGTCTGCGGCTGGTGCGCGGTCGGCTGCCCCGCCTGCGCCGGGCCCGGCTGCCGGGCCGACTGGCTGACCGGATGCTGCACGGGCCGGGGGGCCGGCTCGGCCGGTTGCGGTGCCTTCCCGGAGTCGGAGGCGACGGGCTGGTTCTGGGCCGCCCGCTCCAGGAAGCGCAGCAGTTCGACCGGGAACGGCAGCACCAGGGTCGAGTTCTTCTCCGCGGCGACCGCCACCACCGTCTGCAACAGCCGCAGCTGCAGCGCGGCAGGGGTCTCGCCCATCACGGTCGCGGCTTCCGCCAGTTTCTTCGACGCCTGCAGCTCCGCGTCCGCGTTGATGACCCGGGCGCGCCGCTCACGGTCCGCCTCGGCCTGCCGGGCCATCGAGCGCTTCATCGTCTCCGGCAGCGACACGTCCTTGATCTCGACGCGGTCGATGGTCACACCCCATTCGACGGCCGGGTTGTCGATCATCAGCTCCAGGCCCTGGTTGAGTTTCTCCCGGTTGGACAGCAGATCGTCGAGGTCGCTCTTGCCGATGATCGAGCGCAGGGACGTCTGGGCGATCTGGGAGACCGCGAACCGGTAGTCCTCGACCCGGATGATCGCGGCCGCAGCGTCGACCACCTTGAAGTAGATGACCGCGTCGACCCGGACGGTGACGTTGTCCCGGGTGATGCCGTCCTGAGCGGGCACCGGCATCGTCACGATCTGCATGCTGACCTTGTGCAGCCGCTCGACGAGCGGGACCACCATCGTGAACCCGGGGCCGCGGATGCCGCTGCGCAGCCGGCCGAAGCGCAGTACCACGCCCTTCTCGTACTGTTTGACGACCTTGGCCGCCGCGGCGACGTAGAGCGCGGCGGCCGCACCCACTGCCGCCGCTATTCCCAGCAGTTCCTCGACCATGACAGCCCCCTGACGTCGGAGCCGGTGGTATCGGGTGTGTTATGCCCAATAATGCACCTGTACGCCCGTTCGGGGAGGTCGGATCCTTCTCAGAGCCAGGCCGCGAATTCGAGCAGCAGTTCGGCTTCCTGGTGGCGGCCCGAGGTCAGGGCACGGGCGCCCGACTCGACCGCGCGGAACAGGGTCCAGCCGCGCAGCCGCTCACGGTCCACGTCCAGCGAGTCCGCGAGCCTGTTCACCCGCCGTCGGGCCGCCGACGCGCCCGACGCGGCCGCGACCAGGTCCTCGACCCGGTCCCGGACGAGCCGCGCCAGATCATAGGCACGCTCGCCCACCAGCGGTTCCGGGCCCACCGCGAGCCACGGCGCCCGGTCGCCGGCCAGCACCTTGCCCTGCCGGAAGCAGCCGTGCAGCAGCAGTTCCTCGGCCTCGCCGGCGACGAGCTCCTCGCGCGCGGCGAGCGCCGCCGACACGAGCTCGGCCGGACCGGGTGCCGTCACCGCCCGCATCACCTCCGCCTGTCGCGCCGTGCGCTCCGCGACCGACTCGAAGCCGTGGCCGGCGGGCGGTTCGACCCACAGCCTGCGCACCGTTCCGGCCGCCTCCAGCAGAGCCTTGGCCTCCGGCAGCGATCGCAGGGACACCTCCGGCTGCAGCCGTTCCAGCAGCAGACCCGGCCCGGCGTCGTCCAGTGGCCGCACCGCGCCCCAGCCGTTCCAGTGGGCGAGCGCCGCGCGTTCGAGATCGGGGGCGGCGAAGGGCGGGGCGATCTTCAGGGCAGCCGGACCGCCGTCCGGCTGCCGCACGAGGACGACCAGACTGCTGCGGCCGCCCGGGGCGACCACCCGGTCCGCGGCGAGACCGCGCACGTCCAGTGCCTCCTGGGCGGTCTTCGGAAGCCGGCCGAGCCATTCGCCCGCGGCCGCCTCCCCGTACGTCTCGCCGAGCGCCCGTACCAGTCGCTGCGGCGGTTCGAAACCCATGCGTGCGTCGTTCCCTTTCGAAAGGCCGGGCTCACAGTCCTCTTGCGGTCGCGCTCCGTCGCTCGGCGAGCCCCGGAAAGGCTACGCCGCTGCCACGCCACCGCACGGCCCGGACCGCCGCCTCGCGCAGAGCGCTCGCGGCTTCCCGGCGCAGCGGGCCCTCTGCCGCCCTCACGAGATCCGAGTAGACGCCCGCCACCCGGTCCTCCAGCTCGGCCGCGAGCCGGACGGCCGCATCGGCGTCGGGTACCGGGAACGGCAGCGCGTAGGCCGCGGCCGACGCGGGCGGCTTGCCGCCCAGATCGCGCACCGTCCGCTCCAGCGCGTCCCGCCGGGCGTGGTGGGCGGCGTACGCTGCCCGGGCCTCCGCCCGCCGGTCGTCGCCGACCCGGCCGCCGACGACCCCGTAGCCGTACACCGCCGCGTGCTCGGCGGCGAGCGCCGCCTGCGCGGCCTCCAGCGCACTCATGCCCGGCTCCCCTCGGTGAGCAGATACGCGTGTCCGGCCACCGCCGCAGCGACCGACGCGAGCAGACGCGCGTACTCGGGCGGGGCGGTCAGCAGCGCCGTGGAGTGCGCGCTCGCGGTACGGGAGGCCAGCGCGGCGAGCTCGGCGAGCGCGGCCTCCGGATCCGCCGGTACGGCCGGACCCGGGCGCGTCGTGGCGCCGGCGGAGGGCGCCGTGCCGGGGCGCCTCGTCGGCGTGGAGGCCGCCGCTCCGGCGGAGCCCGGCGGGACGGCCGGGGCCGGGGTCGGCGCCCGGTGCTCCGCCGGCCTCTCGGCATCGGAAGGAGCGGGGCGCGCCTGGCCACCCGCGCCGGGGGCGCCACCCGCGCCGGGGCGGCCTCCGGCCGGGGCCAGGGCCGCCGCGTGGGCCGCTGTCGCGGTGCGCAGCGGGGTCAGCCGGCCGGCCAGTGGCGGATGGGCGGCGATCACCGCGTCGTACCGCTCCAGCAGGGCCGTGCTGGTGGCCGCCGACCGGCGGCGCAGCGCCGTCTCGGCCGCGGCCGCGCGCTCGGCCGCCGTACGGGTCCGCCGGCCGGCCGGGCCGTCGTCCGAGGTGCAGCCGGCCAGGAGCCCGGCCGCGGTCGCCGCGCCCGCCGCGACGAGCGCACGCCTGCGTGTCGTCCCCGTGCGCCCCACGTGTCTCTCCCTCGGCCAGCCCTGAAGATCACCGCAGGCGAGCGTACCTGCGGGTCGTCGCGAGGTGGACGGCAACACCCCCCGCGACCGGATACCCTTTGTTTCGACACGCGACGATCCCACAACAGCACACGCGGCCGAGGAGTCACCCGGATGAGCACCACCCAGAGCGAGAGGCTGCGCGGGCTGCTGGAACCGCTCGTCAGCGCCAAGGATCTGGATCTCGAGGAGATCGAGGTGTCCCGGGCCGGTCGCCGCCGGATGCTGAGGATCGTCGTGGACTCGGACGAGGGCGTGGAACTCGACGCCTGCGCCGAGCTGAGCCGCGCCATCTCCGACAGGCTCGACGAGACGGACGCGATGGGCGACGAGGAATACGTCCTCGAAGTGAGCTCGCCGGGCGCCGACCGCCCGCTGACCGAGCACCGCCACTACGTCCGCGCCACCGGCCGCCTGGTGAAGCTCCAGCTTCAGGAGGGCGCCGAGCTGGTGGCCCGCATCCTCACCGTGGACGACGACGGCCTCGACCTCGAGGTGCCGGGTGTGAAGGGGCGCAAGCCCACCGCCCGCCGGGTGGCGTTCGCGGACATCGCGAAGGCACGCGTGGAGATCGAGTTCAACCGCAAGGACAAGAAGGAAGAGGAGGCGTAGCCGTGGACATCGACGTGAAGCTCCTGAGGGGCTTGGCACAGGAGAAGGAGATTCCCTTCGACCTGCTGGTCGAGGCGATCGAGTCGGCCCTCCTCATCGCCTACCACCGCACCGAGGGTGCCCGCCGCCACGCCCGTGTCGTGCTGGACCGCCAGACCGGTCATGTCACGGTGTGGGCGAAGGAGGACCCGGCCGATCTGGAGGAGGGCCAGGAGCCCAAGGAGTTCGACGACACGCCGTCGGACTTCGGCCGGATCGCCGCCAGCACCGCCCGCCAGGTCATCCAGCAGCGGCTCCGGGACGCCGAGAACGACGTCACCTTCGGCGAGTACGCCCGCCGCGAGGGCGATGTCGTCGCGGGCCAGGTGCAGCAGGGCAAGGACCCCAAGAACGTCCTGGTGAAGCTGGACGACAAGCTCGAGGCGATCCTGCCGGTGCAGGAGCAGGTGCCCGGCGAGGAGTACACCCACGGCCTGCGGCTGCGCACGTACGTCGTCCGGGTCGCCAAGGGTGTCCGCGGTCCGTCCGTCACCCTTTCGCGGACGCATCCCAATCTGGTGAAGAAGCTTTTCGCCCTGGAGGTCCCCGAGATCGCCGACGGCTCGGTGGAGATCGCGGCGATCGCCCGTGAGGCCGGTCACCGGACGAAGATCGCCGTGCGTTCCACCCGTTCGGGTCTGAACGCCAAGGGCGCCTGCATCGGCCCGATGGGCGGCCGCGTCCGCAACGTCATGGCCGAGCTGCACGGAGAGAAGATCGACATCGTCGACTGGTCGGACGACCCGGCCGAGATGGTGGCGAACGCGCTCTCCCCGGCCCGCGTCTCCAAGGTGGAGGTCGTCGACCTCGCCGCCCGCTCCGCCCGGGTGACCGTGCCGGACTACCAGCTGTCGCTGGCCATCGGCAAGGAGGGGCAGAACGCCCGGCTCGCCGCCCGCCTCACCGGCTGGCGCATCGACATCCGCCCGGACACCGAGCAGTCCCCCGAGCAGGACTGACAGGATCCGGCGCCCAGCCGGGAATGGATTCCGCCGTGGTCACGTTGTGCTACGACAGGATCACCGCGGTAATTTCAGCCATCAAGTGTTCGATTTTTGCCCCAAAGGGGTGAGGTCGGCGCGGGGAGGTAGACTTGAGCGTGTCTGGCCGGACGCATGCCCGCGCATGCCCTGAGCGCACCTGCGTAGGGTGCCGGGAGCGAGCGGCCAAGCGCGATCTGCTGCGGATCGTGTTGATCAAGGGCGAGTGCGCCCCCGATCCTCGCGGTACGCTGCCCGGCCGGGGTGCTTATGTGCATCCCGCCTCGGTCTGTCTCGATCTGGCGGTCCGCCGCCGGGCGTTCCCGAGGGCCTTCAGGGCCCAGGGGCCGTTCGAAACGGCGGCAGTGCGCCGGTTCGTGGAGCAGCGGAATCTGTAAGAAGAAGTACGGCACGGAACCCCGTGCGGTCAGGTACCTCGCGAGTTGGAAGTAGGTCGAGATTGCGATGAGCACTCGATGAGTACGCGATGAGTACGCCCATGAAGTAGCGACGGTCCGGCGGTAACCCGGACCTAAAAGGAGCGAAGTGGCTAAGGTCCGGGTATACGAACTCGCCAAGGAGTTCGGTGTGGAGAGCAAGGTCGTCATGGCCAAGCTCCAGGAACTCGGTGAATTCGTCCGTTCGGCGTCTTCGACGATCGAGGCGCCGGTTGTACGCAAGTTGACTGACGCGCTGCAGGGCCCCGGCGGCAACGCCGGCAAGTCCGCCGCGAAGCCCGGCGCGCCCCGCAAGGCCGCGCCTGCGAAGCCCTCCCCCGCAGCGGCAAGCCGCGCCGGAGGCACCCCCAGCCCGTCCGCGCCCTCCCCGGCGCAGGCGGCCCGTCCCGCTGCCCCGAAGCCCGGCGCCCCCGCGCCGAAGCCCGCGGCGGCCGAGAAGTCCGCGGCGCCGGCTCCCGGCCCGCGTCCCACTCCGGGTCCGAAGCCCGCCGCCGCGCCCAAGCCGGCGCCCGCGGCCCCGGCTCCGGCGAACCCGGAGTTCACCGCGCCTCCGTCGGCCCCGGCCGCCGGTCCGCGGCCCGGTACCCCCGGTCCCCGTCCCGCCGCGCGCCCCGGACAGGGCTCCGGTCAGGGCGACCGCGGTACCCGTCCCGGCGCTCCGCGCCCCGGCGGCGAGCGTCAGGCTCCCCGTCCGGGCGGTGCCCGTCCCGCGGGTCCGCGTCCGGGCAACAACCCCTTCACCTCGGGTGGCTCCACCGGAATGGCGCGCCCCCAGGCGCCCCGTCCGGGCGGTGCCCCGCGTCCCGGTGGCCCCGGTGCCCCGGGCCCGCGTCCGCAGGGTGCCGGTCAGGGCGGTCCCCGTCCCCAGGCCGGTCCCGGTGGTGCCCGTCCCACTCCCGGTGGCATGCCGCGTCCCCAGGCCCCGCGCCCGGGTGGCGGCCCCGCCGGTAACCGTCCGAACCCGGGCATGATGCCGCAGCGTCCCGCTGCCGGCCCGCGTCCCGGTGGCGGCGGCCCCGGCGGCCGTGGCCCCGGTGGCGGCGCCGGTCGTCCGGGCGGCGGCGGTCGTCCCGGCTTCGCCGGCCGTCCGGCCGGTCCCGGCGGCGGTGGCGGCGGCTTCGGCGGTCGTCCCGGTGGTGGCGGCGGCGGTGGCGGCCGTCCCGGCGGTCCCGGTGGCGGTGGCGGCGGCTTCGGCGGTCGTCCCGGCTTCGGCGGTCGTCCCGGCGGCCCCGGCGGCCGTGGTGGCACGCAGGGTGCCTTCGGTCGTCCCGGTGGTCCCGCGCGTCGCGGTCGCAAGTCGAAGCGGCAGAGGCGCCAGGAGTACGAGGCCATGCAGGCCCCGTCGGTCGGCGGCGTGATGCTGCCTCGCGGCAACGGCGAGACCGTTCGCCTGTCGCGCGGTGCGTCCCTCACCGACTTCGCGGAGAAGATCAACGCCAACCCGGCGTCGCTCGTCGCGGTCATGATGAACCTCGGCGAGATGGTCACCGCCACGCAGTCCGTCTCGGACGAGACGCTGCAGCTTCTCGGCGACGAGATGAACTACACGGTTCAGATCGTCAGCCCGGAGGAGGAGGACCGCGAGCTGCTCGAGTCCTTCGACCTCGAGTGGGGCGAGGACGAGGGCGGCGAGGAGTTCCTCGTGTCCCGTCCGCCGGTCGTGACCGTCATGGGTCACGTCGACCACGGTAAGACCCGACTGCTGGACGCGATCCGCAAGACGAACGTCGTCGCGGGCGAGGCCGGCGGTATCACGCAGCACATCGGTGCGTACCAGGTCGCCACCGAGGTCAACGACGAGGACCGCAGGATCACCTTCATCGACACCCCGGGTCACGAGGCGTTCACCGCCATGCGTGCCCGTGGTGCCAAGTCCACCGACATCGCGATCCTCGTGGTGGCGGCGAACGACGGTGTGATGCCCCAGACGATCGAGGCGCTGAACCACGCCAAGGCGGCCGACGTGCCGATCGTGGTCGCGGTCAACAAGATCGACGTCGAGGGCGCGGACCCGACCAAGGTGCGCGGTCAGCTGACCGAGTACGGCCTGGTGGCCGAGGAGTACGGCGGCGACACGATGTTCGTCGACATCTCCGCCAAGCAGGGTCTGAACATCGACAAGCTGCTCGAGGCCGTGATCCTCACCGCGGACGCGGCGCTGGACCTGCGGGCCAACCCGGAGCAGGACGCGCAGGGTATCGCCATCGAGGCGCACCTGGACAAGGGCCGCGGCGCCGTCGCGACCGTCCTGGTCCAGCGAGGCACCCTGCGGGTCGGCGACACGATGGTCGCGGGCGACGCCTACGGCCGTGTCCGCGCGATGCTCGACGACAAGGGCGAGAACGTGGAAGAGGCGGGTCCGTCGACCCCGGTCCTCGTCCTCGGTCTCACCAACGTCCCGGGCGCCGGCGACAACTTCCTGGTGGTCGACGAGGACCGTACGGCCCGTCAGATCGCCGAGAAGCGTGCCGCCCGTGAGCGCAACGCCGCGTTCGCCAAGCGTGTGCGCCGCGTCTCCCTCGAGGACCTGGACAAGGTGCTCAAGGCCGGCGAGATCCAGCAGCTCAACCTCATCATCAAGGGTGACGCTTCCGGTTCCGTCGAGGCGCTCGAGTCGTCGCTGCTCCAGCTGGACGTCGGCGAAGAGGTCGACATCCGGGTCCTGCACCGCGGCGTCGGTGCGGTCACGGAGTCGGACATCGACCTGGCCATGGGCTCGGACGCCATCGTCATCGGCTTCAACGTCCGCGCGGCCGGCCGTGCCGCGCAGATGGCGGAGCGCGAGGGCGTCGACGTCCGGTACTACTCGGTGATCTACCAGGCCATCGAGGAGATCGAGGCGGCCCTCAAGGGCATGCTCAAGCCGGAGTACGAAGAGGTCGAGCTCGGCACGGCGGAGATCCGCGAGGTCTTCCGCTCGTCCAAGCTGGGCAACATCGCGGGTGTGCTCATCCGCTCCGGCGAGGTCCGGCGCAACACGAAGGCGCGCCTCATCCGCGACGGCAAGGTCATCGCGGAGGACCTCAACATCGCCGGTCTGCGTCGCTTCAAGGACGACGTCACCGAGATCCGCGAAGGCTTCGAGGGTGGTATCAACCTCGGAAACTTCAACGACATCAAGGTCGACGACGTCATCGCGACGTACGAGATGCGCGAGAAGCCGCGCGTCTGATCCCGCACACGGGAGCCGGGGCCGGTCGGCGGAAGGAATTCCGTCGATCGGCCCCGGCCGTTGCGTGTACGGTTCTGGTGTCCCTGCCACCTCGACGGCGGGGCCACTGGCTGTGCCGAACCGGGGGACGACCCGCGGCACATAAACCCGTACCGGCGGGACATCCGGACATACATGTATGTGGGGACACTGTCCTTCGATCTGCTCCTCGGCGACGTACGGTCGTTGAAGGAGAAGCGCTCCGTCGTCCGGCCGATCGTCGCCGAGCTCCAGCGGAAGTACGCGGTGAGCGCGGCGGAGACCGGCGGCCAGAACCTCCATCGCAGGGCCGAGATCGGGCTTGCGATGGTCTCCGGCGACGTCGGACACCTCACGGAAGTACTCGACCGGTGCGAGCGCATGGTCGCCGCCCGGCCCGAGGTGGAGCTGCTGTCCGTACGGCGCAGGCTCCACACCGACGAAGACTGAATGTGCAAGGCAAAAAGGAGAAGGACCAGTGGCCGACAACGCGCGGGCGAAAAAGCTGGCGGACCTCATCCGGGAGGTGGTCGCCGAGAAGCTGCAGCGCGGCATCAAGGACCCGCGCCTGGGTACGCACGTGACCATCACGGACACCCGCGTCACCGGTGACCTGCGGGAGGCCACGGTCTTCTACACGGTCTACGGCGACGACGAGGCCCGGGCCAGCGCGGCAGCCGGCCTGGAGAGCGCCAAGGGCATCCTGCGCTCCGCGGTCGGCCGGGCGGCGGGGACCAAGTTCACGCCCACCCTGGCCTTCGTGGCGGACGCCCTCCCGGAGAACGCCCGGACGATCGAGGACCTCCTCGACAAGGCGCGGGCCTCCGACGCCAAGGTGCGCGAGGCGTCCTCGGGCGCCGCGTACGCCGGCGAGGCCGACCCGTACCGCAAGCCCGGTGACGAGGACGACGCCGCCGAATGAGCCAGCACAGCACCACGCCGGACGGCCTTGTCATCGTCGACAAGCCGTCCGGCTTCACTTCGCACGACGTCGTCGCGAAGATGCGTGGGATCGCCCGGACCCGCCGCGTCGGACACGCCGGCACCCTCGACCCCATGGCCACCGGTGTACTGGTGCTCGGGGTCCAGAAGGCCACCAAGCTCCTCGGTCACCTCGCACTGACCGAGAAGGAGTACCTCGGCACGATCCGGCTCGGGCAGAACACCATCACGGACGACGCCGAGGGCGAGATCACCTCGTCCACCGACGCCTCCGGGGTCACCCGCGAGGCCGTCGACACCGAGGTCGCCAAGCTCACCGGCGACATCATGCAGGTGCCGTCCAAGGTCAGCGCCATCAAGATCGACGGCAAGCGGTCCTACGCCCGGGTGCGCGGCGGCGAGGAGTTCGACATCCCGGCCCGGCCGGTGACCGTCTCGCAGTTCACCGTGTACGACATGCGGGACGCGGTGGCCGAGGACGGGACCCCCGTCGTCGACCTGGTGGTCTCCGTGGTGTGCTCCTCCGGGACGTACATCCGCGCCCTCGCCCGGGACCTCGGTGCCGGACTGGGCGTCGGCGGGCACCTGACGGCCCTGCGCCGCACCCGCGTCGGGCCCTACAAGCTCGACTCCGCGCGGACCCTGGACCAGCTCCAGGAGGAGCTGACCGTGATGCCGATCGCCGAGGCCGCGGCTGCCGCGTTCCCCCGCTGGGACGTGGACGAGAAGCGGGCCCGGCTGCTGCTCAACGGCGTACGGCTGGACATGCCGGCCTACGACTCCGCGCCGGTCGCCGTCTTCGGCCCCGAGGGCCGCTTCGTGGCGCTCGTGGAAGAGCGGAACGGCAAGGCGAAGAGCCTCGCGGTCTTCGGCTGAGCACCACCCCGGGCGACCCATCGTGGAGCGGGCACGGCACTCCGAACCCGCTCCACGATCCCCCTCCCACAGGGTCTATCCACGGCGGCCCGCGGATTCACTCGGTCGGGCAGGCGCTCGGAGTGAATGACGGGAGCACTCGGGGGCGCTTTCGAATCGCGTTCTTCTCGCGGTGATCACCTGGGTCCTACCGTCGAATCATGGAACGCGGGGACCGGCCGACGCTGGTAGAGGTCTGTGATCCGGCGGGCCGGACACGCGGGACCGGCTTCGTCGCCGACGACCGGGGCACGGTCGTGACGGGCCACGAAGCCGTCGACGGGCTGGTACGGGTGGTGGTGCGGGCGCCCGGCGGGCGCACCTGGCTCGCCGGTCCCGAGGCCCTCACCCCGCTGCCCGAGGCCGGCCTGGCGCTCGTGCGCACCGAGGGCCTGGGCGTGCGCCCCCTGCCCATCGCGGACCGCCGCGCCGTGGAACCGGGCACGTACGTACGACTGCCCGCGCGCGGCTGGCGCGAGGCCCGGGTCCTGGGCAGCGCGGAAGTGACCTACACCGCCACCGACCGCTTCCACCGGCTGGGCGGAGTCCTGGAGCTGGCCATCGGGACGGACGGCAGCGAGGCGCTCCGGCACGGCGGAGAGGCCGTCGGAGGGCCCGTCATGGACGCCGCGACCGGCACCGTCCTGGCCGTCCTCGGGACCGCCCTGCACGCAGCGCACCGAGCCGCCGGCTTCGCCGTCCCGCTCGCCGCGGCGGCGGCCCGTGAACCCGGCGGCGCTCTCGCCGACCTGCTGCGGCGCAACACCGCGACCGTCCCCGCCTACGGGCAGGACTTCAACCTCGCGGGCGCGCTGGAGCTGACCGCCACCACCGGCGGAACGGTCGGCGGCCCCAGCCACTGGCCCGATCCGGTCGAACGGCCCGAGATCACCCGTGAGTTCGCCGCTTTCGCCGCGTCCGACGCCCTGGTGTGCGCGCTCGTCGGCGACCCCGGCAGCGGACGCAGCACCGAACTGCGCGGCCTCGCCGCCCGCCGGGCGGCAGGCGCCGAACCCGCCCCGACCGTCTGGCTGCGCGGCGCCGACCTGCGGGCCTCCGACACCTCGGTCGCCGACGCCGTCGGGCGGGCGCTTCAGCGGTCCGCCCGCATCGTCGCCGGCTGGGGCGCGACCGGCCTGCGGAGCGACGACACCCTGTACCCCACCGCCGAGCAGGTGGCCCGGCTCGCCCTGGACGCCGGACGTCCCCTCGTCGTGCTGCTGGACGGCCCCGAGGAGATGACGCCCCTCCTGGCGCACCGGCTCGCCGTCTGGACCTCCGGCACCCTGCGCTGGCTGCGCGGACACGGCGCCCGCCTGGTGGTGGCCTGCCGGCCGGAACACTGGGAACAGGCGGGCGCGCTGTACCCGGCCCGCGCGCTGCATCACCCGAGCGAGCAGTCGGGACCGCCACGGCCGGGAATCCCGTGGCCCGCCGAACGGCTGCCGGCCGCCCTGCGCATCGGTGAGCTGCCCGCCCCTGAGGCCGATCTGGCGCGCGAGCGCTACGGCCTGCCCGGCACCGCGATCGCGGCGGCGGACGCCCGCCACCCCCTGGCGCTGCGGCTGCTCGCCGAGGTGCGCGAGGCCCTCCCCGGTGACGCGTCCGGGCGTCCCGGCCGTGAGGACGTCTTCGCCGCGCACCTGGACCTGATGTGCCTGCGTGTCGCCGTCCGGATCGCGGCGGCCTCGCGTCCACCCCTGCGGGGCACCGCCGTGCGCGTCCTGGCGGCCCGGGTGGCCGGCCGGGTCCACGAGGCGGCACGGCGCTGCCTGGGCCCCGGCCAGGGACAGCTCGACCGGGAGGCGTTCGAGGACCTCTTCCCGTGGGCCAGCGGATGGGCCTCCGCGGTACTCACCGAAGGGCTGATCGTCCCGGCGGGCGGCGGCTACCGGTTCGCCCACGAGGAACTCGCCGACTGGGTCCAGGGCGCCCACCTCGATCTGGACGCGGCGCTCGACGCACTCGTCCACCGCCGGCCCGCGGGCCTCCCGGCCGGGCAGCCGTCCGGCGACGGTGTCCGCCCCTGGCCGGGGGAGGTTGCCGGCGCGGCGCCGGCCCCCACACTGCCGGTGCCGCGCCACCGGATCGGCCCGGTGGTCCAGGCGCTGCTCCTGCTGGAGCGCGGCCACGGACCGGCCGCCCTCGCCCGCCGGCTGGAGGAGCTCGTCGACGCCCTCGACGGCGGCGGCAGCGGCCCGGACCGTGACGAGGAGGCCGGGTGGTGGGCGGCGCGGCTGGTCGCGCGGACCCTGCTGAGGGCCGTGGACGCCCGGCCCTACCACGGCGTCCTGCGGCTGCTGGCCGACCGCATCGCCGCCCGGGGCTCCTTCGCGGGCGGCCGGGCGCGGACCGGCCGTCTCGACGAGTTCGGCCCCTGGTTCTGGGAGCGGCTCCGGCTCGGTGAGGACGAGTGGATGGACCTGCTGCGGCGGCTGGTGCCCGCCGACGGTCCGCCCTCCACCTCCGTCGCTACCGCTACCGCTACCGCCTCCGTCGCCGCCGCCGGGCCCGTCCGTTCCGTCCTTGCCGTTCCTTCCGGCGATGTCCCCGTGGAGGACGACCGGCCCCGTTACCTGGATCTCGTGGCCGAGCGGCTGGCGGCCGACCCGCGGGGCGTACAGCCCCTGCTGTGCCGCTGGTTCGCCGACGAGCGGCCGCTGCCCGCCGCCCCCGGCTCCCAGACCCGGACCACCGTCGCCGGGGCCGCCCAGGCCCTGCTGTACGCCAGGCGCGACCTGGCCGTCGACGACCTCTGCGAGGCGCTCGTCAGCACCGCCCACGCCCGGGCCGACGAGCTGCTCGCCGCCCTCGCCGAGGACGAGCCGTCCGCGCTGTGCCGGGCCGTCGACCGCTGGGCGCACGACGACACGCGCCCGGGCCGCAGGGTCGCCGCCGCCGCGTACGGGCGGCTCGTCGCCCCGTACGCCACCACCACGACCGACCGTGAACTGCTCAGGTACGCGGCCCTCGCCCTGCTCGTCCGCCCCGGCGACGCGGCCCTGCACGGCGCGGCACTCGGCCTTCTCGTCCGCGACCCGCAGACCCGCTGCCGCTACCTGGCGCGGGCCCTCGCCGCCTACCGGTCCGGCGACACGGGCGTGCCGTCGAGCGCGCTGACCGCCGCCCTGATCACCCACCCCGAGCCGGTCATCGCCGCCTTCCGGACCCGGCTGCGGACGCCCGGCGCCCCGGCCGCGGAGGTGCTGACCGCCCTGGCCGCGGTCAACACCCCCGCCCTGGCGCGCCGGGCCGCCGAACTGGTCCGCGCCCATGTGGACCAGCACCCCGAGGGCGCCGAGCACGCCGCCGCGTACGTCGACCGCCGCCTGGAACACGGGCCGGGCGTCCGCGGGGTGCTCTTCCCCCTGGTCACCGGACTCCTGCGGGGCGGCCCCCACCAGGTGCGGGGTGCCCTCGCGGCAGTCCTCGCGGCGCCCGGCACACCGTCCTCACGGGCCCTGCGCGCCGAGCTCCTGGACGTCCTGCTGGAGTACGAGGAGTACGAGAGCCGCGACCTCGCCGTACTGGACGCCGTGCTCAGGGCCGCCGCGCTCGGGGCGGCCCGGCGGCCCGAGACACGCACCCACGACCTCGTGCACCGCACGGGCCGGCTCCTCGTCCGCACCCCGGATGGCGCGCGGCTCTTCGACGGGCGGCTGGTCGAGCTCGCCCGCGACGTGCCCGGCTTCGCCGCCCTGGTCGCCGGCTGGCTGGCCGGGGCACCGCATCAGTGGGCGTCGGTGGTCGGCCCGAGCTCCCGCCGCACGGTCGAGAGGCTGGGCAGTCCGATGCCGATGCGGGCCGAGACGCCCGGGCATGGCAGTCTTAGACCTGCGTAATCGGTCATGACATACATGGGTTCGGGCGAGGAGCGGTCACAGTGCAGCGCTGGCGTGGCTTGGAGGACATCCCCCAGGACTGGGGGCGCAGCGTCGTCACCATCGGCTCCTACGACGGGGTGCACCGCGGGCACCAGTTGATCATCGGGCGGGCGGTGGAGCGGGCGCGCGAGCTCGGCATCCCCTCGGTCGTCGTCACCTTCGACCCGCACCCCTCCGAGGTCGTCCGCCCCGGCAGCCACCCGCCGCTGCTCGCGCCGCACCACCGGCGCGCCGAACTGATGGCTGGCCTCGGCGTCGACGCGGTGCTGATCCTGCCGTTCACCGCCGCGTTCTCCCAGCTCTCCCCGGCCGACTTCATCGTGAAGGTCCTGGTCGACAAGCTCCACGCACGCGCCGTCATAGAAGGCCCGAACTTCCGCTTCGGCCACCGCGCCGCCGGCAACGTCGAGTTCCTCGCCGAGATGGGCACCACGTACGACTACGAGGTCGAGGTCGTCGACCTGTACGTCACCGGTGAGGCGGGCGGCGGTCTGCCGTTCTCCTCCACACTGGCCCGGCGCCTGGTCGCCGAGGGCGACGTGGCGGGCGCCGCCGAGATCCTGGGCCGCCCCCACCGCGTCGAGGGCATCGTCGTGCGCGGCGCCCAGCGCGGCCGCGAGCTCGGTTTCCCCACGGCCAACGTGGAGACCCTGCCGCACACGGCGATCCCGGCGGACGGTGTCTACGCCGGCTGGCTGACCGCCGACGGCGAGCGGATGCCTGCCGCGATCTCGGTGGGCACCAACCCCCAGTTCGACGGCACGGAGCGCACCGTCGAGGCGTACGCCATCGACCGTGTCGGCCTCGACCTGTACGGCCTGCACGTGACGGTCGACTTCCTGGCGTACGTCCGCGGCCAGGAGAAGTTCGACTCGATCGAAGCGCTGCTGGAGGCGATGGCCGGAGATGTGAAGCGCTGCCGCGAGCTGACCGGGGCCTACGACAGCGAGGCCGAGGAGGCGGGGCAGCGGCCCTGACGGGCCCCCGGGGGGATGCCCGGTGGATCCTGCCGGACTCGCGACCCCCGCGACATCGTCCCCGGCGTTGTCGCCACTCGCCGAAGGTCCGCGTCGCCCCGCATCTCCGCCCAGGGCGTGTTTCGGAAGTCCCGTCCGGCCGGGGGTGTCCGGCACGCACGTTCGCGGCGTTGGCGGTCGTCGGCGCGGCCCGCCGCGCTCTCTCCCCCTGCGCCTGGCGGCGCGGGAGGTACCCCCACCCTCCGACCTGCGATCGCCCGCACCGGGCGCCCCCGGCCCCGCCCTCCGGGCGGACGACGCCACTTTCGCAACACGCCCCAGGATCCGAAGCCGCCGGACACCGCTCCCTGATCCGGCCCGATCCCTCGGACACCCGCTGGCTAGCGGGCCGCCGCCCAGTGGCAGGCGGCCTCCCGCCGCTGCCCGTCCAGGACCGGAAGGTCCTGCGTACGGCAGCGGTCGGCCACGCCGGCGCGTTCCGCCTCACCCGACGCCAGCACCTGGCAGCGGACGTGGAAGCGGCAGCCGCCCGGCACCCGCGACGGGTCCGGCGGCTCTCCCGCCAGCACCACCGGTTCCGCCGCGGACTCCGGCAGCACCGACAGCAGTGCCTGGGTGTACGGGTGGCGGGGCGACGACAGCACCTCCTCCACCGTGCCGGTCTCCACGATCCGGCCCAGGTACATCACGGCGACCCGGTCGGCGACATTCCACGCCAGCCCCAGATCGTGCGTCACCACCAGCGCGGCCAGCCCCAGCTCGTCCCGCAGGCGCAGCAGCAGCGCCAGGATCTCGCCGCGCACGGACGCGTCGAGCGAGGCCACCGGCTCGTCCGCGACGATCAGTTCGGGCTCCAGCACCAGCGCCCCCGCGATGACGACCCGCTGGCGCTGCCCGCCCGACAACTCGTGCGGGTAGCGCAGGAAGAACCGCTCCGGCGGACGCAGTCCGGCCCGAGCGAGCGCCCCGGCGACGGCCGCCCGCTCGTCCCCGGCGCACCCGTGGATCCGCAGCCCCTCGGCCACCGCGTCGTACACGGTGTGCCGCGGGTTCAGCGAGCCGCTCGGGTCCTGCAGCACCAGCTGGACGCGCCTGCGGTACGCCTTGAGCGCCCGCGCGCCGTACGCGAGTGGTTCACCGCCGAAGGAGACCCGGCCCGCCGTCGGCTCCACCAGGCCCAGCAGCGAACGCGCCAGCGTCGTCTTGCCGCACCCCGACTCACCGACCAGCGCCACGATCTCGCCGGCAGCGATGTCGAGGTCCACGCCGTCCACCGCGCGGGCGGCCGGACCGCCCCGGCGCCCGGGGAACGTCACCCGCAGACCGGCCGCCGACAGCAGGGGAGTGGTGGTCACGGCAGGCTCCTCACGCCGTCGGCGACATGGACACAGGCGGCCCGGTGCCCGGCCCCCGTCTCCCGCAGCTCCTGGTCCTCCCGCGCGCACGCGTCCAGCGCGACCGGACAGCGCGGATGGAACGTACAGCCCGTCGGCAGCGCGGACGGGTCGGGCGGATCGCCGGGCAGGCCGCGCGGAGCCCGCCGCGACGCCGGGTCGCCGATGCGCGGGAAGGCCTCCGAAAGGGCCCGGCCGTACGGGTGCGCGGCCGCGTCGTACACGGCACGCGCCGGGCCCTCCTCGACGACCCGGCCCGCGTACATCACCGCGAGCCGGTCGCAGGTGTCGGCCAGCACCGCCAGGTCATGACTGATCATCACCAGGCCGATGTCCTGGTCCGCCACCAACCGCTCGATCAGCCGCAGGATCTGCGCCTGGATCATCACATCCAGGGCGGTCGTCGGCTCGTCGGCCACGATCAGCCGTGGCTCGCACGCCAGCGCCATCGCGATCATCACCCGCTGGCGCTGCCCGCCGGACAGCTCGTGCGGATAGGCGCCGGCGCGCCCGGCCGGCAGCCCCACCTGCTCCAGCAGCGCCCCCGCGCGGGCGCGGGCGGCAGCCGGGGTCGCCCGCCGGTGCACCAGCAGCGGCTCGGCGATCTGGTCGCCGATCCGGTGCACGGCGTTCAGCGAGTGCATCGCGCCCTGGAACACGATCGACGCCCCCGCCCAGCGGACCGCCCGCAGCCGGCCCCACTTCATGGCCAGCACGTCCTCGCCGTCCAGCAGGATCTTCCCGCTCAACCGGGCCGACGCGGGCAGCAGCCGCAGCAGCGCGAGCGCCAGCGTGGACTTGCCGCACCCCGACTCGCCCGCCACACCCAGTTTCCGCCCGGCCTCCACGGTCAGGTCCACCCCGCGGACCGCGGGCACGGCGGACGCCCCCGATCCATAGGTGACGCTGAGGTCCCGCAGCTCCAGCAGGTTCACGGCCCCACCCCCAGCTTCGGGTTGAGCACCGACTCGATCGCCCGCCCGCACAGGGTGAAGGCGAGGGCGACGACGGCGATCGCGACGCCCGGTGGCGCCAGGTACCACCAGTGGCCGGAGGACACCGCGCCCGCCTCGCGCGCGTCCTGGAGCATGCCGCCCCACGACACCACCGTCGGGTCACCGAGCCCGAGGAAGGCCAGCGTCGCCTCCGTGAGGATGGCGGTGGAGATGCCCAGCGTCGTCTGCGCCAGCACCAGCGGCATCACATTGGGCAGCACGTGCCGGGCCATGACGTGACCGTGCCCGCCGCCGAGCGCCCTGGCCCGCTCGATGTACGGGCGGGACTCGACCGCGATCGTCTGCGCCCGCACCAGCCGGGCCGTCGTCGGCCAGCTGGTGATGCCGATCGCCAGGACCACCGTCCCCATGCCGCGGGACATCACCGTGGCCAGCACGATCGCCAGCACCAGCGCCGGCATCACCAGGAACCAGTCGGTGATCCTCATCAGGACCGTGGAGAACCAGCCGCCGTAGTGTCCGGCGAGGATCCCCACGAGCGTGCCGATCGCCACGGAGAGCGCCGCCGCGAGCAGCCCGACCGCGAGCGACACGCGCGCGCCCCACACCAGCAGCCCCAGCAGTGACCGGCCGAACTGGTCCGTACCCAACGGGAACGCGCCGCTCGGCGGCTCCAGTGCCGAGCCGGGCGCGTTCGTCACGCTCTGCGCGTCGTCGCCGACCAGCAGGGGGGCGGCCAGCGCGGCGAGCGCGATCAGGACGAGGGCCGTGAGCCCGTACAGCCCCGCCCGGTGGGACCGGTACTGGCGCCAGAAGCGGGCCACGGACGCCCGGCGGCGGGACCGGAGCAGCGCGCGTGTCATCGGCCCACCCGGGGATCGAGCAGCGGGTACAGCAGGTCGGCGAGGAGATTCATGACGATCATGGCGCCCGCGAAGACCACGAACAGACCCTGCACCAGTGGCAGGTCGGGCACGCTCAGCGCCTGGTAGAACAGCCCGCCCAGCCCGGGCCACGAGAACACCGTCTCCACCAGGATCGAACCGGCCGCCACATGGCCCAGATTGATGAAGACCATGGTGACCGTGGGCAGGAGCGCGTTCGGCACGGCGTGCCGACGGCGCACCAAGTCGTCCCGCAGCCCCTTCGCGCGCGCCGTCGTCAGATAGTCGCCGCCCATCTCGTCGAGCAGGGACGAGCGCATCACCAGCAGCGTCTGCGCGTAGCCGACCGCGACCAGCGTGAGCACTGGCAGCACCATGTGGTGGGCGACGTCCACGACGTACGCGAACCCGGTCTCGTCGCCCGACTCCATGCCGCCCGTCGGGAACAGCCCGGGGACCGGTCCGACGCCGACCGAGAAGACGATGATGAGCAGCAGGCCGAGCCAGAACGACGGCACGGACCACAGCGTCAGCGCCACTCCCGTGTGGAACCGGTCGCCCGGACCGCCGTGGTGCCAGGCCGACCGGGTGCCGAGCCACAGCCCGATCACCGAATAGACCACCACGGCGACACCGGTGAGCAGCAGCGTCGCCGGCACCTTCTGGGCGATCAGCTCCCCCACGGGGGCCCGGAACTGGTACGACATGCCGAAGTCGCCGGTCAGCGCCTTTCCGCAGTAGTCCGTGAACTGGTGCCACAGCGGCAGGTCCAGCCCGAACTGCCGGCGCAAGGTCGCCATCTGTTCGGCGGACGTCGGCATTCCGTGCGTCATCGCCTTGACCGGGTCGCCGGGGACGATGCGGAAGAGGAAGAAGCTGGTGACGAGGACGGCGAGCAGCGAGACGGCCGCACCGCCCACCTTGCCCGCCAGATACCGCAGATAGGCGGACAGGCCGCCGGACGTTCCGCTGCCGGAGGCGCGCCGGGTGGCGCGGACCTTGGGGGACCGCGCCACATCGGCGGGCGAGTTCACCGCGGCCATCGACTACTCGCGGTCGTCGGCCGTGGAGCGGCGGCGCATGGCGATCCCGGCGCCCAGCGCGGCGGCCACCACCACGGCGGCACCGATGCCCAGCACCACACCGAGGGACGAACCACGGCCCGAGCCGTCGCGGCCGGACGAGGCGGGTTCGGCCGACCACCAGCTCCAGTAGCCGTCCTGCCCCCAGAGGTTGCCGGCGTCCTCCGGCATGGTCTTGATCGACGCGATGTGGTCGGTGCGGTACGCCTCGACCGCGTTCGGGTACGCCATGACGTTCATGTACCCCGTGTCGTACAGCCGCGACTGCATCTGCCTGACCAGTTCGGCGCGTTTGGCGGGGTCGTACTCCGCCACCTGCCGCGCGTACAGCTCGTCGAACCGCTTGTCGCAGATGAAGTTGTCCGTCGCGCCGGTGTCCTTCGGGGTGGCGGGAAGCGCGGCACAGGTGTGGATCGACAGGACGAAGTCCGGGTCAGGGTTGACCGACCAGCCGTCGAAGGCCAGGTCGTAGTCACCCTTCAGCCAGGGGTCGGACACGTTGTCGAGGCAGTCGACCTTCAGCCCGATGCCGAGCTTGCCCCACCACTCCTGCAGGTACTTGCCGACGGCTTTGTCGTTCGGGTCGGTGGCGTGGCACAGGATGCGGAAGTCGAGCGGTCTGCCGTCCTTGCCGACGCGCTTGCCCGAGCTGTTCTTCCGGTATCCGGCCGCCTCCAGGGTCCGCTCGGCCCTGGCCGGGTCGTAGGCCAGTCTCTGCGCGCCCTCCGGCTTCCAGAAGTACTGCTCGAAACGCGGCGGGATGTAGCCCTCGCCCTCCACGGCGTGACCCTGGAAGACCTTGTCGACGATGGTCCGCCGGTCGACGGCGAGGAAGAGCGCCTTGCGGACCGCCGGGTCGAGCAGCGCCGGATGCCCGCTGCCGAACTTCGCGCCGTCCTTGGCGCGTGCCCCCGGATTGGTGGCGAGGGCGAAGAAGCGGCGGCCCGGCGCGTCGTTGACCTTGATGTTCGTGGTGTGCCGGAGCGACGCCGCCTGGGCCGGGGTGAGGTTCGGTACGAAGGAGACCTCGCCCTTGCGCAGCGCGGCGACGGCGGCGTCCCCGTCCTTGTAGTACTTCAGCACCAGCTCGTCGAACTTGGGCGCCCCGCGCCAGAAGGTCTTGTTCGGCCGGAGCTTCACGTACTGGTCGACCTTGTAGTCCGTGATGACGAACGGGCCGTTCCCGACGACCGGGAACCGCTTGTCGTTGTTGAAGGTGGAGAAGTCGCCGACCTTCTCCCACACGTGCCTGGGCACGATCGGGACGTCCAGCGCGGTCATCGTCGCCTGCGGCTCCTTCAGCTCGATCACCAGTGTCCGCGGGTCGGGTGCGGTGACCTTCCTGAAGTTGGCCGTGAAACTGCCGTTGGCGGTCGCCGCGTTCTCGTCGGTCATCATCTTGTTGAACGTCCAGGCCGCGTCCTCGGCGGTGGCCTGCTTGCCGTCGGACCACACGGAGTCGTCCCGGATGGTGTACGTCCAGGTCAGCTTGTCGGGCGACGGCTTCCACGAGGTGGCCAGGCCGGGGACCGGACGGGCGTCCTTGACGTCGTAGTTGGTGAGGTACTCGTACGTGAGCCGGTGGATGCTGGTGGAGACCAGTCGCTGCGCCAGGAAGGGGCTCAGCGAGTCCACGCTCTGCGAGACGGCGACGGTGAGGACGCTCTTCCCCTCCTCTGCGGCGCGGGCCTGCTGAGGCGCGCCGGCGAGGACGGAGGCGGTGACACCGGCGGCGATCAGGAGCCGGAGTGCGGAGTGCGGGCGGGCCGGACGGTGTGGAGCCGAAGTGACCATGGACGTTGACCTCGCGTCGTGACTCGCGGAAGAAGGCACGTGGATCTCTGGCGCCAGCTGGTGAAGCGAGATTTACCAGCGGTGACGAGGTGAGTCAACGATGCGTCAAACCCGTTGTGGACTGCGGGAATACGGCGAGGGCCCGCACCGTGACGACGGTGCGGGGCCCTCATTGGTCCAGTCCCTTGACGCCTTACTGCTGAGGGGCTGGCGGCGCCTGCGGGGGCTGCTGCTGGTGCCATCCGGCGGGCGGGACGGGAGCCTGGGGGTCGGGATGACCCTGCTGGCCCTGCGGGCCGGGCTGACCGGGATGGCCCTGGGGGCCGGGCTGACCCGGCTGCCCCGGCAGCGCGGGCCGGCCCGGGAAAGGCTGCTGTCCGGGGACCGGCTGCCCCGGGATCTGCTGCCCCGGCAGGGGCTGGCCCGGAACCGGCTGCTGGCCGGGGAACGGCTGACCGGGAGCACCGGGAGCACCAGGAGCACCGGGAGCCTGCTGGCCCGGGAACGGCTGGCCCGGCGCCGGCTGCTGCCAGCCCTGGGGCGGCAGGCCGGGCTGGCCGTACTGGCCGGGCTGGCCCGGGTACGGCTGGCCGGGCATCGGCTGCTGGGGCTGCTGGGGAGGGTACGGCTGACCGGGCGCGGGCTGCTGCCCCGGCGTCGGCTGCCCCGGCACCTGCCCCGGCATTCCCTGTCCGGGCATCCCCTGCCCGGGCATCGGCGGTGCCATGTGCGGCGGCATACCGCCCTGGCCGTCACCCGTCCACAGGCCCTGCGCCTGCTGCGCCCGCGCGAAGTCCTCGGCGACCATCGCCGAAAGGTTGAAGTACGCCTCCCGGGTCTTCGGCCGCATCATGTCGAGGTCCACCTCGGCGCCGGCCGCGAGGTGCTCGTCGAACGGCACCACGACGACACCGCGGCAGCGGGTCTCGAAGTGCTGGACGATGTCATCGACCTTGATCATCTTCCCGGTCTCGCGAACCCCGGAGATGACGGTGATGGACCGCTGCACCAGCTCGGCGTACCCGTGCGCGGACAGCCAGTCGAGCGTCGTCGAGGCGCTGGAGGCGCCGTCGACGGACGGCGTGGAGATGATGATGAGCTGGTCGGCGAGGTCGAGCACACCGCGCATGGCGCTGTACAGCAGACCGGTTCCGGAGTCGGTCAGGATGACCGGGTACTGCTTGCCCAGGACCTCGATCGCGCGACGGTAGTCCTCGTCGTTGAACGTGGTGGAGACGGCCGGGTCCACGTCGTTGGCGATGATCTCCAGACCGGAGGGCGCCTGCGAGGTGAACCGGCGGATGTCCATGTACGAGTTGAGGTACGGGATCGCCTGCACGAGGTCACGGATGGTGGCCCCGGTCTCGCGGCGGACACGGCGGCCGAGCGTACCGGCGTCGGGGTTGGCGTCGATCGCCAGGATCTTGTCCTGCCGCTCGGTCGCCAGCGTCGCGCCCAGCGCGGTGGTCGTCGTGGTCTTGCCGACGCCGCCCTTGAGGGAGATGACGGCGATGCGGTAGCAGGACAGCACCGGTGTGCGGATCAGCTCCAGCTTGCGCTGCCGCTCGGCCTCCTCCTTCTTGCCGCCCAGCTTGAAGCGGGCGGCGGCACCGGACGGGTTGCGGCTGGACTTGGCCTTCTGCTTGGTGTTGCGCAGCAGACGGTCCGAGGACAGCTCGACCGCCGCGGTGTATCCGAGCGGTGCGCCCGGCACGGAGCGCTCACGCTGGTCGTGCGTGACCGGTGTGGGCCAGGCGGCTCCTGTACGGGGGTCCACATCGGTGCCACCGACCGGCGGCTGGGGACGGGGCTGCGGCTGCTGGTGCTGCTGGTGCGGGGGCTGTCCGGTCTCCGGCTGTCCCGGCTGCGGCTGTCCCGGGTGGGGGAAGCCGTAACCGCCCTGCTGCGCGGGCACGTTGGCGGCCGACGGCTGCGGCTGCTCGTGCTGTGGCTGCTGGTGCGCGGCCTGCGGCTGCGGCTGCGGCTGCGGCTGCGGCTGCGGCTGGGCCGGTTGCGGCTGGGCCGGGTGGGGGAAGCCGTACCCACCCTGCTGCGCGGGCGGGTTGGCGGCGGACTGCGGGAAGCCGTACCCACCCTGCGGACCGGCCTGGCCGGGCTGCGGCTGCGCGGGGTGCGGGAAGCCGTAACCCTGAGGGCCCGCCTGGGCGGACTGAGGCTGCTGCGGGCCGGGCTGCGGCTGCTGCTGGCCGGGATGCGGGAAGCCGTACCCGCCCTGCGGCGCCTGCGGCGGCAGCGGCGCGGCGGGTGCGGGCGACGGGTGCGCCGGCCAAGCGGGAGCGGGGGTGGCCGGCTGCTGCCCGGCGGGTGGCTGCGCGGCAGGCAGCGCCGACTGGTCCGCGCTCGGCGCCGGAACGGGCCATTGCGGCGCGCCCGTCGGTGCGGCGGGCTGGAACGCGGGCGGCAGCGGCGGCAGCTCCGCACCCTGCTGGGCGGGCGCGGGGGCCCACGGCTGGACCGGCGCGTCGGCGGGCGGGGTGTCCTGCGGCACGGAGTCCTGCGGCGCGGCGTCCGTGACCTCGTCGGGGCCCGCGGACGGGGCCTCGGCACCTGCCTCGGGGGCCGCGTCCGCCGGATCGGCGTACCCACCCGTAGCGCTGTCTCCGGCTTCGGTACCGGCTTCGGTCTCGCCCGCCTCGCCGGTGAGATCGGCGGCAGCGGCAGCGGCAGCGGCGTCGGTGTCGGTTTCGGTGTCGGCAGCCTCGGCCTCGCCGGTGAAGTCGACTGCGGCCGGCTCGGCGGACGCCGTGGCCTCCGGCGCCGGGTCCGTCTGCGCGCCCGTCGGCTCGGCCCCGGACTCCCCGGCGGTCTCCCCATCGGCGGGATCGGCGGCCCGGGCGGGCCCGGCGGACTCCGGGGCCGCCGGGCCGTCCGCGGCCTCGGCGCTCTCCGCGGCCTTCGCCGCCTCCCGCTCGGCGATCTCCGCCATCTCGCGCTTCAGCGCGGCGGGGGAGAAGCGCATGGTCGCGCCGCTCTCCACGTCGCCGCCGCCGAAGGGCTGCGGCGCGACGGGCCGGGACGGCTCGCCGGCCGGCTGCTCGGCCGCGCCCGCGATCGGTGCGGGGGCCGGGGCAGGGGCGGGATCAGGGGCCGGAGCCACGGCGGGCGTGGCTTCGGGCGCCGGCGCGTGCAGCGGAGCCGGCGCGGGCGGAGTCACCGCCGCGTGCGGAGCCACCGGCGCGGGCGCGGGAGCCGGCTCCGCGGGCTGCGGCGTGTGCGTCCAGTTCGGCTCGAACCCGCTGCCGGGCGGCAGCCCCGGCACGGCCACCGGGGCGGAGTTCGGCGGCGGCGGAGGCGGAGTGGCCGCGGAAGCGGCGGCGTTCGCTCCGGGGGCCGCCGCACCGCCGGGCGTTCCGCCCCCCGATGTGTCTCCCGCGTTCTGCGTGTACCAGGCGGGCGGGGTGTAGTCGATGGTGAACTCACCCGTCATCTCGGCGGGATCCGCGTCGGACTGATCGTCGACGGGCGGCGCGTTCCAGCCGCCCCCGCGGATCTCGTCCCGATCGCTGTTCACAATGCCTCCTGGTGTGGTCGAGCACCCTTGTGCCGTCGTGGGTGGGGGCGACCGTTCCTGTCGTCCGTCCGCCCGGCTCTCCCCCTGGGGACGCCGTGCTCCCGCGCGCGGGTTCGTGCCGCGCTCTTCCCACCCTAATCGTCAACCGTGGCCGTACGTCAGGCCCGTCGGGCCGCCCTCGGTCGTCCCGTACCCATCGCGCTGCCCTCGTGTGACGCCGGTACGCCTCTGCGTGAAAAAAGCCACCGTCAAATCGGGTCATTCGGTACGGATTCCGGGGTGCGCGGCTCCGTCAGTCCATGCGGCGGGCGCTGCCCAACAATCCGGTTTCGGCGTCGGTGGCCTGCGTCATGACGAACTGGCGATCGCTGCCCGTACACCACAGGGTGACGCCGTCGGCGAGGGTGGAGAGCGTCTCCGCCTCACTCCGGGGCAGATTCATGATCCGGCCGATCTGCGCGGCCTCGTCGGGGGACACCCGCTGCACACCGACCAGGCCCGACTTCTCCATCAGCCGCGGTGCCACCGGGCTGAGATACGGAAGCAGCGTCAGCACCGACTGCCACGGCCCGGAGACGACCCGCCCGCGCGGCGGCCGCATTCCGCAGTCGCGGATGACGACCACCGGGCTGCCGGCCGACGCGCCCTGCGGCGGCACCCGCCCCACGTCGTGCAGAGTGATGCAGGGCTGCCCGCCGCCCGCGGCCTGCGCCAGCGCCGTCCAGGCCGGTGCCCGGCCCGTCTCCACGGCCACCCGCGCACCGGTCGCGGCCGCCCGCAGCGCCATCACCTGCGCCGTCCACAGGCCGCCGATGAGCGTGACATCGTACGGCGTGGGCCGGTTGATGCCCAGGACCGCGGGCCGCCCCTCGGCGTCCACACCGATCACCATGCCGTCGTCGCCGACCGGCAGGCCCAGCGACTCCAGCTGCTCCAGCGGGACCGAGTGCCGGTCGCGGCGCGGGCCGATGAGACCGAACCCGATCCGGGGCCGCCCGGACCGGCCCGGCGTCACGGCGGACGACGTGGTCGACGGCGCGGCCGCCGCGGCGGACCGCGTGGAGCGCCTTCCGGAGGGCCTGGGCGACGAACCGGCCGGAGGGCCGACGACAGGAACGGACATCAGCGCGTACCCCCGAGCGGAAGAGTGGCCAGCATCGCGGGCACCTGCTCGCGGTCGAGCCGGACCAGTCCGGTCTTCACCCCGCGGGCGGCCCGCTCCAGTTCATGGCGGGCCGCCACGAGCTCCTCGTCGCTGCGCCCGGTGATCCGCACGTGCCCCGTCATCGTCGCCTCCTGCCGGTCGCCGCCGCTCAGCGTCAGGCTGAACGTGCTCGCGAGCGCCGGGACGGAGGTCAGCAGGGCGACCAGCTGCGGCAGGGACGCCCCGCCCGGCCCGAACTGCGGCCAGCGGCCCACCCAGTACGTGGTGTGGCGGCGGTCGTCGCACCGCCAGGTCCGTGACGTCTCCTGGGTCCGCCGCCCGGGCGTCTGGGCCCGGCCCGCCTGCGCGATGGCGAGCGGGTTGGCGCACGTGGAGGTGGCGAGCGCCGACGTCAGCTCCTCCTCGGTCAGCACGGTCGCGCGGAAGCCCCCGCCGGTCAGCCGGCTCGCCAGCTGGTCGGCCACGCGCACCACGCATTTCTGGGCGCCCTCCAGGCCGCCGCCGCGCGCGGCCACCGCCTCCGGGCACAGCTCCGGGTCGAGCTTCAGCGCGATCCAGGTGATGCGGACCGCGGGCGACCCGGTCTGCGCCTGCAGGGGCGCGTAGTTCCGCGCGGCCACCGACTGCTGCGGCAGATGCGGGGCGGGCGCGGGCTGGGTGTGCTGCACGATCTGGGCCGACTCCAGCCGGATGCCGTCGACCTCCAGGACGTCACGCACGAGACCGAGCGGCAGCGGCCGGGCGGAGCGGTCCGGGCGCAGGGCCGTGGCGTCCGACTCGACCTGCAGCACGGCCGTCAGGAACGTACCGTCGCCGATCATGCCGACCGGGCGCCGGTCCCGGTCGCTGTAGGTGTAGGTGCGCAGGGCGGGATCGCACTCGACGACGGGCGCCAGACCCGGCTCCGTACCCGGCGGGAGCGTCAGTGCCGCCGCACGGCGCGTCCGGGCCCGCAGCGCCAGGACCGTGGCCAGCCACTCCGGCAGCGAGCGCCGGTGACGGCGCACCAGGGCCAGCAGCACCAGCAACGCGGCGACCACACCGGCCGGCACCAGCAGCAGCGGCTCGATCACCCAGGCCACCAGCAGCAGCGCCGCGGCGACCTCGATCAGCACGAGCTGTTGCAATCGGAACGAACCGAAGTGTCCGGGACGGCCCTTGAGGCGAGGAGCGGTGTTCGACCGGTCCGGCACCCTGCTCGGCGCGGTCGCGGCGGGCCGCGTCTGCGTCGCGGAAGCCATGATGGCGATTCCCCCAATTCGTCCCGATCACCCTGGCCTGCCAGGGCTTTGGCGGCCGGTTCACCCTACCCGCCCCACAAGCGCGCTCGATCAACAGGCATAGTAGGGGGCCGGTCCGACAACGAGGCCCCGGGTGCCATGCTCCCCGCGGCCCTCGCGGGTGACTGTGCCTTTCGAAGATGGGGACTCATGGCATCACGGCGGGATGAGCTCAACGCGTACACCTTTGCGAAGAAGCGCACGGTGGCCGCTTTTCTCCAACCTTCACCCACGGGTACGGAGGAAGGCGCGCCCAGACCACTGCGCGCCGTCGTCCCCGGTCTGATCGTGGGTGCGCTGGTGCTGGCGGTGTTCGGGGCCATCGGCATGTTCAGCCCCAAGGCTCCCAAGGGCTGGGACACCCCCGGCGCCAAGGTGATCGTCGGCAAGCAGTCCACGACCCGTTACGTGGTGCTGTCCACCGGCAAGGGCAAGGACAAGAAGACCCTGCTGCACCCGGTGCTCAACCTCGCCTCCGCCCGACTGCTGCTGACCCCGCAGCAGTTCGGTGTGATCCAGGTCAGCGACGACATCCTCGACGCGGGCAAGCCGCCGCGCGGTCCGATCCTCGGCATCCCGTACGCCCCGGACCGGCTGCCCTCCGAGGCCGACGCCGGCAAGGCCAAGCGGTGGGCCGTGTGCGAGCAGCCCGGCGGTGGCAAGGGCGCCAGCGTCCAGAAGGCGACCTTCGTCCTCGCCGACCGCGACTTCTCCCGCACCGACGGCAAGGAGCGGCTGAAGGACGGCCAGGTCCTCTACGTCAAGGGGCAGAAGGGCGCCCGCTATCTGGTCGACGCGTCCGGCACCAAGTACCTGGTGCGCGGCACCCCGACCGACGCCTCCCTGCTCACCACCACTCTCGTCGGCCTGAACAAGGTGCCGCAGCCCGTCACCGAGGACTGGCTGGCCACCCTGCACGACGGCAGCCCCGTCGACTTCCCCCGGATCACCGGCACGGTCGGCGAGAACGCCGGCATCGGCGGCGGACTCAGCAAGACCGAGGACCGCGTCGGCATGGTCCTCCAGGCGCAGACCGGCTCCGGCCCCCAGCACTTCGTCGTCCTGCCGGGCAAGGTCCAGCAGGTCTCCGACTTCACCGCGTGGCTGCTGATCAACTCCCCGCAGACCGACACCCTCAACATGAACGGCCGGGCCGCCGAGGTCGACGCCTCGTCGTTCGCCCCCGACGCCGACACCTTCGCCTCCGAGTACCGCTGGCCCGCGAAGAAGGCCACGCAGGTCAACGGCACCGGCGGCGACGGCGCCCGGGACACCGTGTGCAGCGTGCTGCGCGAGGTCGACGACAAGGGCCGCACCACGCTGTCCACCTGGGCCGGCACCAAGTACCCCGCCGACATCACCGCCGGTGGCACGAGCACCTACGTCACGCCCGGCAGCGGCCTGCTCTACACCCAGGTCCAGGGCAACCAGACCAAGCCCGACGGATCGCTGTTCCTCGTCACCGACACCGGCCTGCGGTACGCGGTCCAGGCGAACGGCGACAGTGACGCCGAGCGCTCCGAGATCGGCACCGGCGACCAGGAGAAGCAGCAGGACGGCCGGCCCGAGCCCAGCCAGGCGCAGATCCGCCTCGGGTACGAGAAGGTCACCCCCACCCTCGTCCCGATCACCTGGTCGGAGTTCCTGTCCAAGGGCCCGCGACTCGACACCAACAGCGCGCGCCAGCCGCAGGGTTCGTGAGGGGTACGCCTGTGACGTACCGAACGACCGCGCTGGTGGCCTGCACGGTCCTCACCGGGCTGGCCCTGGCGCCCACACCCGCCCACGCCGAAGCGCCCCCCGCCCGCCTCGGCATCAGCGGCAGCGGGGAGTGCACCTTCCCGATGAAGAAGCAGATCGAGGGCATCCCCTGGCCGCTCCAGCGCGTGCTGCTCGACGAGCTGTGGCAGGACACCAAGGGCAAGGGCGTGCGGGTCGCGGTCATCGACACCGGGGTCGACGACGTCAACCCGCAGCTCAAGCCGGCCGTCGACGCCTCGGCGGGCAAGGACTTCCTCAAGCCCGACAAGGAGGACACCGACAGCAAGCGCGGCAAGACCGACGGCACGGTGGACGAGGTCGGCCACGGCACCAAGGTCGCCGGCATCATCGCGGCCCGCCCGCGCAAGGGCACCGGCTTCGTCGGCCTCGCGCCCGAGGCCACGATCATCCCGATCCGCCAGAACGACGAGAAGAACAGCGGCAAGGCCGACACCATGGCCCAGGCGATCGACCACGCCATCGCCGAGAAGGCCGACATCATCAACATCTCGCAGGACACGACCCAGGCGCTGGGCCCCCAGTCGGCCCTGGCCAGGGCCGTGCGGCGGGCACTCGAGCAGGACATCGTGGTCGTCGCGTCGGCGGGTAACGACGGCATGGACGGCAAGCTGAAGAACACCTATCCGGCGGCCTTCCCCGGCGTGCTCGCCGTCGCCTCGTCCGACCGCAACAACGAGCGCGCGGCCTTCTCCCAGTCCGGCACGTTCGTCGGCGTCGCCGCCCCCGGTGTGGACGTCGTCTCCACCGTCCCCGGCGGCGGCCAGTGCGTCGACAACGGCACCAGCTTCTCCGCCCCGTACGTGGCGGGGGTGGCCGCGCTGCTGAAGGCCAAGTACCCGAAGTGGAAGCCCCACCAGATCGTCGCCCAGATCGAGCAGACGGCCGAACGGTCCGTCAACGGGCGCGACAACCACGTCGGCTGGGGGGTAGTCGACCCGGTGCGCGCCCTGAACGGCGACGCGGGCCCGTTGGAGTCGCCCACGCCCGACCCGGGTCCGCCGAAGCCGCCCGCGCCCGAACCGGCGCACCTGGCGATGGCGGAGACCCCGCAGGAGCGCAACGAGCGGTACGCCACCTACGCCCTCGGCATCGGCGCCGTTCTGGTCGCGGTGGTCGCGGGCACGGCGACGGTCGTCCGGGACAGCCGCCGCAGGCGAGCCCGCTGACGTCACAGTGAGTCAAGTCTCCATAAGGGACTTTGCAGTTGGAACTGTCGTTCCAAGTGACTAGAGTGATTGTCGGCATCACGCGAGTGGGCCGGCACGGGGGCGGCATCCAAATCGGCTTCCGCCAACAGCACTGTTCAAGGAAGAAGGGCAAGATGTCGGGCAAAGACCTGAATGTAACTAGTAGCGAACTTGTCGGTCTCGCGGGCAAGGTCCAGACGCTGCAGACCGAGCTCAACGCCCGTATCACGTCGCTCAACGGCGTGGTCGACCGCATCCAGGCGGGCTGGCAGGGTGCGGCGATGAAGGCCTACGACAGCGCCCAGACCAACCTGAACAACCGGCTGCGCAGCGTCCAGCGCGACCTCGAGAACCTCGAGAACCTCATCAAGATGAGCGCCGACGGGTTCGACGAGCAGGAGCAGGAGCGGCTTCGGGCGTTCGCCAAGATGGAGCAGGAGAACGGCGCCAACCAGAGCGCCATCCTGAGCATCTGACCCCGGTCCCACTTCAGCTGAACTTCGCCACTAGGAGCAGACAATGACCACTGCCGTCAATTACGACACAGTGACCACCGCGGCCAGCGATGTCCGGGGCACCTCGAAGTACCTCAACGACCAGCTCACCACCCTCATGACGCACGTCAACCGCGTCGCCGAGAACTGGGACGGTGAAGCCAAGCTCGCCTACAAGGAGATCCAGGACCAGACGGCCCGCGACATGGCCGGCCTGACCGCCGAGCTCGCCACCATCGCGCGCCTCCTGGACGAGTCGGTCATCGGCTACCAGGACACGGACAAGGGCAACGCCGCCCGTTTCCGCATGATGCACTGACGCGCCCCGCGCACCCGGAAGGGGGCTGCCCGCACCGCGGGCAGCCCCCTTCTCGTCGTCTCCGGTCCTTCGCCTCGTGCGCGGCCTACGTCAGGTCGAACTCACCGTCCCGCGCCCCGAGCACGAACGCCCGCCACTCGGCCTCCGTGTACCGAAGCACGGTCCCGGGATCCAGCGACGACCGCATGGCCACGGCCCCACCCGGCAGATGCGCGATCTCCACGCGCTCCTCATCAGGACTCGTCCCGGGCGCGCCCTGCCACTCCACCCCGGAGATGTCCAGGGCGTAGAGCTCTTCCTTCTGCCGTTCCTTGTCGAGTGCCTCGGCCATGGGCGGGGTCCCTTCGGGCTGGTACGAACGAGCGTCCCGTTCACACTACTTGCCGCGACGCCCGCTCATGGGTCACTCGAAAGTGGGGCCTCTTCGTACGGCTTCCCGCCTGCCCGGCCGATCGGCCGCGTCGGCCACGTACGAGGCGGGGATGCGGACCGAGACCCTCGCCCCCGGGGTTCCGCTTGAGCACCATGTCACCCGGCAGGAGTCGCACCAGCTCTGTGCCGCGGGCGGCCGTGACGTCGTCACGGCCGCCCATCAGCCTCTCACTCATCGGGTCCATCCAGGGGGTCGCGGGCTCGCCGGCGCCCCCGGCACCTACCCCGTCCCGGCCGTCGCCGAGCAGATCGGTGCCCTCGTCGATCCCGGCCCGAGAACCCTCCCGCCCGGCGCCGCCTCGCTGTCGCGCCGGCTCCGCGGCACAGTCGTCACGACACTTCCGGCTACCGGTCCGGCATCCAGCCCAGCTGGACCAGCGGTGTGCCGCGCTTGCGGGAGACGAAGGTGCCTCGGCCCGGTGGCATCGGGCGCGGGCGGACGTTGCCGATGATGTCGCCCTCGCTCGGGTCGCCCGACAGTACGATGCCCTGCGCGCCCAGCTCCTTCACGCGCTGCATGAAGGGCTCGTACAGACCCCGCGAGGCGCCCGCGGCGCTGCGGGCCACGATGAAGCGGATACCGACGTCCCGCGCGAACGGCAGGTTCTCCACCAGCACCTGGAGCGGGTTGCCGGAGTTCGTCGCCACCAGCTCGTAGTCGTCGATGAGGACGAACAGCTGCGGGCCCGTCCACCAGCTGCGGTCGCGCAGCTGCTGCGGCGTGATGTCCGGCTTCGGCGCGCGCTTCTCCATCACCGTGCTGATCGCGTCCATGTGCATCTGCATGGCGGACGCCATCGGCGCGTACTCCAGCAGGTGCGAGGGCGCCACGGCCTCCAGCATGGTGCGCCGGTAGTCACCGACCACGATCCGCGCCTGCTCCGGCGTGTACCGCTCGCACAGCTGCTTGGCGATCAGCCGCAGCAGCGCCGTCTTGCCGGACTCGCTCTCACCGAAGATGAGGAAGAACGGATCCGACTCGAAGTCGACGAACACCGGCTCCAGGTTGGTCTCGTCGATGCCGATCGCGATGCCGTGCTGCGGGTACTCGAAGCCCTTCGGGAGCTGCTCCGCCGGCAGCTTGCGCGGCAGCAGCCGCACGCCCGGCGCCGCCGGACCGGCCCAGCCGCCGCGGACGGCCTGCACGAACGCCGCCGTCCCGTCCGCCAGATCGTGTCCGGAGCTGGAGCCGTCGATACGCGGCAGCGCACCCATGAAGTGCAGCTTCTCCGGCACCTGGCCGCGCCCCGGCACACCCGGCGGCACGTTCGCGGCGACCTTGCGGTCGAACTCGGAGTCCATGACATCGCCGAGCCGCAGTTCCAGACGCCCCAGCATCTGGTCCTTCAGTGCCGCCCGGACCTCCATGTACCGCGCCGCCGTGATCACGACGTGCACGCCGTAGCCCAGACCGCGCGAGGCGATGTCCGCGACGACCGGCTCCAGGGTGTCGTAGTCGTTCTTGAAACCGCCCCAGCCGTCGATCACCAGGAACACATCGCCCCAGGCCTCGCCCGGCAGCTCACCAGCCGCCCGCTTGCGGCGGTAGGTGGCGATGGAGTCGATGCGGTTCGCCCGGAAGAACTCCTCCCGCCGGTTGAGCACACCCATGACCTCGGCGACCGTACGCCGTACCCGCTCCGGGTCCAGCCGGGACGCGATCCCGCCCACGTGCGGCAGGTCCGCCAGCGACGCCAGACCGCCACCACCGAAGTCCAGCCCGTAGAACTGCACCTCGTGCGGGGTGTGGGTGAGCGCGAACGACGAGATCAGCGTCCGCATCAGAGTCGACTTTCCGGACTGCGGACCGCCGACGACCATCATGTGGCCCGCCGCACCCGAGAAGTCCCGGTACAGCACCTCGCGACGCTGCTCGAACGGCTTGTCGATCAGACCCAGCGGCACGATCAGACCGCCCGGGCGGGTGTACTCCGTCGCCGTGAGGCCCCGGTCCGCGGTCTGCGCCAGGCCCGGCAGCAGATGGTCCAGCGTCGGCGCCTGGTCCAGTGGCGGCAGCCACACCTGGTGCGCCGGCACACCCTGGCCCTCCAGCCGGCGCACGATGACATCGAGCACCGTGTCCGCGAGGGCGTCGTCCTCCTCGTTCCGCGAGGAGGACAGGTACGCCGGGTCCGGCGCCGCGTACACCACCGGCACCGGCGCCGCGGTGAACAGCGCGGGGCGCCGCTCGATCGGCAGGTGGTCCGCCGACAGCTGCGGCCCGCCCGTGCGGTACGTCCCCGACACGTACGCCGCCTTGAAGCGCGTCATCTCGTCCGTGCCGAACTTCAGGTAGCCGGAACCCGGCACCGACGGCAGGTGGTACGCGTCGGGCACACCGATCGCCGTACGCGACTCCGCCGCCGAGAACGTCCGCAGACCGATCCGGTACGACAGATACGTGTCCAGGCCCCGCAGCTTGCCCTCCTCCAGACGCTGCGAGGCGAGCAGCAGATGCACACCCAGCGAACGGCCGATACGGCCGATCTGGATGAACATGTCGATGAAGTCGGGCTTGGCGGTGAGCAGTTCGGAGAACTCGTCGATGACGAGGACCAGCGAGGCCAGCGGCTCCAGCGGGGCACCCGCCGCGCGCGCCTTCTCGTAGTCGTGGATGTTGGCGTAGTTGCCCGCCGAGCGCAGCAGCTCCTGCCGGCGCTGCAGCTCACCGCGGATCGCGTCACCCATGCGGTCCACCAGCGTCAGGTCGTCCGCCAGGTTGGTGATGACCGCGGCGACGTGCGGCATCTGCGACATGCCCGCGAACGTCGCACCACCCTTGAAGTCCGCCAGCACGAAGTTCAGGGTCTCCGAGGAGTGCGTCACGGCCAGACCCAGGACCAGCGTGCGCAGCAGCTCCGACTTGCCGGAACCCGTCGCACCCACACACAGACCGTGCGGGCCCATGCCCTCCTGCGCGGCCTCCTTGAGGTCCAGCATCACCGGCTGGCCGTCCTCGCCGACACCGATCGGCACCCGCAGCCGCTCGGCCGTCGACCGGGGCCGCCACGTCCGGGCCACGTCCACCGCGGCCGCGTCGCCCAGGTTCAGCAGATCCGTGAAGTCCAGGTTGGCCAGCAGGGGTTCGTCGTCGTCGCCCCCGCCCATCCGCAGCGGCGCCAGCTGACGGGCCAGCGCCTCGGCCGCCGGCAGCGAGATCGTGTCCGCCGCACCCTCGTACGCGAAACCGGAACCCGACTCCAGCCGCAGCCGCCCCGGCCGCACGACCACCGAGAGGCCACCGCGCGGCTCGTCCAGATCGCCGGAGATCACCTCGATGATGGTCACGCCCTGCAGCCCCTCGGCCGCCGCGAACAGCGAGTCCGGCGGCACCATGCCACCGTCCAGGACCACCACCACGTGCGGCTGGTCCAGCACCGGCTGGTTCTCCCGGCTGAACCGCGGCCGCCCGTCCAGCTTGGCGCGCAGCATCTGCTCCAGCTCGCCCAGGTCGTCGCCGAACAGCCGCTTCGTACCGGCCCCGTCGACCTGACCCGGCACCTGGGTGTGCGGCAGCCACTTCGTCCAGTCCCAGCGCGCCACCGCACCGGGCGCGGCCACCACCGCGACCACCAGGTCCTCGGGCGAGTGCAGCGTCACCAGCTGCGACACCAGCGCCCGCGCCGATCCCTGCGCCGCCTCCGGCTCACCGGAGACCGTCACGTGGTAGAAGGCCCGCATCGACACGGCCATCGGCAGCCCGTCCAACGAGCCGTGCACCGCCAGGAACTGCTGCATCGCGCCCGCGCACAGCGGCTCCAGCTCGTCGACCGGCGCCGTCTCAGGCGCGACGAGCGGAGTGGACAGCTGCTGCGCGCCGAGCCCCAGCCGCACCTGACCGAAGTCCTTGTCGCCCACGCGCCGTTCCCACACGCGCGAGCCCTCCGCCACCACCGACCACAACTGCTCGGGAGCCGGGTGCAGATACAACTGCGCGTCCCGCTGCTTGCGGGCCGTCTTCCGGACCGTACGCCGGGTCTGGGCAAGGTATTTGAGGTAGTCGCGCCGCACATCGGCAATTTGCCCCTGCGTACCGCGCCGGTACCTGACGATCTGCGCGGCGATCATCGCGACCGTCGACACCAGCATCAGAACGCCCATGATGCGCATGAAGGGAGGCGCCTGCGGCGAGAAGAAGAAGACCACCGACGAGCCCATGCCGAGGACCGGCAGGATCTGCATCAGCATGCCTTCCTGCTGCCCCCGCGGAAGCTCGGGCGGGGACTCCAGAGTCAGCTGTTCCGTGGGCACTTCCGGCGGAAGGGACCTCGGCGGGCGTTTGACGACGATCTGGCTCACCGGAGCATCAATCCCTCGGATACGGACGGAAATCGGAAGGCACGATCCGCACCGGCGCCCCCGCGACAGTTCTGCCGAGCGGACATCCCCCGCTCGGACGGTGATCCTACTTGCAACCCCCGGCACCACTCCCCGGTAGGGTGGCGCGCGCAGTGTGCGCAACCGCGAATCAGGGGGTCCAGACACGTGAGTACGTCCGTAGCGACCGGCTTCTGCCGCGTCACCGTCGTGGCGCCGGACAGCCGCATCGATGTCGCCCTTCCCGAGGACATCGCCGTCGCCGACGTCTACCCGGAGATCCTGCGCCTCACCGGCCAGACCCAGGCCGCCGGTACCCCCACCGGCTACCACCTGGTGCGCCGTGACGGCTCCGTCCTCGACGGCGCCCGCACACTCGCCGCCCAGCAGGTCCTCGACGGCGAGGTGCTCTCCCTGCGCCCGTTCGCCGAGTCCCTGCCGCCTGCGGTCTTCGACGACGTCTCCGACGCCGTCGCCTCCGCCGTCACCCGCGACCGTCACCTGTGGAGCGACGACCTGCTGCGCGGCGCCGGGCTCGTCGGTGGTGTGCTGCTGCTCGTCCTGATGGGCTTCGTCCTCTGGTTCGCCGACCCGCTGCGCCACGACATGCACAGCCTGCCCGGCATCATCGCGGGCGCCGCGGGCCTGCTGCTCACCGCCTTCGCCGGCGTGCGCGCCCGGGTCTACGGCGACCGCGCCACCGCCGTCGCGCTCGGCCTCGGCGCCCTGCCGCTGCTGCTCATCGCCGGCTCCGGCATCATCGGCCCGAACGCCGGCGACGGCCCCGGCAAGCTGCAGTTCCTGCTCGGCTGCGTGACGGTCCTGATCGCCTCCGTCACCCTCGTCGCGCTCACCCCGAGCGGCGACGCCCCCTTCGTCGCGGCGACCTTCCTCGCCGTCGTCGGCACCCTCGCCACCTTCGGCGCGATCCTCACCAAGGCCTCCGCCACCGCCACCGCCGCCGTCTGCGCCCCTGTCGCCATCGGCCTGGTCGCCTTCCTGCCGGGCCTCTCCGCCCGCTTCGCGCGCCTCCCCATCGGCTACGCCTCGCCCCGCAGCGCCACCGACGAGTTCGCCAATCCCGGCGAGGAGACCCCCGAGGCCGAGCCCGTCGACGCCGAGCGCATCGCGCTCCAGGCCCGTCGCGGCCACGAGATGCTGCTCGGCCTGGTCGGCGGCTGCGCGGCCGTCGTCGTCGCCTGCGCGGCCGTCCTCGGCTTCACCGGCAACGTCTGGGGCCAGCTCCTCGCCCTCGGCGCCGGGCTCGCCATGCTGCTGCGGGCCCGGCTCTTCCGCTACACCTCGCAGGTCGCCTGTGCCCTGGTCGCCGGCATCGCCGCGATCGCCCTGCTCGTCCTGGGCCTCTCCCTCAACCCGCCGCTGGACCTCGTCCAGGACCTGATCATGTACGGCGACCGGGGCGGCCTGGACATCCGTACGATCTGGCTCACCGCCTCGGTCGCCGCGGGCGCCGCCATGATCACCGCGATCGGGCTGATCATCCCCAGGAAGGGCCTCTCGCCCTTCTGGGGCCGCCTGCTCGACCTCACCGAGGGGTTCGTGCTGCTCTCCCTGGTTCCGCTCTGCCTGGCCGTCCTGGACGTCTTCAACGCCGCCCGCTCGCTGACGAGCAAGTGAACGGGGCTCTCGCGGGCTGGTACGCTGTGTGACGGCCGTTTGTGTACGCGCTTCCGGATCATCTGGAGGCAGCGCTCATCGGACCTTCGCCTCCGAGTCACGGAAGCTCCCCTGAGACAAAGACCAGGGGCACTCGCGGGCGCATCGAACACCAAGAGGAGTACCGAGTGTCTCTCGACGCCGCTACGAAGAAGCAGATCATGGCCGAGTTCGGCACCAAGGAGGGCGACACCGGCTCCCCCGAGGTCCAGGTCGCGCTGCTCTCCCGCCGCATCTCGGACCTGACCGAGCACCTCAAGACCCACAAGCACGACCACCACTCCCGCCGTGGTCTGCTGATCCTGGTCGGCCAGCGCCGCCGCCTGCTGCAGTACCTGGCCAAGAAGGACATCCAGCGCTTCCGTGCGCTGGTCGACCGCCTCGGCATCCGCCGCGGTGCGGCCGGCGGTGCCAAGTAAGACGCCGTGAAGGGAGCGGTTCCCACGCAAGAGGGGGCCGCTCCCTTTGCTGTACGCGCAGTGACCGGAATGCCAACCTGGGCACAAGCTCAGTAATCTGGTCGCACAACGCAATAACGGAAACCCCATAACGCCGCAAAGGCACAGGAGAGGCGCCCCTCGCCGCCGCCGGTCCTCGGTAGTGGCCCCCGGGACACACACCCCGGGTGCTTCGATCGAAGACCGGCCCGCACACAAGGCGCGCTTCTCCACCCCCGTCCCTCGCCACACGGGCGTCGGGGACGCAAAGACGACAAAGTAACGGAGAAATCGCTAGTGGAGAACGAGACCCACTACGCCGAGGCCGTCATCGACAACGGCTCCTTCGGCACCCGCACCATCCGCTTCGAGACGGGCCGCCTGGCCAAGCAGGCCGCCGGCTCCGCCGTGGCCTACCTGGACGACGACACCATGGTGCTGTCGGCCACCACCGCTTCCAAGAAGCCCAAGGACCAGCTCGACTTCTTCCCCCTGACGGTGGACGTCGAGGAGCGGATGTACGCGGCCGGCAAGATCCCCGGCTCCTTCTTCCGCCGTGAGGGCCGTCCCTCCGAGGACGCCGTCCTCACCTGCCGCCTGATCGACCGGCCGCTGCGCCCCTCCTTCAAGAAGGGCCTGCGCAACGAGATCCAGATCGTCGAGACGATCATGGCGCTCAACCCCGACCACCTGTACGACGTGGTCGCGATCAACGCCGCCTCCTGCTCCACGCAGCTGGCCGGCCTGCCCTTCTCCGGCCCGATCGGCGGCACCCGTGTCGCGCTGATCAACGGCCAGTGGGTCGCGTTCCCGACGCACACCGAGCTCGAGGACGCCGTCTTCGACATGGTCGTCGCCGGTCGCGTCCTGGAGGACGGCGACGTCGCGATCATGATGGTCGAGGCCGAGGCCACCGAGAAGACCATCCAGCTCGTCAAGGGCGGCGCCGAGGCGCCCACCGAGGAGGTCGTCGCCGCCGGTCTCGAGGCCGCGAAGCCCTTCATCAAGGTCCTCTGCAAGGCCCAGTCGGACCTCGCCGCCAAGGCCGCCAAGCCGGTCGGCGAGTTCCCGGTCTTCCTCGACTACCAGGACGACGTCCTGGAGGCGCTGACCGCCGCGGTGAAGAACGAGCTCTCCCAGGCGCTCACCATCGCCGGCAAGCAGGAGCGCGAGGCCGAGCTGGACCGCGTCAAGGAGATCGCCGCCGAGAAGCTGCTCCCGCAGTTCGAGGGCCGCGAGAAGGAGGTCTCCGCCGCGTACCGCGCGCTGACCAAGAAGCTGGTCCGCGAGCGCGTCATCAAGGACAAGGTCCGCATCGACGGCCGTGGCCTGACGGACATCCGTACGCTCGCCGCCGAGGTCGAGGCCATCCCGCGCGTGCACGGCTCCGCGCTGTTCGAGCGTGGCGAGACCCAGATCCTGGGCGTCACCACCCTCAACATGCTCCGCATGGAGCAGCAGCTGGACACCCTCTCCCCGGTGACCCGCAAGCGCTACATGCACAACTACAACTTCCCGCCGTACTCCGTCGGTGAGACCGGCCGCGTGGGCTCGCCCAAGCGCCGCGAGATCGGCCACGGCGCGCTCGCCGAGCGCGCGATCGTGCCGGTGCTGCCGACGCGCGAGGAGTTCCCGTACGCGATCCGCCAGGTGTCCGAGGCCCTCGGCTCCAACGGCTCGACGTCCATGGGCTCGGTCTGTGCCTCCACCATGTCGCTGCTGAACGCCGGTGTGCCCCTCAAGGCCCCCGTCGCCGGCATCGCCATGGGCCTGATCTCCGAGGAGATCGACGGCAAGACGCACTACGTCGCCCTCACCGACATCCTCGGTGCGGAGGACGCCTTCGGCGACATGGACTTCAAGGTCGCCGGTACGAAGGACTTCGTCACCGCTCTCCAGCTCGACACCAAGCTGGACGGCATCCCGGCCTCCGTCCTGGCCGCGGCCCTCAAGCAGGCCCGTGACGCCCGCCTCCACATCCTCGACGTGATGATGGAAGCGATCGACACCCCGGACGAGATGTCCCCGAACGCCCCGCGGATCATCACCGTCAAGATCCCCGTGGACAAGATCGGCGAGGTCATCGGCCCCAAGGGCAAGATGATCAACCAGATCCAGGAGGACACCGGCGCCGAGATCACGATCGAGGACGACGGCACCATCTACATCGGTGCCGCCGACGGCCCGGCCGCCGAGGCCGCCCGCGCCACGATCAACGGCATCGCCAACCCGACCATGCCGGAGGTCGGCGAGCGCTACCTGGGGACGGTCGTCAAGACCACCACCTTCGGTGCGTTCGTCTCCCTGCTCCCGGGCAAGGACGGCCTGCTGCACATCTCGCAGATCCGCAAGCTCGCCGGCGGCAAGCGCGTGGAGAACGTCGAGGACGTGCTCGCGGTCGGCTCCAAGGTCCAGGTCGAGATCGCCGAGATCGACCAGCGCGGCAAGCTCTCCCTGATCCCCGTGATCGCGGACGAGGAGAACGCCTCCGCCGACGGCGCCACCGAGAAGGACGACACCGACAAGTGACGTCCCGTAGTTCCAGGACGACGGCCCGCACCTCTTCGGAGGCGCGGGCCGTCGCCCGTACCCAAACGCTCCTCAAGGGCAAGGACGGCATCGGAACGGTCCGCAGGACCACCCTCCCCGGGGGCCTGCGCATCGTCACCGAGACCCTGCCCTCCGTACGCTCCGCCACCTTCGGCATCTGGGCACACGTCGGCTCGCGCGACGAGACCCCCGCCCTCAACGGTGCCACCCACTACCTGGAGCACCTCCTCTTCAAGGGCACCCACAAGCGCAGTGCCCTCGACATCTCCTCGGCGATCGACGCCGTCGGCGGAGAGATGAACGCCTTCACGGCGAAGGAGTACACCTGCTACTACGCGCGCGTGCTGGACACCGACCTGCCGCTCGCGATCGACGTGGTCTGTGACATGCTCACCGGCTCGCTGATCCTCGAAGAGGACGTCGACGCCGAGCGCGGCGTCATCCTCGAGGAGATCGCGATGACCGAGGACGACCCGGGTGACGTCGTCCACGACCTCTTCGCGAAGACGATGTTCGGCGACACCCCGCTGGGCCGCCCGGTCCTCGGCACCGTCGACACCATCGAAGCCCTGTCCGCGGACCGCATCCGCCGCTTCTACAAGAAGCACTACGACCCCACGCACCTGGTCGTCGCCGCCGCCGGCAACATCGACCACGCCACGGTCGTCCGCCAGGTCCGCAAGGCCTTCGAGAAGGCCGGTGCCCTCACCCGCACCGACGCCGTCCCCGTCACCCCCCGCGACGGCCACCGCGCCATCCGCACGGCCGGCCGCGTCGAGGTGCTGAACCGGAAGACCGAGCAGGCCCACGTCGTCCTCGGCATGCCGGGCCTCGCCCGCACCGACGACCGCCGCTGGGCCCTCGGCGTGCTGAACACCGCCCTCGGCGGCGGCATGTCCTCGCGCCTCTTCCAGGAGGTCCGCGAGAAGCGCGGCCTGGCCTACAGCGTGTACTCGTACACCTCGGGCTTCGCCGACTGCGGACTGTTCGGCGTGTACGCGGGCTGCCGCCCCAGCCAGGTCCACGACGTCCTCAAGATCTGCCGGGACGAACTGGACCGGGTCGCCCGCGAAGGCCTGTCCGACGACGAGATCAGCCGCGCCGTCGGCCAGCTCTCCGGCTCCACCGTCCTCGGCCTGGAGGACACCGGTGCCCTGATGAACCGCATGGGCAAGAGCGAGCTGTGCTGGGGCGACCAGATGTCCGTCGACGACATGCTCGCCCACATGGCCGCGGTCACCCCCGACGACGTACGCGCGGTGGCCGGCGAGCTCCTCGGACAGCGCCCGTCGCTGTCCGTGATCGGCCCCCTGAAGGACAAGCAGGCGGACCGCCTGCACGAAGCGGTGTCCTGACGCCAAGCGAAGGAAGTACGAGCATGAGCAGCAAGCTGCGGGTCGCGGTCATCGGCGCCAAGGGACGCATCGGCTCCGAAGCCGTACGCGCCGTCGAGGCCGCCGACGACATGGAACTGGTCGCGGCCCTCGGCCGGGGCGACAAGCTGGAGACCCTCGCGGAGAAGGGCGCCCAGGTCGCGGTCGAACTGACCACGCCGGCCTCCGTGATGGGCAACCTCGACTTCTGCGTCCGTCACGGCATCCACGCCGTCGTCGGTACGACCGGCTGGACCGAGGACCGGCTGAGCCAGCTGAACGGCTGGCTGGAGGCATCCCCGGAGACCGGCGTCCTCATCGCCCCCAACTTCTCCATCGGGGCGGTCCTCACCATGAAGTTCGCGGCCCAGGCGGCCCGTTACTTCGAGTCGGTCGAGGTCGTCGAGCTGCACCACCCGAACAAGGTGGACGCCCCCAGCGGCACCGCCACCCGCACCGCCCAGCTCATCGCCGCCGCCCGCGCCGAAGCGGGCTGCGCCCCACAGCCCGACGCGACGGCGACCGCCCTGGACGGTGCGCGCGGCGCGGACGTCGACGGCGTCCCGGTCCACGCCGTGCGCCTGCGCGGGCTGCTCGCCCACCAGGAGGTCCTCCTCGGTGGCGAGGGCGAGACGCTGACGATCCGCCACGACTCGCTCCACCACAGCAGCTTCATGCCGGGCATTCTGCTGGGCGCTCGCCGCGTGGTCACCACCCCGGGCCTCACCTTCGGCCTGGAACACTTCCTGGACCTGGGCTGATGCGCGCGAAGCTCACCTACGCCATCACGGCGGCCGTCCTGGTCGTGTACTTCGTCCTGGTCGGCAGCCGTGGCGTCATGCTGATCCAGCAGGGCACCGCACTCACCGTCACCTTCGGTGGCGCGGTGCTCGTCATGCCGGTCATCGGCATCTGGTTCCTGTGGAAGAACACGCAGTTCGTCACCAAGGCCAACCGGCTCGCCGCCGTGCTCGAGGCGGAGGGCGGCCTGCCGGTCGACGAGCTGAAGCGCACGCCCGGCGGCCGTATCGACCGCGACTCGGCCGACGCCGTCTTCGCCAAGCGGCGTGAGGAGACCGAGGATTCACCGGACGACTGGCGCTGCTGGTTCCGGCTCGCGGTCGCCTACCACGACGCCCGTGACACCCCGCGCGCCCGCAAGGCGATGCAGCGCGCGATCGCCCTCCACGAGGGCAGGCCGGCCGCGTCCTAGGCCTGAGCCGGCCCGTACTCGGCGGTCCACGCCTCGACGGTGTCGGCCGCCCGGTCGAACGCCTCGACCCGGGACAGGAAATCGGCGTTGTGGTCGGTGAGCAGCGTCAGCTGCTCACCGCCCTGCCGTACGAGGACGAGCGCCTGCCCCTGCACGGTGCGCGGCAGCCCGAGCCAGCGCACGGGCTGCTGCACCGTCCGTACGGCCGAGACGCTCGCCCAGGGCAGGGTCTGCGTCCGGAAGAAGCCGACCCTGCGCGTCCCCCGGCGGCTCACCCAGGTGCCCATGCGCAGCACCCGCAGCGCGCAGCAGATGACCAGGGTGGCGAGCCCGAGGCACACCGCAACCCCCGGAAGGGCCCCGGCGAACGCGATGATCATCGTCGCCAGCAGCATGAACGAGGCGAGCAACAGTGCCAGCGCCGCCGCGGCGACCCGCCAGGGCCCCGGCCGGTAGGGACGGCGCCACTGGTCGTGATCGTCGAACGGAAGCGCGACGTCGTCGCTGCTCGCGTCGAAAGCACGATCGGCCGTCAGAAAGGGCAGGGGCACGACTGATCCTCACTCATACGCACGCTCGTTTGGGCTGTGCCCGGTGAGGCTACCCAGCGCCCTGACGCCCGGCCACCCCAGGGGTCCGTATGGGGTCAGCGGCCCTGCGAGGCCTCGGACTGCTGCGTGTGACCGGCCGACGGGCCGGACTCCATGGCAGGCAGCCCGAACAGCAGCGACCCGGCCAGACCGGCGACGACGGTCAGTCCGAGGAGCGTACGGCCCGCCACCTCCGACAGACTGGGCCGCTGGCGGTCCGGAGGGGTGACGTTACTGCGGAAGCGGTCGGCCTCGGCGACGAACGCGAACGGGACTGCCTCACGCCGGCGGAACATGTGAGTTCTCTCCTTGAAAGCTCGTGATGGACGCTGCTACAGGGACAGACGTACGCAGCGGCGATTTGGTGCCCGAATTCCCCAGATTGACCGAGCAATGTCCCGAGCCGTGTCCTGTCGGTGCCGGGCCGTAGAGTGGGCGCCGCCCGAGCGACGTAATTGGAAGGACCCCGCCGGTGACCGACACCCCCACCGAAGAGCTCAAGCCCAGCTTCCGCAGCGACGTGACCGTCGAACTGGTCAAGCACACCGCTGCCGACTCCGACGTGCTGTGGGCCGCCCGGGTCTCCACCGCCGGCGAGCAGTCGCTCGAGGAACTCCAGAAGGACCCGGAGCGGTCGAAGGGGCTCATCAACTACCTGATGCGGGACCGGCACGGCAGCCCCTTCGAGCACAACTCCATGACCTTCTTCATCAGCGCCCCCATCTTCGTCTTCCGCGAGTTCATGCGGCACCGGGTGGGCTGGTCGTACAACGAGGAGTCGGGCCGCTACCGGGAGCTGCAGCCGGTGTTCTACGTGCCGGACGCCTCCCGCAAGCTGGTCCAGGAGGGCCGCCCGGGCAAGTACGTCTTCGTCGAGGGCACCGAGGAGCAGTCCCGGCTCGTGCGGGACACGATGGAGTCCTCCTACATCCAGGCGTACGAGGCGTACCAGGAGATGCTGGCCGCCGGCGTCGCCCGCGAGGTCGCCCGTTCGGTGCTCCCGGTCGGTCTGTTCTCGTCCATGTACGCCACCTGTAACGCCCGCTCGCTGATGCACTTCCTCGGCCTGCGCACCCAGCACGAACTGGCGAAGGTGCCGTCCTTCCCGCAGCGGGAGATCGAGATGGTCGGCGAGAAGATGGAGGAGCAGTGGGCGCGGCTGATGCCGCTCACCTACGCCGCCTTCAACGCCAACGGCCGCGTCGCCCCCTGAGCCACACCCGTCTCGCCAGGCACAGATGTACGGATCAGCCGCCCGAAGTGTCCGTATTGCGGCGTTCCGAGAAGTTCATCTAGGCTGATCAAACGGACCCGGCACTGCTTGAACCCCCGAGCAGGCAGTGCCGGGATCCACCTCCCCGCACCCCCCAGGGGGACACCCATCACGTCCCCCGAGGGGTCCCAGTGCGCTGAGCAGCGAGTAGCGTGTTACCCATGGCTCCGATCTCCACTCCGCAGACCCCCTTCGGGCGGGTTCTCACCGCTATGGTCACGCCCTTCACGGCGGACGGCGCGCTCGACCTCGACGGCGCTCAGCGGCTCGCTGCCCATCTGGTGGACGCAGGCAACGACGGCCTGATCATCAACGGCACCACCGGCGAGTCCCCGACCACCAGCGACGCGGAGAAAGACCAGCTCGTACGAGCGGTCCTGGAGGCCGTCGGCGATCGCGCCCACGTCGTCGCCGGCATCGGCACCAACGACACCCACCACTCCATCGAGCTCGCCCGCACCGCCGAACGCGCCGGCGCTCACGGCCTGCTCGCAGTGACGCCTTACTACAACAAGCCCCCTCAGGAGGGCCTGTACCGTCACTTCTCGGCCATCGCCGACTCCACCGCCCTGCCCGTGATGCTCTACGACATCCCCGGCCGCAGCGGTGTCCCGATCGACACCGAGACGATCGTCCGGCTCGCCGATCACCCCCGCATCGTCGCCAACAAGGACGCCAAGGGTGACCTGGGCCGTGCCGGCTGGGCCATCGCCCGCAGCGGTCTCGCCTGGTACTCCGGCGACGACATGCTGAACCTGCCCCTGCTCTCCGTGGGCGCCGTCGGCTTCGTCTCCGTCGTCGGCCATGTGGTCACGCCCGACCTCAGGGCCCTCGTCGACGCCTTCGTCTCCGGGGACGTGCAGAAGGCCACCGAGATCCACCAGAAGCTGCTCCCGGTCTACACCGGCATGTTCCGCACCCAGGGTGTCATGACCACCAAGGCCGCGCTCGCCCTCCAGGGCCTGCCCGCCGGCCCGCTGCGCCTCCCCCTCGTGGAGCTCAGCCCGGAGGAAACCACTCAGCTCAAGATCGATCTCGCCGCCGGCGGGGTAGAGCTGTAGTCAAAGACTTCACAACTGAATATGAAACAACTGCATCAAGATCAACAACCAGACAACAGCAAGTGCACGAATGTCATGCGCGCCACGTGCCTCAGCGGTACGTGGCGTGCGTGGTGAGGAGAGTCTTTTGAGTCATCCGCATCCGGAACTGGGCGCGCCCCCCAAGCTCCCCAAGGGCGGCCTGCGCGTCACCCCGCTCGGCGGCCTCGGGGAGATCGGCCGCAACATGACCGTCTTCGAATACGACGGCCGCCTCCTGATCGTCGACTGCGGCGTGCTCTTCCCCGAGGAGGAGCAGCCCGGTATCGACCTGATCCTGCCGGACTTCACCACCATCCGGGACCGCCTCGACGACATCGAGGGCATCGTCCTCACGCACGGTCACGAGGACCACATCGGTGGCGTCCCCTACCTTCTGCGCCTGAAGCCCGACATCCCGCTGATCGGCTCCAAGCTGACCCTCGCCCTCATCGAGGCCAAGCTCCAGGAGCACCGCATCCGCCCGTACAGCCTCGAAGTCGCCGAGGGGCAGCGCGAGCAGCTCGGCCCCTTCAACTGCGAATTCGTCGCGGTCAACCACTCCATCCCCGACGCCCTGGCCGTCGCCATCCGCACTCCCGCGGGCATGGTCGTCCACACCGGCGACTTCAAGATGGACCAGCTCCCGCTGGACAACCGCCTCACCGACCTCCACGCCTTCGCCCGGCTGAGCGAGGAGGGCATCGACCTCCTGCTGTCGGACTCCACGAACGCCGAGGTCCCGGGCTTCACCTCGCACGAGCGCGACATCTCCAACGTCATGCGCTCCGTCTTCGCCGGTGCCCAGAAGCGGATCATCGTGGCCAGCTTCGCCAGCCACGTCCACCGCATCCAGCAGATCCTCGACGCGGCCCACGAGTACGGCCGCCGGGTCGCCTTCGTCGGCCGCTCCATGGTCCGCAACATGGGCATCGCCCGTGACCTGGGCTATCTGAGGGTTCCCGCCGGTCTGGTCGTGGACGTGAAGACCCTCGACGACCTCCCGGACGAAGAGGTCGTGCTGGTCTGCACCGGTTCCCAGGGCGAGCCGATGGCGGCACTGTCCCGCATGGCCAACCGGGACCACCAGATCCGTATCGTCCAGGGCGACACGGTCATCCTGGCGTCCTCCCTCATCCCCGGCAACGAGAACGCGGTCTACCGCGTGATCAACGGCCTCACCCGCTGGGGAGCCAACGTCGTCCACAAGGGCAACGCCAAGGTCCACGTCTCCGGGCACGCCTCGGCCGGGGAACTGCTGTACTTCTACAACATCTGCAAGCCGCGGAACCTCATGCCGGTCCACGGCGAATGGCGCCACCTGCGCGCCAACGCGGAGCTCGGCGCCCTGACGGGTGTCCCGAAGGACCGCATCGTCATCGCCGAGGACGGCGTCGTCGTCGACCTCGTCGAGGGCAAGGCCAAGATCGTCGGCAAGGTCCAGGCCGGTTACGTGTACGTCGACGGCCTCTCCGTCGGCGACGTCACCGAGACGTCCCTGAAGGACCGCCGCATCCTCGGCGACGAGGGCATCATCTCCGTCTTCGTGGTCGTCGATTCGACCACGGGCAAGATCACCGGCGGTCCGCACATCGCGGCCCGCGGTTCCGGAATCGAGGACAACGCGTTCGACGCGGTCATTCCGAGGATCGAGGACGCCCTCGCCCGCTCGGCCGCCGACGGCGTCGCGGAGCCCCACCAGCTGCAGCAGCTGATCCGCCGCACGATCGGCAAGTGGGTGTCCGACACCTACCGCCGGCGCCCGATGATCCTCCCTGTGGTCGTTGAGGTCTGACGCCTCGTCGGCTCGTACACGGAGCGGGGCCCCTCGATTTGCATCGGGGCGCCCCGCTCCAGTACGTTTACGGCTCCACCTGAACGGGAACCCGGCACATCTGTGTGCCTGACAGGGTGCCCGGGAAGGTTCGGAAATTCGACTCAGAATCTTCTGATAAAGTCGGAT
>NZ_JBUEFZ010000038.1:0-56459 GCF_054963715.1 Streptomyces sp. STAM6 | reverse complement strand
CAGCCCGTACTGTGTGGGCGTGTCATCGTCCTTCCAGCCCGTGCTCGACCGCATCGCCACCGAGATCGCCGCCACTCCCGGCCGCGGCCGACCCGCCGACTACATCCCGGCCCTCGCCGAGGCCGACCCCCGCCGGTTCGGCATGGCCGTCGCCGAACCCGACGGCACCGTGTACGGCGTGGGGGAGTGGCAGCAGCCCTTCTCCGCCCAGTCGATCACCAAGGTCTTCACCCTCGCCCTCGTGCTCTCCATGGAGGGCGAGGCACTCTGGGAACGCGTCGGCCGCGAGCCGTCCGGCAACCCGTTCAACTCCCTCGTGCAGCTGGAGTACGAGAACGGCATCCCCCGCAACCCCTTCATCAACGCCGGCGCCCTCGTCGTCACCGACCGCCTGCACACCCTGACCGGGGACGCCGCCGGGGTGCTCCGGGACTTCCTGCGCGCCGAGAGCGGCAACGCCGCCCTCACCTTCGACGAACGGATCGCGGCGTCGGAGACCGCTCACGGGGACCGCAACGCCGCCCTCGGCCACTTCATGGCCTCCTACGGCAACATCACCAACCCGGTGCCCGATCTCCTCGACCAGTACTTCCGCCAGTGCTCGGTGGAGGCGTCCTGCGCCGACCTGGCGCGCGCCGCCGGCTTCCTGGCACGGCACGGCATAAGGGCCGACGGCTCCCTGCTGCTCACCCGCAGCGAGGCCAAACAGATCAACGCGGTCATGCTCACCTGCGGCACCTACGACGCCGCGGGCGACTTCGCCTACCGGGTGGGACTGCCCGGCAAGAGCGGCGTGGGCGGCGGCATCATCGCCGTCGTCCCGGGCCGCTGCACGCTCTGCGTCTGGAGCCCTGGACTCGACCAGCGCGGCAACTCGGTGGCGGGCGTGGCCGCCCTGGACCGCTTCACCACGCTGACCGGCCTGTCCGTCTTCTGACACGGGCCGGGCCGTACCGTCCGCGGCGGCGGGCCCGTTGACAGCGCCACGGGCCCGGCGCAGACTCGGGCCGCCCACCCGGTGAAGGTCACTTCACTTCCCGAACAGCCGTCGTGCTGCGGAGAGCGAGGAGACGGCATGCACACCACCGTCGGCATCATCGGCGCCGGGCCCGCCGGGCTGCTGCTGGCCCGGCTGCTGGACCGGTTCGGCATCGACAGTGGTCACCGAACCGCTGCGGCACGGCCGGCTGTTCCTGGCCGGGGACGCCGCCCACATCGTGCCCCCGACCGGCGCGAAGGGGCTCAACCTCGCGGCCGCCGACGCCGTCGTGCTGGCCCGCGCCCTCGCCCACCGGTACGCCACCGGATCACCGGAGCTGCTGGACGCCTACTCCGACACCTGCCTGCGCCGGGTGTGGCGGGCCGAGCACTTCTCCCACGCCATGACCACGACGCTGCACACCGACCCCGGCCACTCGCCGTTCGACACCCGCCTCCAGCTCGCCCAGCTGCACCGGATCGCCGCCTCGCCGCACGCCGCGGCCGAACTTGCGGAGAACTACACCGGTCTCCCCATCGGCTGACCCGGCCGCTCCCCGGCAGCGACGCGCCGCCCGGTGAAATTCGTGCCCCCCGCCCGTGTTGCCGACCCGGAACCCGGGCGGGGAAGGAGACGGTGGAGACCCACGCACCACCGACCTCCACCGACACACGGAACGGAGCTCCATGACCCCGCACGGAGCCGACGGCGAAGCCCCCCTCCTCTGCCTGGTGACCGGTGCCACCGGCTACATCGGCGGCCGCCTGGTGCCCGCACTGCTCGACGCCGGCCACCGGGTCCGCTGCCTGGCCCGTTCGCCCGGCAAACTCCACGGCCACCCCTGGGCGGACCGCGTCGAGGTGACGGCCGGCGACGTCACCGACGAGGAGTCCGTGCGCGAGGCGATGAGCGGAGTCGACGTCGCCTACTACCTCGTCCATGCCCTCGGCACCGGACCGGGTTTCGAGGAGACCGACCGCCGCGCCGCCGAGATCTTCGGTCGCAGCGCCCGGGCCGCCGGGGTCCGCCGGATCGTCTACCTCGGCGGCCTCGCCCCGGCCGGGGTGCCCGCCCACCGGCTCTCCCCCCACCTGCGTTCGCGCGCCGAGGTCGGCCGCATCCTGCTCGACTCCGGGGTTCCCACCGCCGTGCTGCGCGCCGCCGTCATCATCGGTTCCGGCTCCGCCTCCTTCGAGATGCTGCGCTACCTCACCGAGCGGCTCCCCGTCATGATCACCCCCAGCTGGGTGCGGACCCGCATCCAGCCCATCGCCGTCCGCGACGTCCTGCGCTACCTCGTGGGCTGCGCCGGCCTGCCCCCCGACGTCAACCGCACCTTCGACATCGGCGGCCCCGACGTCCTCACCTACCGCGACATGATGCGCCGGTACGCGGCCGTCGCCGGACTGCCCCGGCGGATCATCCTCCCCGTCCCCGTACTGACCCCGAGGCTCTCCAGCCTCTGGGTCGGTCTCGTCACCCCCGTACCGCACGCCATCGCCCGCCCGCTCGCCGAGTCCCTGCGCCACGAAGTGGTCTGCGGCGAACACGACATCGCCCGGTACGTCCCCGATTCTCCGGGCCGGCCGATCGGGTGCGACCAGGCGCTGGCGCTCGCCCTGCGGCGGGTCCGGGAAGCACAGGTGACCACCCGCTGGTCCTCCGCCTCCGTGTCGGGCGCGCCCAGCGACCCGCTGCCCACCGACCCCGACTGGGCGGGCGGCAGCCTCTACACCGACCGGCGCGTCCGGTCCGTCGACGCCTCGGCCGAAGCGCTCTGGCGGGTGATCGAAGGCATCGGCGGCGACAACGGCTGGTACTCCTTCCCCCTCGCCTGGGCCGTACGCGGCTGGCTCGACCGGCTCGTCGGAGGTGTCGGGCTGCGCCGCGGCCGCCGCGACGCCCACCGGCTGCGCGTCGGCGACTCCCTGGACTTCTGGCGGGTCGAGGCCATCGACCCCGGCCGGCTGCTGCGGCTGCGGGCGGAGATGCGGCTGCCGGGCCTCGCGTGGCTGGAGATGTACGCGGAACCCGACGGCGAGGGCCGCAGCCGCTACCGGCAGCGCGCCCTGTTCCATCCGCACGGCCTGCTCGGACACGCCTACTGGTGGAGCGTCTCACCGTTCCACGCCCTCGTCTTCGGCGGCATGGCACGCAACATCACCCGGGCCGCGGCACGGGCGGCCGCCACCCCACCGCGCCGCCCGGCCACCCCCCGGAGCTGAACCACGTCGACCCGCGGTCATACCAATGGCGAGTGCGCGTCATCCCGTAGGAGCGGTACGCCCCCGCCCGGCACTCTGGGAAAGGTACGGGCGGGGTGGCGGACTCGCCCGCATCCAAGGGCCGGGGCACCGGGTGGATTCAGGCCGCCCGGCACCCCGGCCTCAACGGCTCCCGCCGCGAGACCCGTCCCGCCTCCCCCGCGCCATGACACCGGCCGACGGCGGGTTCGCGCTCACTCCCCGCGCTCGCGGACCATGAGCGCCGCGCGTTTGTCCGGCAGATCGATCTGCCCCACCATCCGGAACCCCGCGCGCTCGAAGGCACGGACCGAGCGGACGTTGCGGACGTCGGGCTCGGCGACGACCCGCTGTGCGTACGGATCACGGCGCAGCGACCAGTCGGAGACGGCACCCAGCAGGGCGGCGCCCAGACCACGGCCCCGGTACGCGGACGGCCCGAGCAGCAGATGCAGGCCCGCGTCGCGCGGCCGGGCGTCGTAGTGGTGCGCGAGCGGGTCCAGGTCGGCGCGGTACAGCTCCCAGTAACTCATCGGAGTGCCGTCGAGACAGCCGACGAAAGGCGTCGAGTGGCCGCTGGCGACCTGCCCGCGCAGATAGGCGGCGATACGTTCGGGCGGCTGCGCCAGCTCCCAGTACCGCGCCACGTCGGGGTCGTTCATCCAGCCGTGGACGAGCCGCGCGTCCCCGTGCGGGTCGACGGCCCGCAGGGTGAACGTGCCCTGCGCCAGCTCCGTCTCGGCCACGACGTCTGCGGCGGGTGTCACCGGCGCACCCCAGCGATCGGGTTGGCGATGTCCACGTACACCGACTGGGCCTCCAGCGGGCCGGTCAGCTCGTCCATGCCGTGGACGCGCGTGAGGAGGTTCGCCTTGCAGCGCAGGGTCGGCTCCTCGCGCAACACCGTCGCGAGACGCAGCCGGTCACCGTGCTCGGAGGCGAGGGCGGCGAGCATCCCGTCCGCGTGACGCAGCAGGTCCCGCTCGTCGGCGAGACCCTGGGACCCGAGCGCACCGGCGAGCCCCAGCAGGTTGTTGATACCGACGTAGTAGGCGAGCCGCTCGTCGATGACCGCGTCGTCCACATAAGTGCCGAGATCCCGGCCGACTCCGGGCACCCAGCGGTAGAGGGCCTCGCTGCGTTCCGGCGAGAAGTAATAGCCCTGGTTGTCGCGGTAGCGGCCACCGGCCGGCCAGCCGTCGGCGTCGAGGACGACGAGGGTGTTCTGCTGGTGGGCCTCCAGACCGAGCCCGTGGACGGCGTACAGCCACAGAACGGGTGTGACCACGTGCTCGGTGTACCGGGCGAACCACTCGCGGGCGACGTCGCCGACGGGACGGCCGGTGCGCCCGGCGAGGGAGTGGACGAGGGACGCGAGCCGGGAGCGGCCGTCCGGCAGGTCGGGGCGTTCGGTGACCAGCCCGGCGACGCACACGCCCTGTTCGGCGGCGTGCGGGCCGAACGGGTTGTCGCGCACGACGACGTCGAGCCCGGTGGGGGAGCCGTCCGGCGAGTCCACGGCGAGCCACGCCGGGTCGCCGACGATGCCGAAGCCGGGGTGCGCGGCCCGCAGCGCCCCGCCCAGGCCGGCCGTGAGCAGCCGGTGCACGGCGAGCCCCCGGTGCAGCTCCGCACGCATGTTCTCGCGGCGGGAGTTGGTGATCCGCAGGCCCAGCGAGAACTTCAGCATGACGGGCGCCTCGGCGCGGTAGAGCGTGCGCAGGGACGACGTGGCCGACCAGTCGGGGCCCGCGGGCCCCAGGTCGTGCAGGAGTCCGGCGTCCAGCAGTGCCCGCACGGCGGGCCGGCTCACCACGTCCCGCGCCTGCCACGGATGGGCCGGTACCAGGACGGTTCCGGCCGGCCGGCCCGCAAGTCCGTCCGCGAACCGCGCCAGCAGCTCCTGCGCGGTCGTGTCCAGGGCGGAGTCGGCGCGGACCAGGGACGGGTCGGCGGCGAACCAGTGGAGCGGGAACGCGCCGCGTACCTCGGGGGAGTAGCGGGCCGCCTCCGCCTCGGTGAGCCCCTCGCGGCTCTTGGGCGTGGGATGCAGCGGATGGCCGGTGATCAGGGCCTGTTCCCCCGCGAGGAAGGCGGTGGTGCCCGCGGGGTCGCCGGGCTCGCCGCGGCGGGTGCGGACGAACCCCTCGACGCGGCGTACCGAGTCGGTGACCCGGCCGGTCAGATCGGTGACGGCGGAGGGTGTGCCGTCGGCCGCCTCGGCGCCGAGCAGTGCGGCGACCAGCGAGGCCGGTGCCGGGGTGCCGGTGCCCAGCCGGGCCGGGCCGAACCGGTGCAGTCCGACCGCCGACCAGTACCGTACCGGCGCCTCGACAACGGCTCCGGTCGCGGGCAGCTCCAGGCGCAGGACGCCGTCGGCCGGCCGGGGCACTCCGGTCTCGCGCACCCAGCAGCGCAGCAGGTTGCCGGTGGCCGCGTGATCGGCGACGGCCGTCGGGTCACCGTCGTGGAGGCTGTCCGCAGGGGAGGAGATCGCCGGCGTCGGGCTCATGAGCACTCTTTCTGTCCGGCGGCCGGCCGGCCGCCTCGGGTGGCGCGGGGGAGGGGCCTCAGAGGTGGCGGGAGCCGGCCGGCAGCGGCGGCTCGCGGTCGTCGTCGCCACGGGCGCCGGCCAGGCCGAACGTGGTGAACGCGGTACGCCGCGGCAGCGGGTACACCTCTCGGCCGGCCAGCGCGTTGAGGATCACCGCGGAACGCCATGCGGCCAGCCCCAGGTCGGGCGTGCCCACTCCGTGCGTATGCCGTTCCGCGTTCTGCACGAACACCGAACCGCCGACCCCGTCGTCGAGGACGAGGCGCTGTTCGCCGTCGATCAGGGGGCGGCCGGAGTCGTCACGGGCGATGCGCGGCCGCAGGGGTGCCAGCAGCCCGTCCACGGGACGCTCGGCGTACCCGGTGGCGAGCACCACCGCGTCGGTCGTCAGCCGGGCCCGGGTGCCCTGCTCGCCGTGGGTGACGCGCAGCGCCAGGCGTCCGGCGTCCGCCTCGGCCGCGGTGACGGTGACACCGGGGGTGAGCGTGACGTCCGGCCAGCCGCCGTTGCCCGCGCGGCGGTACAGCTCGTCGTGGATCTCGCCCAGGGTGTCCCCGCTGACGCCCTTGTACAGCTGCCACTGACGGGGCAGCAGTTCGTCGCGGGTCCGCTCCGGCAGACCGTGGAAGTAGCGGGTGTAGTCGGGGGTGAAGTGTTCCAGCCCCAGCTTGCTGTACTCCATGGGCGCGAACGCGGGCGTGCGGGCCAGCCAGGCCAGCGCCTCCCGCCCGGCGGGCCGGGCCCGCAGCAGGTCGAGCAGCACCTCGGCGCCCGACTGCCCGGAACCGACGACGGTGACGTGCCCCGCCGCGAGCAGCCGCTCCCGGTGGGCGAGGTAGTCGGCGGAGTGCAGGACCAGGGCGTCCGGGTCTTCGGCGAGTGCCCGCAGCGGGGCCGGTACGTGCGGTGCCGTACCGACGCCGAGGGCGAGGTGGCGGGCGAGGACGCGGCCCACGCCCTCCGCGTCGCCGTTCTCGTCCAGCCGGGTGAAGCCCACCTCGAACGCCTCGCGCGACGGGTCCCAGCGGACGGAGTCGACCTGGTGGCCGAAGCGGCAGGACGGCAGTTGGCCGCTGACCCAGCGGCAGTACGCGTCGTACTCCGCGCGGTCTATGTGGAACCGCTCCGCGAAGTAGAAGGGGAACAGCCGCTCGCGGTGGCGGATGTGATTGAGGAACGACCACGGACTGGTCGGATCGACCAGACTCACCAGGTCGGCCAGGAACGGCACCTGGAGCGTCGCCCCGTCGATCAGGAGGCCGGGGTGCCAGTGGAACGCGCCGCGCCGTTCCAGGAACAGGGCGTCGAGGCCGGGCACGCCGTCGGCGAGCGCCGCCAGCGACAGGTTGAACGGGCCGATGCCCACACCGAGCAGATCGACGGTGTTCTCCTCGGAACGAGGGGGCGGTGCGGAGGTCATCGGGGTCCTTCCGTGGAGCGTGTGCGGGTGGCGGTGGCGGCGACGAGGGCGAGCAGCCCCTCGAGGTCGTCGGCCGCCGTGCGCGGGTGGAGCAGTGTGGCCTTGAGCCACAGCCGGCGGGCGCCGTCGCCGTCCTCGGCGTGGGCCCGGCCGACGACGGCGAGCCCCCGGGCGAGGAGGTCCCGCCGGATCGCGGCGACAAGCGCGTCGCCCTCGGCGGGCGGCAGCCCGTCGGCCGCGACGGGCCGGAACAGTACGGTGCTGATGCCGAGGTCGCCGGGACGGCGGCGTACCCGCGGATGGGCGTCGACGAGCCGGGCGAACTCCTCCGCGGCGCGGACGCAGTGCTCGACCAGGGCGCCGATCCCGGTGCGGCCCAGTGCCCGCAGGGTGGCGGCGATCTTCAGTACGTCGGGGCGGCGGGAGGTGCGCACGGACCGCCCGAGCAGATCGGGCAGTCCGGCCTCGGTGTCGTCGTCGGCGTTGAGGTAGTCGGCCTGGAAGCCCAGCGGCCGCAGGGCGGCGGCGTCGGCGACCGCGAGCAGCCCGGCCGCGACCGGCTGCCAGCCCAGTTTGTGCAGGTCGAAGGTGACCGAGACGGCGGACTCCAGCCCGTCGAGCCGGGGCGCCAGCCGGTCGCTGAACAGCAGCGGACCGCCGTACGCGGCGTCGACGTGGAGTTCCGCGCCGTGGGCCGCGGCGACCCGGGCGATCTCGGGCAGCGGGTCGATCAGACCCTCGTCGGTGGTGCCCGCGGTGGCCACCACCAGAGCCGGGCCGGCCGGCCCCGCGAGCGCCCGGTCGAGCGCCGAGGGCACCATCCGCCCGGCCCGGCACTCCACCGGCACCGGGGCCGGCAGGCCCAGCAGCCAGGCGGCACGGGCCACACTGTGGTGCGCGTTCGTGCCGCAGAGCACGCGCGGACCCGGCGCGCCGACGGCGCGGGCCCGCTCCCGGGCGAGCAGCAGCGCCACCTGGTTGGACTCGGTGCCGCCGCTGGTGACGATGGCGTCGGGTGCCGCACGGCCCGGGTAGACCAGCGCGGCCAGCGCGGCGGTGACCTCGGCCTCCAGCGCGGCGGCCGCCGGTGCCTGGTCCCAGGAGTCCATCGAGGGGTTCAGCGCGGACGCCGCCAGGTCGGCCGCGGCCGCCACGGCCAGCGGCGGGCAGTGCAGGTGGGCCACGCACGACGGGTCCGACGGGTCGGCGGCACCCTCGGCCACCGCCCGTACGACGGTGCGCAGCGCCTCCTCGGCACCGGTGCCGTGCTCCGGCAGGACCGGAGCGCAGGTGGCCCGCAGCCGCTCGGTGACGGTTTCAGGACCGCCGGCGGGCAGCGGGCCGCCCCGGTCGGCGGCTCCCTCGGCGAGGGCGTCGAGGACGACGGCGGTCAACTTGCCCAGTTCGTCGGGGCCGTTGACCCCGCCCGCCACGGGCACCGCGGGCCGGCCGCTCATGAGACGGCCTCCAGCGCGTCCGCGATGCGCTCCACGGCCGAGTCGGCCTGGTCGTCGGTGAGGACCAGCGGCGGCAGCAGCCGCAGCACCGTGTCGTCCCGGCCACCGAGCTCCAGCATCAGCCCGCGCTCCAGACAGGCCGTGCGCAGGGCGGCCGCGAGGGCCGGATCACCGGGCGGCGCGCCGTCGCGGCCGGGGCCGGCCGTGGGGTCGACCAGCTCGACGCCGATCATCAGGCCGCGGCCGCGCACCTCGCCGAAGACGGGGTGGGCGGCGGCGATCTCGCGCAGCCCCCGGCGCATCCGTTCGCCCAACTTGCCCGCCCGTTCGTCGAGTTTCTCCTCCGCGACGGTCCTCAGGGCGATGAGCCCGGCGACCATGGCGAGGGTGTTGCCGCGGAACGTACCGGTGTGGTGGCCCGGGCGCCAAGTGTCCAGGTCGGGCCGGTAGGCGATGACGGCCAGCGGCAGCCCGCCGCCCACCGCCTTGGACATGACGAGGACGTCCGGGGTCACCCCGGCGCGCTCGCAGGCCCAGAAGTGCCCGGTGCGGCCGATGCCCGTCTGGACCTCGTCGACGACGAGCACGATGCCGTGTTCGGTGGTGATCCGGCGGATGTCGCGCAGCCAGCCGTCCGGGGCCTCGACCACCCCGCCCTCGCCCTGCACCACTTCGAGGATGACCGCGGCCGGCAGTTCGACACCGCTGCTGGGATCGGTGATCAGGCTCTCCAGGAGCCGCGCCGACAGCTGCCCCGACCGCTCCGCGTCGCCGGACCCGAACGGGCAGCGCAGTCCGGACGGGTAGGGCACGCGGATCACCGGGATCCCGTCCGCGCCGATCGCGCCGCTCATCCGCGCCGGCCCCGACACGGCGGACGCGCCGAGCGTCATCCCGTGGTAGGCGCCGGTGAAGGCCACGACGCCGCGCCGCCCCGTGGTGTGCCGGGCCAGTTTCAGCGCGGCCTCGACCGCGTCCGTACCGGCCGGGCTGCAGAAGTGCAGCCGCGCGTCGCCGCGCAGGCCGCCCGGGAGCCGGTCCAGCAACTCGCCGCAGAAGGCGTCCTTCTGAGGTGTGATCATGTCCAGGGTGTGCAGGGGCGCACCGGACGCGAGGACCGCCTGCAGCGCGGCGACGGTCCCGGGATGGTTGTGCCCCAGCGCGAGGGTGCCCGCGCCGGACAGGCAGTCGAGGTAACTGCGGCCGTCCGCGCCGGTGATGACCGCGCCCGAGGCGTGGACGGGTGCGACGGGCAGGGTGCGGGCGTAGGTACGGGCGGAGGATTCGCGTCGCTCCTGGCGCTCCAGAAGCTCGGCGCGCAGCGCACCGTGCGGCATGGCAGATGCCCCTTCGTCGTGTTGCGGAGGTGCGGAGGGATCGCGCGCGGGGCGCACGCACACGAGGCCCGTGGTGAGGAGTACCCACCGCCGCCCCATAGGAAGTTAGGCTAGCCTAACTTTCAACAAGATCAAATGTCCGTCGCGCCCGGCACGCGCCGCGCCCCCTCTACAACTGCACATTGTGCTCGGGGTTTTGGGGTGGCCGTGCCGACATGGTGAAGCCATGACCCGGTGTTGACAGGGGCCGTCCCGCACGCACCCGGTGGCCGGCCCGGGCCCCGGATGCCGGCCGGTACGGGTGACGTCATACGAGTGACGTCTTTGGAGCGCGCGGACTCAAAGCCGTCCCGCACGCCGCCCTGTGCGTAGCGTTCTGGCGTCTCTGCCCGTGCGTGCGCTTCCGAGGATTCGTATGGTGACATCGACCGAGCCCGACGCTCCCGCACCGGCGAAGGAGCGGCGGCTGAGCCGCGTCCTGGTGGCCTGGGCGACCACCACCGACCACAAGACGATCGGCACCCTCTACCTCGTCACCTCGTTCGTGTTCTTCCTGTTCGCCGGCGTGCTCGCGCTCGTGATGCGCGCCGAACTGGCACGGCCCGGCCTGCAGTTGATCTCCAGTGAGCAGTACAACCAGGCGTTCACCATGCACGGCACCGTCATGCTGCTGCTCTTCGCCACGCCCACCTTCGTCGGTTTCACCAACGCCGTCATGCCGCTCCAGATCGGCTCGCCGGACGTCGCGTTCCCGCGACTGAACATGTTCTCGTACTGGCTCTTCCTGTTCGGCGGCATCATGGTCGCCGTCAGCCTGATGCTCCCCGGCGGCGGGGCCGACTTCGGCTGGACGGCCTACGCCCCGCTCAACAGCCAGGCGCGCACCCCCAACATCGGGGCCGACCTGTGGATCATGGGCCTCGCGCTCTCCGGGTTCGGCACCATCCTCGGCGCGGTCAACTTCATCACCACCATCGTCTGCATGCGCGCCCCCGGCATGACGATGTTCCGCATGCCGATCTTCACCTGGAACGTGCTGCTGACCTCCGTCCTGGTGCTGATGGCCTTCCCGGTCCTCGCCGCCGCCCTCCTCGTACTGGAGGCCGACCGCCAGTTCGGCGCGCACGTCTTCGACGCGGCCAACGGGGGCGCGCTGCTCTGGCAGCACCTGTTCTGGTTCTTCGGCCATCCCGAGGTGTACATCATCGCCCTGCCGTTCTTCGGCGTGGTCACCGAGATCCTGCCGGTCTTCTCCCGCAAACCGCTCTTCGGCTACATCGGGCTCGTCGGCGCCACCATCGCCATCACCGGACTGTCCGCGGTGGTGTGGGCCCACCACATGTTCGCCACGGGAGCCGTGCTGCTGCCGTTCTTCTCCTTCATGAGCTTCCTCATCGCCGTGCCGACCGGGGTGAAGTTCTTCAACTGGATCGGCACGACGTGGAAGGGCTCGATCTCCTTCGAAACGCCGATGCTGTGGTCGGTGGGGTTCCTCGTCACCTTCCTCTTCGGCGGCCTGACCGGCGTCATCCTCGCCTCGCCGCCGATGGACTTCCACGTCACCGACAGCTACTTCGTCGTGGGCCACTTCCACTACGTCGTCTTCGGCACCGTGGTCTTCGCGATGTTCGCGGGCTTCCATTTCTGGTGGCCCAAGATGACCGGCAGGATGCTCGACGAACGGCTCGGCAGGATCCACTTCTGGACCCTGTTCACCGGCTTCCACCTCACCTTCCTCGTCCAGCACTGGCTGGGCGCCGAAGGAATGCCCCGCCGGTACGCCGACTACCTGAGCGCCGACGGCTTCACCGCGCTGAACACGCTGTCCACGCTCGGGTCCTTCCTCCTCGGCCTGTCGACCCTGCCGTTCCTCTACAACGTGTGGAAGACGGCCCGGCACGGTACACCCGTGGAGACCGACGACCCCTGGGGGTACGGGCGCTCCCTGGAGTGGGCCACCTCCTGTCCGCCGCCCCGCCACAACTTCACCGCCCTGCCGCGCATCCGCTCCGAGTCACCCGCCTTCGCCCTCCACCACCCGGAGATCACGGCGGTCGACAGGGCACAGCACGCCGGCCGCCGCGACGTCGTCGAACCGGGGAAGGGAGTGGCCCCCATGTCCGGCGACGACGAGGGAGAGCGCTGACGAACACCCGCGGGTGCCCGTGCGGACACGAGCGGTCACCGGCGGTCCGCGGGCCGGGGAGGAGGCGTGCGGACCGCGGGCCGGGTGGCTACCGTGGAGAAAGACCCCGCCTGCCGCAGTGCGGCACCGCACGCCGCAATGCGCCGCAGCGCACCGCCGCCCCGCGGTGCACCGTGACGTCGTCCGGGACGGGCCCGCCGGCAGGCGCCGTCTCGACGGGAAGGACGGTGCCCTCATGTCGGACAAACGGCTCCTCGAAGGCCCCGGCGCCCCCGCGCACGAGGTACTGCGGGGCGACATCGGCCGCCGGGTGGCCGCCCGCCGGGAGCAGCTCGGCCTGACCCGGGAGGAAGTCGCCGTACGGGCCGGCTCGGCCCCGGGATACATCCAGTACCTGGAGGAACAGACCGCCACCCCCGGCATAGGGTTCCTGCTGCGGCTCGCCGACGCCCTGGAGACCAGCGTCATCGAACTCACCGGCGGCACCGCGGACCTGCCCGCGGGGGCCGGCCAGGCCGCGTACCACCCGGAGCTGGCCGACCTCGGCCTCGACGAATGCCGCACCCTGCTCGGCACGCACGGGGTGGGCCGGGTCGCGGTGACCACGCACGACGGACCGGCGATCCTCCCGGTCGACTACCTCCTCGACCACGGCGAGGTCGCGTTCCGCACCTCGGCCGACGCCCTGCCGTCCCGCGGGCCGGGCGGCGAGGTCGCGTTCGAGGTGGACCACATCGACGACGCGCTCTGCCGGGGCTGGAGCGTGCTGGTCGTCGGTACGGCGCGCATCGTCACCGACCCCGACACCGTTCGCGACCTCGACGCACACGCCTACAGCACCGCCTGGTGCGGCGGGGACGGCGACCACGTCTGGGTGATGATCACCCCCACGCGGGTCACCGGCCGCAAGATCACCGCGCGCCAGACCCATCAACCGGCCCCGGGCCACCCCCGCTGACGCGACCCCGCGGCGGCCGCCCCCGTGCCGTGGACCGCCTGCTGCCGTGGACCCGCCCGCCGACGTCGAGCCGCCCCAGTGACCCCGTACCCGCCCGCTGTCCCGGACGGTCTGCCCGTCGGACTCGCCCGCGGACCGGGTCTGCCGCCGACCGGATGCCCGTCGGCCCGGACTCAAGTTCCGACGGCTGCCCCTGCCGCCCCGACGCCTGCCGACCCGGCCCGCCCGCCCATCGGACCCGCCCACCGAGCGGATGCCCGCCGACCCCGTGCCCGCCCGCTGACGGGCCCCGTCCCGCCCGGGACACACCCTGTCCAGCGGAGTCGCCGCTGACCCGACCCACGTCGACGGGACGCCCTGCCGCCCCGGCCCGCCACCTGACGCGGAGGCGCCGCCGCCCGGACGCCCCGGGCGGCTGCCGGCTCGGACCGTCCGCCCAGCCCGCCCGTCGACCGGGCACCCGCTGTCCCGGAGGTGGCTGCGGTCCCGGGGGCGCCCGCCGACGCGGCCAATCCACCGACCGAAGTCGCCGCTCACCTGTCCCACGTCGACGGGGCGCCCTGCAGGCCCGGCCCGCCTGACGCGGAGGCGCCCGCTGACACGGACCGCCTGTGGGCCCGGCCCGCCGGTCGGCCCGGTAGTCGCCCGCTGCCGCGGCTCGGCCGTCGACCGGGCGCCTGCCGACCCGGACCGCCTGCCCAGCGGACGCGCCTGCCGACCGGGCACGCGCTGTCCCGGAGGTGGCTGCGGTCCCGGGGGCGTCCGGTGACCCGGGCCGTCCGCCGACCGAAGTCGCCCGCGGAACCGGCCCGCGTAGACCGGGCGCCCGCCGGCCCGGACCGCCGCCTGACGCGGACCGGCCGACGGTCCGGGGGCGGTGTGTTCAGGAGGGTGCGGCGAGCAGCTCGCCCGGGTCTTGGACGACCAGGTCGGCGCCGTGGTGCAGGAGTGCCTGACGGGTGGGCGGGGTCGCCGCGCGGTCGATTCCCACCACCAGCCCGAAGCCACCGCGACGGCCCGCCTCGACGCCCGGCAGTGCGTCCTCCATGACCGCGCACCGCCCGGCGGGCACCCCCAGCCGGCGGGCCGCCTCCAGGAACAGTGCCGGATCGGGCTTGCCCGGCAGGCCGAGCCGCGCCGCCTCGACGCCGTCCACCAGCACATCGAACAGCTCCAGCACCTCCGCGCGAGCGAGGGTCTCCCCGGCGTGCCGGGAGGCCGAGGCCGCGGCCAGCGGCGTACCCGCGAGGCGCAGCGCCCGCAGCAGCCGCACCGTCCCCGGGAAGGCGTCCACGCCCTCTCCCCGCAGCCGCTCGGTGAACAGCCGCTCCTTGTCCGCGGCGACCCTCTCGACCTCGGCCGGCGACGGCCGGAGGCCCCGCGAGGCGAGGAAAGAGGCGGCACCGTCGAGCCGGGACCTGCCGTCCACGTACCTCCGGTAGTCCTCCCGGACGTCGAACGGCCGCCGCGCCGCCGGGTCGGCGGGCGGACGGGACCGCAGATACGCGTCGAACACCGCCCGCCACGCCGCGGCGTGCACCCGGGCGGAGTCGACGATCACCCCGTCGGTGTCGAACACCACCGCGTCCACCGCCCGCAGCGCGGGCGCGACGCCGGCCGCCGTCATCCGGGCACCTCCCGCCGGGTGATCCTGACGCCGGAACTCCGTCTGCCGAAAAGTGGAACCTGCCCCATCCGATGATCCTCTTCCCTGCCGCAGCGCGCGCAGTCAGCCGATGGAGACGAACGAGAAGGGGGCACCGCGATGAAGGCCCGCACGCCGTACGGACCGCGGCCGCCCCTGGGGGAAAGGCACTTATGTTCAGCAAGGCTCTCGCGCCCGAGTACCAGGGGGCGCTCAGCGCGCTGTCGGTGAACTCCTCGCTCACCGACGTCCTCGCCGCGGCGACCGAGCAGATGGCAGCCGCGGAGCGGGCCGGTGACGCGGGCGAGACGGCACGCGCCGCCCTGGCGCTCGCCGAGGCGCACCGCAGGCTCGGGCACGTTCAGGAGGCCGACCGGGCGTGGAAGTCGAGCTACCGCACGGCCCGGTCGGCCGGGGACATGCCCGCCATGGCCTGGGCGCTGTGGAGCGGAGGCACCCTCGCCCGGCAGCGCGGCTCCCTCGCCCTGGCCTTCCGGCTGCTGCGGTACGCGGCCGACATGGGAAAACGGGGCGGTGACATCGTTGCCCACGGCTACTCCCTGGCCGGGCTCGCCGAGACCGGCCGTATCCAGGGGGACTACCGCGCCGTGGGCGCGCTGCACGACGAACTGCTCGCCGAGGCACGCAAGCGCGGCGAGGCCCGCCACACCGTGTGGGCGCTCGAAGGCATCGCCCAGATGCACCGCAACAGTGGCCGCTACGACACGGCGTACGAGCTGTTCGAGGAGGCCGCGGAGATAGCCGCCGGGGCCGACGACCGCCGCGGCCACGCGTGGGCCCTGCGCGGCCTCGCCGACATCGTCTCGGTGCGCGACGGGGACACCGCCCGCGCCCTCGACCTCCTCGGCCGCGCCGAGGCCGGCTGCCGCGACATGAACCTGTCGAGCGCCCTCGCCTACAACCACAAGATGCGGGCCAACGTGCTCTACCGGGCCGGCCGGTACGCCGAGGCCCTGGAGACGTACGAACAGGCCCTGGCCGAGTTCCGGGAGATGGACGAGCCCCGCGGCACGGCGCTGTCCCGGCTCGGCGCGGTGAAGGCGCGCGCCCACCTCGGTGAGGACCCGGCACGCACCGCCGCCGAACTCGCCGAACTGCGCGGCGTCCTCGACCGCATCGGTCTGCTGCACGCCCGCGCCATGGTCGACAAGGCCCATGCCGAGCTCGGGCTGACGCCCTTGGACGGCGCCCCCGTGCGGGAGGCCGTGTGATGAACCGCCCCACCGCCACCGCCACCGCGTCCCCCGCCCCCGGCGGTACGGCGGCCACCGCCACCGGGACCGCGTCGCCGACCACGACCGCGTCGCCCGCCGACACCCTCGCCCGCTGCCGCGCCCTGGTTCAGCCCGCCCTGCGGGCCAGGATCCGCCGGCTCCACGCCTGGCCCGCCGAAATGGCCGGGTACGCCTTCGGCTGGTGCGAGCCCGGCGGCGAACCGACCCCCGGCGGCGGCTCGGCCGGCAAGGGCGTCCGGCAGGCCCTCGCCGTCCTGTGCGCCGAGGCGGCCGGGGCACCGGGGGAGTGCGCCGTCGACGGAGCGGTCGCCGTCGAGCTGATCCACACCTTCTCCCTGCTCCACGACGACATCATGGACGGGGACGAGACCCGCAGACAGCGCCCGGCCGTGTGGAAGGCCTACGGCACCGGCCCGGCCGTCCTCGCCGGCGACGCGCTCTTCGCGCTCGCCATCGAGGTCCTCGCCGGCTCCCCGGGCCCGCACGGCGGGGCGGCCGTGCGCCGGCTCTCCGCGGACCTGAACGACCTCGTCGACGGCCAGGCCGAGGACCTCCTCTTCGAGGGCCGCCCCTGGACCGGCCCCGGCGCTGTCGGCGTCGGCGACTGGCTGCGGACGGCCGAGCACAAGACGGGTGCCCTGCTGGGCTGCGCCGCGGCCCTCGGGGCGCTGCTCGCCGGCGCGCCGGCCGCGACCGTCGAGGCCCTGTCCACGGCGGGCCGGCAGCTCGGGGTGGCCTTCCAGGCCGTGGACGACGTGCTCGGCCTGTGGGGCGACCCCGCCACCACCGGCAAACCCGTCCTGGCCGACCTGCGGCGGGGCAAGAAGACGCTGCCCGTGGTGGCCGCGCTCGCCGCCCGTACTCGGGCCTCCGGCCGGCTGGCCGGAATGCTCACACCGGGGAGGGGTCTGGACGAGGAGGAGGCAGGACGGGCGGCGGAGCTGATCGAGGAGGCCGGGGGCCGCCGGGTCGCGCTCGACGAGGCCCGGCGCCGGCTGGACCGGGCCCGGGAGTGTCTCCACAGCGTCCCGCTCGCTCCCGAACCGGCCGCTGAGCTGCTGGCTCTGCTGCCCTTCGTGGTCCAGCGCGCCGTCTGACACCTCAGCCGCCCGACACCTCGGGTTGTCCGGCCGGGTTTCCCGGCTGCCCCGGCGAGCACGCGCTCGCGGGGGCAGCCGCCGCGGGGCGGTCGTGTCGGGGGTGTCGCACGAACGTATGGATCCCGCCAATCGCATGACCCGCCGTCAATCCACTTGACCCGTACGGGCTATGCTCCCGGGCGTCATCTTGTGATCTTCACTCGTCCGATGGGTTCTGATGGTGCAGATGGTCCGTGAGGAATCGTCGCCCGTAAGCGGAAGGCCGCGCTCCAAGGTCTCGCCCGGGTGGCTGCTGCCTGCCGTGCTGACGGCCGTCGCCACGGCTGTCGCGGTGCTCCTGGTCTCCGCCTCCGCGCGGGTCCCGGTCGGCGCCATCGGGGCCGTCGCCGCCGTCGCGCTCGCCGCCATGGGCGTCGAGACCGCCCGCCGCGGCCGGGCGATCGAGGAGCTCCGCGCCGCCCTCGCGGCCCGCGACACGGCCCTCGCCCGCCGCCACGCAGAGACCGCCCACCTGGCCGGCACCCTGCTGCCCGACGCGGTCACCCGGCTGCGCAACGGCGAGTTCCAGGAGGACGTACTCGGCTCGCTCACCGCTCCCGAGGAACACCGGGCCGTCGTCCGTGTCGTCGTCGACGCGGTCACCGCCGAGGAGGACCTGCGCGAGTCCGCCCAGCGCGCGTTCGTGAACATCGCCCGTCGGGTTCAGGCCATCGTGCACCAGCAGGCCCAGGAACTGCGCGAGATGGAGGACCGGCACGGCAACACCCCCGCCGTCTTCGGCGACCTGCTCCGCATCGACCACGGCACCGCCCTCATCGGCCGGCTCGCCGACTCCATCGCGGTCCTCGGCGGCGCCCGCCCCGGCCGCCAGTGGAGCCGGTCCGTCCCGCTCTACAGCGTGCTGCGCGGCGCCATGTCCCGCATCATCGACTACCAGCGCGTCGAACTGCACTCGGTCACCGAGGTCGCCGTCACCGGCCCCGCCGTCGAGCCCCTCATCCACGCCCTCGCCGAGCTCCTCGACAACGCCACCCGCTACTCGCCGCCCCAGACCAAGGTCCATCTGACCGCCGTCGACGTGCAGTCCGGCATCGCCGTCGAGATCGAGGACGGCGGCGTCAGCATGAGCGAGGAGGCCCGCAAGCGCGCCGAGCGCATGCTCCGCCAGGCCCAGCAGGGCATCGACCTCAACGACCTCGGCGAGACCCCCCGCCTCGGCCTCGCCGTGGTGGGCCGGCTGGCCCAGGCGTACGGCTTCCAGGTCTCCCTGCGCTCCTCCGCCTACGGCGGTGTCCGCGCCGTCGTCGTCGTCCCCCAGGACCTGATCACCACCGTCGCGGCCGCCACCGGCATCGCCCACGGCATCGGCACCTCCTCCGGACCCCGCACGACCGCACCGGCCGTACCGGCACCGGCCGCCGCTCCCACGCACCCGGTCACGCCCGCCCCGCCCGCCGAGCGTCCCGCCACCGGCCCGGTCGCCGACGACCACGCCCCGGTCGTGACCGAGCGGACCGCGAACGGGCTGCCGCAGCGGCGCCGCAAGCAGCTCGCCGCGCCGGCCGCGCCCGCAGCCCGGACGTCGCCCACGACCACCGCGGATCCCGACCAGGAGTCCGCACCTCAGGTGCAGCCCGGAATGTGGCTGGCCGCCTTCCAGAGCGGCCTGACCGGGGAGCCCAACGACGCGAACAAGGGGAACACTCAGCCATGATCAAGCAGCAGGCCAATATGGACTGGATGCTCAAGGACCTCGCGGAAGGCGTGCCGCAGACCCGGCACGTGGTGGTGCTCTCCGCCGACGGTCTGCGCATGGCCCAGCACGGTACGGACGACGACACCGCCGACCGGCTGGCCGCCGCCTGCGCCGGACTGCAGTCGCTCGCGGGCGCCGTCGCCACCGAACTCCCCAACAGCGGCGGCCGGATGCGCCTCGTCGTCATCGAGATGGACGGCGGCTTCTTCTATCTGATGGCGGCCGGCGCCGGTGCCTACCTCGCCGTGCTCGCCGACGAGGGCGTCGACGCCGGGCTGATGGGCCAGCGCATGCGCGACCTCGTGCTGCGCATCGGAGCGCACCTGAGCAGCCCGCCGCGGCAGGAGACCCCTGGGGGAGGGCAGGCCAGGTGAGCCGCCCGAGCGGCGGGGACTGGGAGGACGGCAGTCCCGAGCGGCTCTACGTCATCACGGGGGGCCGCAGCGGCGTGTCCACGCCCGCCGCTCTCGACCTGGTCACGCTGATCGTGGCCAGGGCCGGGGTGAAACCCGGGATGCAGCCGGAACACGCGGCGATCGTCCAGCTGTGCCAGTCACCGCTGTCGGTCGCCGAGATCTCCGCCTACCTGAGCCTTCCGGTCAGCGTCGTCACCGTCCTGCTCGGTGATCTCATCGCCGACAAGCGGGTCGTCGCCCGAGCGCCCGTGCCACCCGCCCAACTCCCCGACCGCGCTTTGATTGAGGCAGTGATCGATGGACTACAACGGCTCTGAGCAGGCAAGCGCCGTCACACGCGGGCCGCGGAGCGAGGACGTGCTGCCGGAGACGGCCACCGCCGCCGTCAAGGTGGTGATCGTGGGCGGCTTCGGTGTCGGCAAGACCACCCTGGTCGGCTCCGTAAGCGAGATCCGCCCGCTGACCACCGAGGAGACGATGACCCAGGCCGGGGTCGGCGTCGACGACACCTCCCACGTCGGCGGCAAGACGTCGACCACCGTCGCGATGGACTTCGGCCGCATCAGCATCAACGAGGAACTGGTGCTGTACCTCTTCGGCACGCCGGGCCAGGAGCGCTTCTGGTTCCTGTGGCGCGGCCTCTTCGAGGGCGCGCTCGGCGCGGTGGTGCTCGTCGACACCCGCCGCCTGGAGGTCAGCTTCGACGTCATCGGGCGTCTGGAGGAGCGCGGCGTGCCGTTCGTCGTGGCCGTCAACACCTTTCCCGACGCGCCGACGTACCCCGTCGAGGAGCTCCGCGGCGCGCTCGACCTCCCGGAGTCCGTCCCGATCGTGCCCTGCGACGCCCGGCAGCGCGCTTCCAGCCGGGACGTCCTGATGACGCTGATGCGCTATCTCCAGACCCTCGCCACGACGCAGGAGGCGTCGTAGGAGATCGGACCCGTGCGGCCGGCGCCGGCCGCGGGGCGCGGGTCCCTGGCGCCCGTGACGCGGCACGGCGATCGGCCGTCGATCCGCCGGTGAGCCGACGGCGACGCGTGCGAGCGGCTGTTGCGCGGCCGTACGGGGCGGCTCGGCGCCGCGGTCGACGGTCGTCCGGGGCGGCTCGGCGCCGCGGTCGACGGTCGTCCGGTTCGTACCGCTTGGCGGGGGTCGCTCTCCCAGTCTCGGTGCCGACGCTGCCCGGGACGCCGCACAGCTGGGGGATTGTCCTATTGGAACGGCTGATTCTCGTCACTACTATGCGCAATAGTTGATCACTGTGAGGTGCACGTGGCGCATGTGACGTGCCGACAGTGGACATGCCGCACCCGTGACCAGAAGGAGGGCGCAGTGGGCCCCGGGCTCGTCGTTCCGCCGATCTTCTCCCCCATCCCCCCGGCGATCCATCCGCGGCACGCACAGATTGACGTGCAGACGGCCGCATGGGCAGAAACGTTTCGCATCGGGTCCGACGAGCTGCGTGCCCGACTCGTGCGCCAGGACATCGGTACCTTCTCGGCGCGCATCCTCCCCGAGGGACGGGACGAAGTCGTCTCCCTCCTGGCCGATTTCGTGCTCTGGCTCTTCGGCGTCGACGACGGCCACTGCGAGGAGGGCGAACTCGGCCACCGCCCCGGCGATCTGGCGGGCCTGCTGCACCGGCTGCTGCGGGTGGCGCAGAACCCGGACGTCCCCATGCTGCAGAACGACCCACTGGCCGCGGGCGTGCGCGACCTGCGGCTCCGGGTCAGCCGGTACGGCACCTCGGGCCAGACGGCCCGCTGGGTGGACGCACTGCGGGAGTACTTCTTCTCCGTGGTGTGGGAAGCGTCCCACCGCCGCGCCGGCACCGTGCCCGACCTGAACGACTACACCCTGATGCGCCTGTACGACGGGGCCACGTCGGTGGTGCTGCCGCTGCTCGAAATGGGCTACGGCTACGAACTCCAGCCGCACGAGCGGGACCGTACGGCCGTGCGCGCGGCGGCCGAAATGGCGTCGTTCATCATCACCTGGGACAACGACATCTTCTCGTACCACAAGGAGAAGAGCGGGACGGGCTACTACCTCAACGTCCTGCGCGTGCTGGAGGAGCACCACCACCTCGGCCCCGCGCATGCGCTGACGACCGCGATCGCCCAGCGGGACCGGGTGATGTGCCTGTTCATGCGGCTGACCGCGTACCTCTCCGACCAGGGCAGCCCGCAGCTGCGCCAATACCTGGCGAGCCTCGCGCACTTCATCCGCGGCGCCCAGGACTGGGGCGTCAGCTCGATCCGCTACACCACCCCGGACGACCCCGCCCCGATCCCCTCGGTGTTCAGCGACCGGCCCACCGATGACAGCCGGGAGCCACTCGACATCCCCTGCGTCTCGTGGTGGTGGTCGCTCCTGCCCGACGGCACCGGTCCGGCCGGCGGCCGGCGCCACCGGCCGATACAGCGGACCGCCTGAACCGCCGGGCCGAGCCGGTCCGGCGCGGTCCGCTCGGACTGCCCGGCAGGAGGGAGCGTGACGGCCGGGGTGCCGCTCGGGGCGCCGACGTACCACTTCGCCACCAAGGACGACCTCATCCAGGTCGCCCTCCGGCGCTCGGCCGACCGCTACGGCGCCTCCCTGCGCGACTGGGGCGCCCAGCGGCCCCGCCTCACCCCGGACCAGCTCGTCGTCCTCCTCGCCGACGCGCTGATCGCGTGCTTCGGCCCCGCACGTGACCAGCAGGTCATGGAGTTCGAGCTGTACGTGGCCGCCCTGCGCCGCCCCGCGCTGCGGCCCGTCGCCGACCGGTACCTCGAGCTGAGCGTCGAGGCCCTGCCGCCGTACGTCGACGCGCTCACCGCCCGGGCCGCCGCCGTCGCGATGAACGGCCTCACCCTGCGCGGCCTCGCCGGCAGCGAGCCGCCCACCCGTGACGAGGTGGAGTCCGTCCTGCGCCGCCCGCTCACCCCCATCCCCGCGCTCGACGGCGGGGCCTGAGCCGGGCCGTCAGCGCGTGGCGTGCGCCGCGCGCAGGATCCGGATCACCTCGTCGTCGCTCACCTGGTCGAAGTCGTCGTACCAGAGGCCCACCGCCTCGAACGGCATCGGCTGGTACAGACACACGAAGTCGTCCGTTTCCGCGGAGAGCGCCATGGCCGCCTCCACCGAGGAGACCGGCACCGCGAGCACCACGCGGGCCGGCGCCATGCCGCGCAGGGCGCGCAGCGCGGCGCGGGCGGTGACACCGGTCGCCAGGCCGTCGTCGACGAGCACGGCGGTCCGGCCCTCCAGGTCGGGGGGCGGGCGGCCGCCCCGGTAGAGCTCCTCGCGGCGGTGCAGCTCGGCCCGTTCCCGCGCCACCTGGGGACCCAGCCGGTCCGCCGTCAGATCCAGCACGCTCAGCGCCCGTTCGTCGTACAGCGGCGGGCCGTCGCCGGCGATGGCGCCGATGCCCAGCTCGGGGTTGAACGGCGCGCCGATCTTGCGGGCGACCAGCACGTCCAGCGGAGCGTGCAGTGCCTTCGCGATCTCGTTGCCCACCGGAACCCCGCCGCGCGGCAGGGCCAGGACGAGCGGACGGTCGAGCCGCCCGTCGCGCCGCAGGTCGACCAGGAGGGCGGCCAGCTCGCGCCCAGCCTCGACACGGTCACGGAAACGCATGGTGGTCGCCTCAATCCTCCGCGCTCATGTGCAGGAACCAGTCCCGGGCGGCCCGGGCCACCTGCTCCAGCGCGCCGGGCTCCTCGAACAGGTGCGTCGCGCCGGGGACGACGAGCAGCGTGCACCGGCCCGGCAGCCGGCCGGCCGCTTCCTCGTTCAGCCCCATCACCGCCTGGTCGTTCCCGCCGACCACCAGCAGCACCGGCGCCCGTACCCGGTCGAGGGCCTCACCCGCCAGGTCGGGACGGCCACCGCGCGACACCACGGCCCGGACCGGATCGGGCCGCTCGGCGGCCGCCGCCAGCGCGGCCGCCGCACCGGTGCTCGCCCCGAACAGCCCCACCGGAAGGCCCCGGGTCTCCGCCATCAGCCCCAGCTGATCGACGGCTGCCGTCACCCGACGCGCCAGCAGCGGCACGTCGAAGCGGAGCTCGGCGGTGACGGTGTCCAGCCGCTCCTCCTCCTCGGTCAGCAGGTCCATGAGCAGGGTGGCCAGACCGGCCCGCTGCAGGGACCCGGCCACCGCGCGGTTGCGCGGGCTGTGCCGCGAACTGCCACTGCCGTGCGCGAAGCACACCACCCCGCGCGCCGCGGCCGGCACCGTCAGGTCCCCGGTCAGCGTGACGCCGTCGGCCTCGATCCGCACCGTCTGAGCTGTCGCTGTCACGGGCTCACCTCCGCGCCTTTTCCCTCTCGCGCCACTCCCTTCTGCCGCCGCGAGTACCCACGCGGCGGGAACGACACCCGGTCAGCGCGCGGGCGCCGGATGGTCGCCCGGGCCGCCGCCGCGTTGGGTCAGCGGTGTGGGCGAGAGCACCGCCGTGCTCTCCTCGCCCGCCTCCAGCAGGGTGTCGGCCGCGCCCACGATCAGCGGATCCGGCTCTCCGACCGCCTCCGTGTCCTTGCTGGCGTAGTCGAACCGCGACAGCAGGCTGCGCATGGCCTCCAGCCGGCCGCGCCGCTTGTCGTTGCTCTTCACCACGGTCCACGGCGCGACCTCGGTGTCCGTGGCCCGGAACATGTCGACCTTCGCCGTGGTGTAGTCGTCCCAGCGGTCCAGCGACGCGAGGTCCGTCGCCGACAGCTTCCACTGCCGCACGGGATCGACCTGGCGGATGGCGAACCGGGTGCGCTGCTCGGCCCGGGACACCGAGAACCAGAACTTCACCAGCAGGATGCCGTCCTCGACGATCATCCGCTCGAACGCCGGGCACTGGCGCAGGAACAGTTCGTACTCCTCCTGTGTGCAGAAGCCCATGACGCGCTCCACACCGGCCCGGTTGTACCAGGACCGGTCGAAGAAGACGATCTCACCGGCCGCCGGCAGATGCGCCACGTACCGCTGGAAGTACCACTGGCTCGCCTCCCGCTCGGTGGGCTTCTCCAGCGCCACCACCCGCGCGCCACGGGGGTTGAGCCGCTCGGTGAAACGCTGGATCGTGCCGCCCTTGCCGGCCGCGTCCCGGCCCTCGCACACCACGATCAGCCGCTGCCCGGTGTCCTTGACCCAGCGCTGCAGCTTCAGCAGCTCGATCTGGAGCACCCGCTTGTGCCACTCGTACGTGGTGCGCCGCACCTTGCGGTCGTAGGGGTAGTTCTCCCGCCACGTCTGAATCGAGTTGCCCGCCTCGTCCAGGAGCACGGGCTGCTCGGGCCGTCCGCGGTCGACGGTCAGCCCTTCCAGCAGCTCACCGGTCGCCCGATGGGTCGTCTCGTCACCGGCCGTCCGTTCACTCACCGTGTCACCACCGTCCCGGCTGTCCCTCTGGGTTCCAGGCTTTCCTTCTTCCCCGTTCGTTCGTCGACAGTGCGTATGACCAGCGTACGTACATACGACGAAACGTCGTGTCGACCGTCACGGATTGTGCGGGGTGGAACAGGAATCCGGTGCTCCGGCGCCCCTAGCCTCGCCGGAACACGAGGAACGAGGGGCGGTACGCACTGGTGAACTGGCTCATCCACGACTACCGGGAGAGTGATCTCGCGGCGGTCGTCCATCTGATCGACACGACGGCCGAGCTCGGCCAGGAATCGGTGTTCTCGCTCGCCGAGTGCATCGGCGCGCTCACCTCCCGCCAGCCCGCCGTCGTCGCCGTCCACCAGGGCGTCCCCATCGGCGCGGCGCTCGCCTGCGTCGCCGGTGAGCGCGCCTGGGTGATGCGGATCGCCATCTCCCCGGCCTGGCGCGGCCGGGGTCTGGCCAGCGCCCTGCTGGTGGAGCTGGAGCGCCGGCTGGTCGCCGCGCGCGTCGGGCGCATCGCCTATGTGCTGCCCGAGGAGGAACTGCACGGCGAAGGCCTGCTCAACGCCGGCTACACCCGCCGCCCCGCCGTCGCCTACTTCGAGAAGGTCGAGCCGCTGCACGGACCGGCGGCCAATCTGCTGGAGGACCTCGGCGGCCGGTTCCTGCCCTCCGACCTGTGGGCCAAGGTGGCCGGTATGGAGGCCGAGAAGGACCTCATCGAGCGGCGGATCGTCCTGCCGCTCGCCGAGCCGGAGCGCGCCGCCCGGCACGGCGTACGGCCCCCGCGGGCCATCACCCTGTTCGGCCCGCCGGGCACCGGCAAGACGACCTTCGCCCGGGGCATCGCCTCCACCCTCGGCTGGCCCTTCGTCGAACTGCTGCCCTCCCGGCTGGCCGACGAGGGCAATCTGGCGGCGGCGCTGCGCAGCGCCTTCGCCCGCATCTCGGAGCTCGAGCGGGTGCTCGTCTTCATCGACGAGGTCGAGGAGATCGCCCCGGTGCGCGGCGAGCCCGCCCAGCCCGGCGGGATGCACGGCGTCACCAACGAACTGCTCAAGCTGATACCCCGCTTCCGCGAGGGCGACGAGCGGCTCCTGGTGTGCGCCACCAACTCCGTCCGTTCCCTGGACCCGGCGTTCCTGCGCCCCGGCAGGTTCGACTACCTCATCCCGATCGGCACCCCCGACAAGGCGGCGAGAGCCGCCATCTGGTCCCGCTACACCGACGGCCGCGGCGACGTCGACGTCGACGTCCTGGTCGCGGCGAGCGACCTGTTCACCCCCGCCGACATCGAACATGCCGCCCGCATCGCCGCCCAGAGCGCCTTCGAGCGCGACCTGGGACGCGTCGGCGGCGGCGACCGGGCGGCCGGCGCGAGCACCGAGGACTACCTCGCGGCCGTCGCCCAGTGCCGGCCGACCGTCACCCCGGCGATGATCGAGCAGTTCGACGCGGACATCACGGCCCACGCCCGCTTCTAGGGCGGGGCCCACCCCCGCTTCTAGGGCGGGTTTCGTAAGTCCCGCCGGGCGGCGGCGTCTGTCACGCTCGCTCGCGGCGCTGTCGGTCGTCGGCGCAGCCCGCCGCGCTCTCTCCCCCTGCGCCTGGCGGCGCGGGAGGTACCCCCACCCTCCGCCTTGCGCTCGCACGCACCGGACGCCCCCGGCCCCGCCCCTCCGGGCGGACGACGCCACTTCCGCAACACGCCCTGACACCCCTGCGTGCCGGTGTGCCCCCGGTTCCGGTGCGCGCCCCGGGCGCCGGGCTCCGCGACCGGGCGGCGGCCGGTGGATCGGGGGACGATGAAGGGGTGACCGGCACGAGCGACCGTCCGATCTCGGACTACGCCCTGCTCTCCGACTGCCAGACCGCCGCGCTGGTCGGTCCGGACGGCTCCGTCGACTGGCTCTGCTTCCCCCACTACGACGCCCGCGCCGTCTTCGGACGGCTGCTCGGGGCGGAGGCGGGCCACTGGTCGATCCGGCCGGCCGGCGCGTACACGGCGCGGCGGAGCTATCTCGACAGCACCCTCGTCCTGCGCACCGAGTTCCGCACCGGCACCGGCACGGTCACTCTCACCGACGCCCTCGCCACCGGCCTCGACGAGCGGGGCCACGAGCTCGGCCGGCGCGCCCCGCACCTGCTGCTGCGCGTCGCCGAGTGCGTGGCGGGGACGGCGGAGCTGTCCGTCGAGTTCGCCCCCCGGCCCGAGTACGGCCTGATCAGGCCGCTGCTCATCCCCGTCGACGGCGGGCTCCGGTGCCACGGCGGCCCCGACACGCTCGCCCTGTCCACCGCCGTGCCGCTGGAGATCACCGATCTGGCCCGCGGCCGGATCCGGCTGCGGGCCGGCGAGCGAACGGCCTTCGCCCTCCAGCACGCCCCGGCCGGTGGCAGACCGGCACTGCCGGACCGGGAGGTGATCCTCACCCATCTGGAGGACACCCTCCACGGGTGGCGCTCCTGGTCGCGGCTCCACCAAAACTACCGGGGCCCCTGGGCCGAACAGGTCCGCCACAGCGGCCGGGTGCTGCAGGGCCTCACCTTCCAGCCGACCGGCGCCATCGTCGCCGCCCCCACCACCTCCCTCCCCGAGACCGTCGGCGGTGAACGGAACTGGGACTACCGCTACGCCTGGGTGCGTGACGCGTCCTTCACCCTGGACGCGCTGTGGGTGGCGGCCTGTCCCGACGAGGCCGAGGCGTTCTTCGGCTGGATGGCCCAGGCCGCCGCCGGCGACCCCCGGCACGACGCGTCCATGCAGATCATGTTCGGCATCCACGGCGAACGGGACCTCACCGAACGCGTCCTGTCCCACCTGCCCGGATGGCGCGGCAGCCGGCCGGTCCGCGTCGGCAACGACGCCTGGCGCCAGCGCCAGCTCGACGTGTACGGCGAGCTGCTCGACGCCGCGTACCGGCTCCGCGAGCAGCTCGGCGGGCTCGACACCCCCACCCGCCGGTTCCTGGCCGACTGCGCCGACGCGGCCGCCGCGCACTGGCGGGAACGCGACAGCGGGATCTGGGAAGTGCGCGGCGAACCACGGCACTTCGTCTACTCCAAGCTCATGTGCTGGCTCGCCGTCGACCGTGCCCTGGCCCTCGCCGACGACCTCGGCGCCGCCGACCGGGTCCCGCGATGGGCCCAGGCCCGGGACCGGATCCGCGACGCGATCGAGGAGCGGGGCTGGAGCGGCACCGCCGGCGCCTACACCCAGGCGTTCGGCTCCGACACTCTCGACGCGTCGGTGCTGATGATGCCGATCGTGGGGTTCGCCCCCGCCGACGAGCCGCGCATGCGCGCGACGATCGACGCGGTACGCGCCGGGCTCACGGGCCGTGACGGGCTCGTCCACCGCTATCCGGCCGGCAGCGACGACGGTCTGGCCGGCCACGAGGGCAGCTTCCTGCTGTGCACCTTCTGGCTGGCCCACGCCCTCGCCCTCGCGGGCGACACCCGCGCCGCCCGCGAGGTCTTCGAGCGCGCCGCCCGCTGTGCCAACGACGTCGGCCTTCTCGCCGAGGAGGTCGACCCCGAATCCGGCGAACTGCTCGGCAACTTCCCGCAGGCCTTCAGCCACATCGGACTGGTGAACGCCGCCTGGGCGATCCACGAGGCCGAGTCGGCCGACGGCTGACACGGCGCGGTGGCACCGGTGAGCCGGCACAGGGAGCCCGTGCACGGCGGCGACGGCCCCGCCCCAGCGGGCGGAGGCCTGGCGGCGGCGCTGGAGCGCGCCGTGGAGACCATCGGCACCACCCTCGACGAGCGGACCACCTGCGCCGAGCTGGCCGGCTACGCGCTGCGCGAGCTGCGGTGCGACGCGGTGGCGGTCGACCTGCTGCCCGGGGCCACCCGGGCGGGCGGCGCGGAGGTGTCCGGCTCCGGGCCCGGGGACGCGGGCGGCGCGGAGCCGGGCGGCGCGGAGGTGTCCGGGCCCGGGGACGCGGGCGGCGCGGAGCCGGGTGGCGCGGGACGGGTCGGGGCGGGACCTGGCCGTGCGGGACGGGGCGCGGGCGGCGCGGTACGTGGCGGGCCGACGCCCGGACCACCGCCGCAGGTCACCCGGGCCGCCACCGCCGGACGGGGCGACCTGCTCGACATGCCGCCGTCCGGCGGCGGCACCGTGACCGTGCCACTGCTCGCCCACGGCCTGAGGTACGGACAAGTGCGCGCCGTCCGTACGGGCAGCCCCTTCACCGGCCCCGAGGCGGCCGTCCTGCGTCACGCGGCCCGGCTCGCCGCCGTGCACCTCGGCCACGCCGGGGTCCATGACGCCACCCGCCGCACCGCGCTCAACCTGCAGCGGGCGCTGCTCGCCGAACCCGGCCGCCCCCACCCCAACCTGGACCTGGCCACCCGCTATCTGCCCGCCGGCGGCGGCAGCCTGGTGGGAGGCGACTGGTTCGAGACCGTGCGGCTGCACTACGGACGCACCCTGCTCGTCATGGGTGACGTCATGGGACACGGCCTCGACGCCGCCGTCGACATGAACGCCTACCGGTCCATGCTCCGCTACGTGGCCTCCACCGACCTGCCGCCGCACCGGGTGCTGCGCCAGCTCGACGCCGCCGTCGCCGAGGACGGCAACCGCCGCCCGGCCACCTGCCTGCTCGTCCGGGTCGACCCGGCGCGTGGTGTCGCCGCCTTCGCCGCCGCCGGGCACCTGCCTCCCGCCGTCTTCACCGACGACGGCCCGGGCCAACTGCTCGACCTGCCCGTCGGTCCCCCGCTCGGCACCGGTGTGGGCGGCTACGAGCCGATGACCCGCACCCTCGCCCCCGAGGAGACCCTGCTGCTGTTCACCGACGGCCTGGTGGAACGCCGCGACGAGGACATCGACACCTCCCTGGCGCGGCTCGCCGGGCTGCGCCTGACGCCCGGCGCGGGCGTACGGGAGCTGCTCGACGAGGTCCTGGAGCGGCTGGACGCCGAGCGGGCCGAGGACGACGTCGCCGTGCTGGCCGCCCGTATCCGCCACCGGCCCGGGCGGCACCTGGCCGGCCCCGCGGTGTGAGCCCGTCGGGCCGGCCTCAGGTCGGGTGGTGGCGCTCCGTACGGAGCCGGTGCACGGCCCTGCGCAGCCTGCGCAGACGCCTCCGCAGCAGCCGTGACGACGTGCGGTACCGCGGCGGCTCGCCGGTACCCGCCAGCGGCACCTGTGGCATCAGATAGCGGGCGCCCCCCGTCTCCACGGCGCAGAACGGGACCCCGCCCATGTCCTCGACCAGGACGCGGACGGGCCGTGGCGGATCGCCGGGCAGCTCCGCGTCCAGCGCCGTCACCCCCTTGGCGGGCCCGTGCCGGTAGGCGACCACCTTGCCGTCCACCAGGACCTCGATCCCGCTCGCGGGCCGGCCGAGCTGGACGGTGATGGAATGCCCCTCCTGGTCGAGGTGGAAGCGCTGAGCGCGGGCCATGGCGTGCCTCCCGAGCCGGTGCGGGGCGTCTCGCGGTGCCGGGACGCCTCGTTCCCAGCGTACGCAACCGCTCCCGGCCCGTCGCGGACTCCGCCGGTGTGCGGCCCGCACCCGGCGGCCGGTCAGCAGGGGCCTCCCCGGTGGGCGATCTTGGCCAGCAGTTGTTTGTCGAGCACCAGCAGGGCGGTCAGGGCGTGCCGCGACGCGGCCCGCAGGGAGTCGGTGGCGGCCTCGTCCTCGGGGGCCGAGGCCTCCAGTTCGGACAGCGGCCGGCCGAAGCCACTGCACATCAGCGCCGCCGTGCGCAGCGCCTGGACCAGATCGGCGTCGAGTTCCTGGCCGCCGTCCGTGTCGATGAGGGCCGGTATCAGATGGCTGATGCGGAGCAGGCTGTGCAACTGCCGTACCAGCGGCGGCGCGTGGTCGCCGGGCGCGGCCGGGACACGCCAAGCGGCTTGTGCCGCCTGGATGTCCTGGTGCAGTTCCCGGGCGATCCGCACCTCGGCCTGGAGTGGCGGCCGCTCGCTGAGGGCCCAGGAGATGCCGGCGTCGGCGGCCGCGTCGTAGGCGGCCAACCGGCGCTGCACGAACGGGTCGGGCGGTGTACACGAGTCGGTGCCGGTGGGCAACGCGAAGTCGTCCATGGTGCGGACCGTACCGGCCCGCACCTCCCCGCGCACCGGTCCGTGCACAACAAATCAGCCACCCATGGCCGAGAGTCGGACCCCGGTGCGCCGAGGGGCCCGCCCACGACTGCCGCACCGGCGTTGCGGTCCGCCCCAGCTCTGCGAGGATTTACCCGTCACGAAAGGGGCATGTCATGGCTTCTCGTCTCAACCCGTACATCAGCTTCGACGGCAACGCGCGCCAGGCCATGGAGTTCTACCGGAGCGTCTTCGGCGGAAACCTCGACCTCAACACCTACGCCGACATCGGAGGCGGGGAAGGCGGCCCGCCTCCCGGCGCCGGCGACAAGATCATGCACGGCATGCTGGAGACGGACGACGGTTTCACGCTCATGGGTGCCGACACCCCGCCCGGGTCGGACCACAACCCCGGCAACAACATCGCGGTCAGCGTCAGCGGCGACGACGCCGGTGCCCTGCGCGGCTACTGGGAGCGCCTGTGCGACGGCGGCACCGTGACCGTGCCGCTGGAGACCCAGATGTGGGGCGACGAGTTCGGGATGTGCGTGGACAGGTTCGGCATCGCCTGGATGGTCAACATCTCCCAGGCCCGGCCCTGACCCCGGAGGAACCGTGATGCGGACACCCGGACGCCGCGGCGTCCCGCTCGCGGCCGTGGCGCTGCTCCTCGCGGGCACGACCGCCGGCTGTGGTGCCGACCGCGCGTCCGCCGGCCGTGCGGCACCCGCCGCGGCGCCCTCGCCGACGGGCACGGCCGTGAACCCGGCCGACTTCGTCACCCGGATCGACAACCCGTACATGCCGCTCGTCCCCGGCACCAGGTTCCGTTACGAAGGGACCACCGAGGACGGCGAGGAGGGCGTCGTCGTCGAGGTGACCCGCCGCACCAAGGAGATCCTCGGTGTGCGGACGACCGTCGTACGGGACACCGTCACCGAGAACGGCCAGGTCGTCGAGGACACCTACGACTGGTTCGCCCAGGACCGGCAGGGCAACGTCTGGTACTTCGGGGAGGACAGCAGGGAACTCGAGAACGGCAAGGTGGTCAGTACCGAGGGCTCCTGGGAGGCGGGCAAGGACGGAGCCGAGCCCGGAATCGCGATGAAGGCGAACCCCCAGGTGGGCGACACCTACCGGCAGGAGTACGACGAGGGGGTCGCGGAGGACCGGGGCGAGGTGCTGAGCACGACCGAGAAGGTCACCGTGCCCTACGGCTCCTTCACCGGTGTCCTCAAGACCGAGGACGACACCCCGCTCGAACCGGACGTGGCCGAGCACAAGTACTACGCCAAGGGCATCGGCCTCATCCGCGCGGAAACGGTCAAGGGCGGCACGGGCGAACTCGAACTCGTCGGCGTCGACAAGCCCTGACACATCCCTCAGTCTGCCGGCCGTGGCCGCCGCCCCGCGCAGTGCAGGCTGACGGTGTCGGCGAACGTGCGGGCCGGCGGGGTGAGGGCGTCCCAGCGGCGCACCGCCCAGCCCACCGCCAGCGCGGGCAGATCCGGGATGGGCACGAACGCCACGCTCCGGTCAGCAGCGGCGACGTAACCGCCCGGCGGTGACGGCACGACGGCCTGGCCCAGCCCCAGTTCGGCCAGCAGAACGGCGGTGTCCCAGTCGGCGACGCCGGTGTCGGAGTCGACCTGGATCCCCAACGCCGCCCACGCCGCGTCCAGATGGGCCCGCGAGGCGGAGTTCTCCGGCAGCCGGATGTGCCGGATCCCCGCGAGCTCGGCCGCCTCGACACGGTCCCGGCCGGCGAGCGGGTCGTCGGCCCGGACGGCCAGCACCCAGGGCAGTTCGACGACGGGACGCTGCTCGATGCCGCGCACCGGCTCGCCGATGGTGATCCACGCGAGATCGAGGTCGTTGGCGGCGAGCGCGTCGAAACAACTGCGGCTCGAACTCGCCGTCCGGAACTCCAGGCTCACGTCCGGGTAGCGCGTCCGGAAGGCCACGACGGCCTCCGCCATGAAATGCCGCACCGTCGTGCCGCCCGTCGTGACCCGGACCGAACCGGCCTCACCGCGCACCACGTCCTGCAAGCGGCGCAGTGCGAGATCGAGCCCGGCCATGCCGTCCGCGGCGGCCGCGTACAGGATGCGCCCCGCCGACGTGGGTACGACACCGCGCGGGCGGCGCTCCAGCAGCGTCACACCGGTCTCCCGCTCCAGCCGCTTCACATGCTGGCTCACCGCGGACTGGGTGCACGCGAGCTCCCGGGCGACGGCGCTCAGGCTCCCGGCCCTGCAGACCGCCACGAACACACGGAGATCGTCAAGTGTCATGAACCCCAAGGTAGCGCTTGGGTGTTGGCAAGGAAATCTGAGGATTGACTTGAATGCGGGCGTGATCGAAGATCACCCGCAGGGCCCCAGGGCGGCAACCCGCCCGCGTCTTCGCGAGGCGCGGGCGGGTGCCGACCCGCCGTGTGCCGAAAGGGAGACCAGCCCGTGTCCGAAGTGCCCGGCGCCACCGACGCCGAGACCCCCGTGATCACCGAGACCGCCATGCTCCCCGAGCCTGTCATGGCCACCGACTCCGACACCGACACCGACGCCACTGCCCGGGTCGTCGCGCTCCTGCGCGAACTCGGCGCGGAGGAACTCGACCACCCCGGGGGCACCCTGCTCGCGCATCTGCGGCGCGTACAGCAGCAGCTCGCCGCGTGGGGCGCCCGGCCGGCCCTGCGACTCGCCGGACTGAGCCACGCCTTCTACGGCACCGACGGCTTCCCCACCGCCCTGCTGCCCCTCGGCCGCCGCGACGAACTGGCGGCGGCGATCGGCGCCGAGGCCGAGGCCGTCGTCCATCTGTACGCGAGCCTCGACAGGACCACCGCCTACCCCGCGCTCGCCGACCCCGACGCGTCCTTCCGCGACCGGTTCACCGGCCGCGCCCTCACCCCCGGCCTGCGTGCGCGACGGGACATCGCCGAACTGACCGCAGCCAACGAACTCGACATCGCACGCGTCGACCCGGAGTTCAGGCGCACCTGCGGACCAGGCCTCCACGCGCTGTTCACCCGCCTCGGCCCGCTGCTGAGCCCGGCCGCCCGGCAGGACTGCTCCGGCGTCCTCGCCACTCCGCCCCGGACCGTGGCGGTCCTCGGCCCAGGAGGCGTCGGCGGCCTGCTCGCGGCCCTGCTGTCCCGGGCAGGACACCGGGTGATCTGCGTCGCGGGCGACGCGACCGCCCGGGCCCTGCGCCGGGACGGCATCCGCGTGCGCAGTGCCCAGTTCGGTGACTTCACCGCCCGGGTCGAGGCGGACACCGAGCTCCGCGAGCCGGTCGACGTGTGTCTCGTCACCGTGAAGCACACCGCCCTCCCCACGGCGCTGGAGCGCGTGCCACCCGGCGTCCTGGGCGACGCGCTCGTGGTGCCACTGCTCAACGGCATCGAGCACCCCGACGCGCTGCGCGAACGCTATGGCTCCCAGCGGGTCGCACCGGGCGTCATCCGGGTGGAGTCGACCCGCGTCGCGCCGGGAGTCGTCGAGCACGCCGGCCCGTTCACCGAGATCGACCTGGCCGGCCCGCCGGACCGGCTCGCCCCGCTGGTAGCGATGTTCGCCGCGGCCGGTGTGCGGGCCCGGGCCGCCGGGGACGAGACCGCGCTGCTGTGGGCCAAGCTCGTCTTCCTCGCCCCCTTCGCGCTGCTCACCACCCGGTACCGCCTCACCATCGGCGAGGTGCGGGCCGGACGGCGGGACGAACTGCGCGCGCTCGCCGCGGAGACGGCGGCGGTCGCCACGGCCTGCGGCGCCCCCACCGAACCCGCCGGTGTACTCGCGATGTTCGACGCGTTCCCGCCCGCCGCCAAGTCGTCCATGCAGCGCGACGCGGAGGCCGCCCGCCCGCTGGAACTGGACGCGATCGGCGGCGCGCTCCTCCGCGCGGCGGCCCGTCACGACGTCCCGGTACCCGTGGCGACCAGGCTGGTGGGCGAACTGGTCACCGGCTGACGGCGGCCCGAAGTCCACCGGCCCCGGAATGCGTTCAGCGGGGCGGCCACCGGAGCGGCCGGCCGGGGTCGACCGCGAGCGGTCGCACCATCTGATCGGGCACCCGGCGCGCCGCCGCCGGGAGCCGCCCCCCGAAGGCGCTGGCCGGAGGGCCGGCCCTGAACCACACGGCGTCGTGCTCGTCGACGGGCGTCCGTACCAGCGGGGACCACGGCCGCAGCCGCGCGTGCCGCGGCCCCGTGCCGCGCAGCCCGCGCGCCGCCAGGACCTCCTCGATCCATCCGAGGGCGGCCGTCCGCCACGCCTCCGACTCCCAGGGTGTCACGACGCGTTCGTAGCGCCCACGGTCCACGGTCCGCGACTGGTCACGTCGCATCCGCACATCCCAGCGGTCGGCCCTGCTGGCCCTCCGCCGTTTTCCCCGCGCGGCCGGGGCGTGCCGCGAGGCGGGTGGGCCGGGTCAGGCGGCCACGAGCCGGACGATCTCACGGGGACGTGACTCGCGTTCGTCGTAGGCCACGTCGACATCGGCGTCCATCATCGCGGCCAGCGACGCGGCGAGGGCGTCCTCGGATTCCCACTGCACGATCGACACCACCGCTTCGCCGTCGCCGGACAGCCAGCAGTCGGCCGACAGGCACCCCGGTGTGCGCCGGAACTCCTCCGCGACTCGATGGACCCGGGAGATGAACTCCTCGCGGTGGGCGGGGTGCGGATAGTGGCTGGCCATCATGCCGACCTTCATGGTGCTCTCCTTTGCGTCGGGTCGCGGGAGAACGATCTCAATGCGAGCCCCATGCGCACATCGTCCGCCGGGAGGGCGCCGCGCCCGGAGTTCTCCGCCGTGCGGGGGAGGGCGATGTCGTGGTCAGTCGCGCTTCTTCGCCCGCGACCGGTGCTTTGCGGCCGTCACGAGTTCGGCGGTCGTCCCCGCCGCGAAGGCGAGAGCGGTGAGGGCGTAGCCGACCCGGAGCCAGAGCGGCCGGTCCGGGTCCGAGAACGTCAGGAACGTGAACCAGGCCACCCCCACAAGCCCACCGAGCCGCAGGGGAGCACGTGATGACCGGCGCTCTTCGGTACGGACTTCCGCCATGAATCTCTCCGCCTCAAGGTGTTCTCGTATCTGCGCCGCGTCTGTTGCGCGGGGCGACAGCGTCTGGGCCGCGAGGGGGCGACGAGCCCGCGTGGCCGAGTCGGCACAGCTCCGTCAGACGGCGTCCGAGTCGAGACCATACACGTGATCGGTCAGTGCTCCGTCGACCCGGTCTCGCGCCCCCACCTGCGGTGACCGCTCCTCAAGCGGGGTGCGCCGGGACCGACTTGGCGTGGCCGGGTGACGGAGCGCACAGCGGTCAACTGTTGATCACCGCGTGGGTGGCTGGGGTAACGTGCTGCAGGCGTCGCCAGACCAACGACGCTCTGCAAGCCGCAACGGGGAATTGTGCGCGCTGACCACGCGTACTCACGTACAGCCGAACACAAGGCTGCCCCCTGCCTTTGTGACAGGGAACGTTCAGTTGAACCACCAGTACATCCGCGTCGCCACGGCGACCGTTTCCGCCTGCCCGGCCCCGGCCGCGCGAGGCGCTTCCGCCCGTCCCGGGACGTTGGCCCAGTCCATTTGCTCAGTCGTGCCGTGGCGCTCCCCGGGAACGGCCGATCCGGCCGCCGGGGCGAGCGCTCCGAAGGACTCACGGTCGTCCGTGTTCGCCTGAGCCGGGGGCCTTCCGGCCGTCGCCCGGGTTCCGGGGGCCCCGGACCTCGCTGACCGGGTCCGGCACGCCGAACCGCTCCGCCTCGTGCGGCAGCACGAGCCGCCGATGTCATGACCCACACCGGACGCGCGGACCGCGCCACACCGGTGTCGTCGGCCCACGGGTCGCCGGCACCGGCACCGAGGGCCGGCGAGGTCTTCCGCTTTCATTCCGCCCCGGGGCCCGGAAAAGCGTTGTGTTTTCCGCTGCTCGCCGTTGATTTCATGAGCCTCTTCCGCCGTTTTCGCCGCGGGTGAGGTCCTTTCCGCATGCCTGAATACCGGCGGGAGCCGGCGTGATGCGCGTCTCAGAGTGCGGACTGGCGAAATCCCGACCGGCCTGTATCTTTCTATTCATCGCCCAGCAAGATGTGGGTGAAAAACTCTCACTGCGTTCACGGACCGCAGTGTCGAAGCATGGGGAAAATAGAATGAAGCGAACCAAGTCTTTTGTCGCGGCGGGTGTCGTCGCCGCCGTCGCCACCGTGGCCGTGGCCACGAACGCCTCGGCAAAGAATTCCGTCACTCCGGCCGAGGAGACGACTGCCGTCGCTTTCCAGGCCGCTGCGGCGGGCCCGGACCAGAAGGTGGCGGCCGCCCCCCGCGCGGCATGGGGCTCGATCATGAAGAAGGCCGCGGGCTCCTTCATCGGCAGCGCCGCTTACGAGGTTGCGACGGCGCACGCGAAGAAGAACTTCGGCAAGGCGCCGAAGGGCTACTTCATGCGGGGTGGAGCGCCCGTGACGAATGACGTCGAGATCGACCTCGACCGCGCGTTCGACTAATCGCGCAGGGCCGGTGCGGGGGTGCGTGAGCGCCCCCGCACCGGCGGCATTCAAAGACCTGAGGACGAACGGAATTGGAAGAAATGAGTGACCCCCGGCCTTTGCAGGCCTGGCGCGGATCGCGCCGAATACCCGTTGTGCTGGCCGGTGCGGGGATCTCTGCGGTACTGGCATTTCACTTCGTCATGACCGCGCTCTACAACACTCCATTCAATCCCGTCAAAAAAGATCTCGATGAAGTGGTCATCGGCTACATGTCGCCGCACTTCAGCCAGGACTGGCATCTCTTCGCCCCGGACCCGGTCGACACGGACTCGGGAATCCTCGTGCGTTCCAGGATCCGGGCCGAGGGGGGCGTCCGGGTCACCGAATGGGTCGATGTCACGACACCGCACGTCACCAAGGTCCACAGCCAGCGGATGTGGCCGTCCCGGGTCGACCGCCTGCCCACCGGAGTGAAGGCCCAGCTCGAATCGTGGCCCGACCCCCTGCTGCAGAAACTCCGTGACCAGAAGGACGGCGAGCAGCCGGGCGGTCCTGCCAAGGGCAAGCCGGACACGGCGGACCCGCCGCTCAGCTCGGCCGAGAAGAGCGCCTACGAGAACGCCACGCGCTTCGCCCGGGCCCTCGCGACCGCGGAGGCGCGAACCCGCTGGGGCAATGCGGTCGAGGAGATCCAGATACGCGTCGTCTCCAACGAGTACCCGCGCTTCTCGCAGCGGCACGTCCGCGAGGCCAAAGGGAAAGTCACCTACTACGACCTGGCTTGGATGAAGCCGGTGAAGGTCACCAAGTGATCATGAACCAGTTGAAAGCGGATATGTCATCGGCCGTGCAGTGGGCCCGAAATGCCTTCTACACGAGGCTGGACGAGTACTCCAGCACGCGCCGTGCGCTCATCGGAGCGGCCCTCACGCGCATCACGCTCGGATCGGTCGGGCTCTACTTCTATGTGCGGGACTACCTCGACCGCGGGTACCTCTGGGGCCCGGAAGGCGTCTGGCCGTGGCAGAACTTCGTCGACCCCGACCAGGGCGGCTCGTTCTCGCTGTACTCGCTCAGCAGGTCCGAGATCTGGTTCGAACTCGTCTTCCACGTGGGTATGCTCGCGGCCCTGTTGTTCGCCCTGGGCTGGCGTACCCGCGTCATGACGGTCGTCCACTACGTGTTCCTCTGGTCGCTGTACCAGAGGAACCCCATGCTGATGGACGGCGGTGACAACGTCACCTCCATCGTCCTGGTGTTCATGATCTTCGTGGATTCCGGTGCACGGCTCTCCCTGGACGCGAGGAAACGCGCCGAGGGGAAGTCACCCGCCGTGGACACCGAAGCCGTGCGCCACCGGATCGGATCGCTCCTCCACCACGCCGGACTCCTCGCCGTCACCCTCCAGGTCTGCACCGTCTACCTGGTGTCGGGCATGTACAAGGTGCAGGGCCAGCACTGGCAGGACGGGACGGCGCTCTACTACATCCTCCGGGTCAACGAGTTCGGCTGGCCCGGCGTGAACGACATCCTCTACGAGAACGCCTTCCTGGTGGTCCTCATGACCTACGGAACGGTCTTCTTCCAACTGGCTTTCACATTCCTCCTGCTCAACCGCTCCCTGCGGCCCTTCGCGGTCGCCGGCGGCGTGCTGCTGCACCTGGGGATCGCGGTCCACATGGCCGGCCTCATCACCTTCTCACTGACCATGATCGGTATCGAGCTCCTGATCATGGGGGACGACCACTATCGCCGTATCCGGGCGTTCTTCCGGCGGTACCGGAAAGTGCGCTCGGCGACGACCTGAGCCGGCATCAAGGAGAGGCAAGCATGCTCGGCCCCCTCTGGGCCCGCGGCACGAGGTGCCCGGAGCCGAAGCGCAGGGCACGGCGCGTGGCTCTGGCCCTGTGCCTGGTGGCGATGACAGTCACCACCTGGTTCACCTGCCTCCCCCAGCCGCCCCGGCTGGGCAAGGCCACGACGGGGGACCCGGTGCTGGCCGCGCGGGTGCGCGCGGCCGTGGGCGACACCGAGGGATTCCGGGGCCTTTCGGTCGCGTTCGTGGACCACGGCCGCACGACCTATGCCGGTCTGGGCGACTCCGGCAATCGCGAGCACCCGACGGTCGACCGCACCACGGTGTTCGAGGTGGGGTCGATCGGGAAGCCCATGACGGGCATGCTCCTCTCCTCGCTGGCGGACCAGGGCCGGCTGAACATCCGTAAGCCGCTGGGGGAGTTGCTCCCGCGGACGACGTTCTCCGACCCCGCGCTGGCATCCACGACGCTGACGGACCTGCTCACGCACCGTTCCGGTCTCGGCCCGATGCCCGCGGGCCCGGGCACCGGCCTCAGGGATCTGGAACTGCGCCTGCTCGGCCGCGATCCCTACCACGGCTTCACCGAGCGGGACGTCTTCTCCGCCGCGGCCAACGCCTCCCTCGGCACACCGGGCACCTACGTGTACTCCAACCTGGGCGTGGCCCTGGCGGGACAGACCGCCGCGCGGGCGGTCGGAGCACCGTACGAGAAGCTGCTCGAAGAGGAGATCTTCGACGCTCTCGGAATGAAGAACACCGGTATCGTCCACGGAGCCGACGACATCCCCCGCAACAGTGCCGACGGTATGAAGGGCACCGGCCCCGCCATGGATCACTGGACGGCGTCGGGGTTCACGCCCGCGGGCGACGTCTGGTCGACAAGCGCCGACCTCGCTCTCTTCCTCCGCGCCGTCAGCGCCGGAACCGCCCCCGGGGCGGCGCAAGCCACCCGCCCGCTGCACGCCATCGGGCCGACGGACCATGTCGGACTGGGCTGGAACATCAGCCGGGCCGAGGGCCGCGATGTGCTCTGGCACGACGGAGAGACCGGTGGCTTCACTTCGTTCATCGGCCTGGACCGCAGCACGGGCCGGGGAGTGGTCGTCCTGTCGAACACCGACACATCGGTGGACGCCGTCGGAAGGCGTCTCCTGGGGCTCGACGAGCCTGCGGGAGGCCAGCCGTACGGCACCTGGAAAGGCCCGCTGACCGTGGGCTTCAGCCTGTGTGCCGGCCTCCCGGCCCTGTGGTCGGCGACGCGGCGGCGACCCGACCGGCCCTGGCGGACACCCCTGGCCGTCGACGCGCTCTTCGGGATCGGCATGCTCGCACTGACCTGGCGCCTCGGTGCCTGGCTGGCGGTCCCCCCGGAGACATGGGGTCTGGGACTCCTCCTGCTGACCGCCGCGCTGTGGCTGTCCTCGTTCCCCCCGCGCCACCCGGGGAGCGGAACCGGTGCCACGGTGAAGCCGGAACGATTCACCCGGCTCATCCGCTTCGTGGCCGGTCGCGTCGCCGTGCTGGTGGCGGCGGTGGCGACGCTGATGTGAGCGAACAACCCGCTCTGCCACCGCGTCGAAGTCCATGCCGTGGATGGTCCCCGCCGGCGTGGGCGCGAACACGATGGCCGCCCGCACGAGATCCTCTTGAAGTCGTCGCCCTCAACGCGCCGACTTGCACGGATCGCTGGGGGAGGCGGGCGGACCTGTGGGTCTGCTCGCCTCCGGGTTCGAGCGTGTCGGCGGTGCGGGCGCCGAAGCTGTGGGCGGGCGTGCGGTGTTCGGGGTCGTGGTCGACGTAGAGGACGTCGGAGGCGCCGAGGGCGCGGGCGATGTCGCACACGTACAGCCCGACGCTGCCCCGGGCCACGATGAGAACGCGGGCGCCGGGACGGGCCTTGAGGTGGGGTGCGACCAGGCGCCAGGACAGGGACCAGTTCTCGCCCGCGGAAGCCATGGCGACGGGGTCGAGGCCGGCGGGCAGGGGGCACCAGCATGGCGTCGGCGTACGGGACGCGCACCGGGTCCGAGAAGAGGCCGCCCCGACTGCCGCCGATCGGAGCTCCGTACATGGCCATGTGCGGGACCGATCCGCAGTGTGCGGTCAGTCCGGCGCGGCAGTGGTCGCAGGTGCCGCAGCTGATGGACCAGGGCCGCCCGCGCCCCAGGTGCCGTCCGGCTGCTCGTGGACGAGTACCCAGACCCGAAGCGCGTCGTCGGGGGCGAGGCCGGCGGCGGACAGGACCGTCTTCGTCGCCTCCTCCTTCCTGCTGATGCATCGTCATGACCGGCCGGACGGTGAGCGGTGCGCGCCGGCCACGCCTTCGTGCACGGGGATGCGCTGATGCCAGGTCGATCAGGAGTCGGGGGTGATCTGCTACAGCCAGTCCCGCTTCTTGAAGATCACATACAGGCTCGTACACACCACTGCCATCAGCAGGATCGCGAAGGGGTAGCCGCCTGCCCACTTCAGTTCGGGCATGTCCTCGAAGTTCATCCCGTAGATGGTTCCCACCAGTGTCGGCGCGAACAGGATCGCCGCCCACGACGAGATCTTCTTGATCTCCTCGTTCTGCTCGAAACCCGCCTCCGCCAGGGCCCGCATCTCCGCGTTCTGCTGCTGGGTCACCAGCGTCGCGTTGACCGTGAGGATCTCGGCGAGGGCCTGGCGGAACCCGTCCACGCGTTCGCTGATGTGCGTGACGTGGTCCGCGACATCACGGAGGTAGCGCTGGAGTTCCTCGTCCGTGCCGTACTTGGCGAAGCCGGCCATCAGGGAGTGGAGGATGCCCACCAGGGGGCGCGTGGCGCGCTGGAACTCGACCATTTCGCGGGAGAGTTCGTAGATGCGGCGCGAGACCGCCGGGTCGCCGCGGAAGACCTCGGTCTCGATCTCGTCGATGTCGTTCTGCACCCCGGCGACGACGGGGGCGTACCCGTCGACGACCGCGTCCAGGATCGCGTACAGCACCGCCTCCGGTCCGAGAGCGAGGAGTTCGGGGGTCTCTTCCATGCGGCGGCGGACCGCCGAGAGGTCCGGAGCGTCGCCGTGGCGGACCGTGATCAGGAAGTCCGGGCCGATGAAGACGTGGAGTTCGCCGAAGTCGACCTCCTCCTGTGCGTCGAGGTAGCGGGCCGCGCGCAGGACCACGAAGAGCGTGTCGCCGTACCGCTCCAGCTTGGGGCGCTGGTGGGCCTCCATCGCGTCCTCGACGGCCAGTTCGTGGAGGTCGAACTCGGCGGCCAGGCTGAGCAGTTCGGCCCCGGACGGACGGTGGAGGCCGATCCAGGCCATGCCTTCCCGCTCGTCGCGCAGCCGGCGGAACGTCTCCGCGAGCGTGGCGGGGGAGGACACCTTGTGGCCGTCGCGGTAGAGGGACGCCTGGACCACGCTGACATGGTCGCCGGGCAGGGCCGGGGGAGCCTGCGGGGTGTCGTCCGGAGCGGTCTTGCGGCGCCAGTTGTGCCGCTTCGAGGGCAGGCTCATCGGCGTCCACCTCCCGTGCCGCGGCGTCGGTGCCGTCCGCCGGTGCCGCGGTCCGTGCCGTCCGTCCGTGCGGGCAGGATATACGCCCCGGTTTGCCCGGGCATGGCGTGCGCAGCGCCCTTGCGGACAGAAGGTGTCCGCAAGTCGGAGTAGCGTGCCGGACATGGCCTCCAAGACGACCCAACCCGTCCTCTCCACCCGCGCCCTCAACCGTGCCACGCTGGAGCGGCAGCTCCTGCTGCGGCGCACCCCGCTGTCCGCGCGGTACGCGGTCGAACACCTGGTCGGCCTCCAGGCGCAGAACACCAAACCGCCGTACTACGCCCTCGCCGCCCGCCTCGAAGACTTCCGCCCCGAGGAGCTGTCCGGGCTGATGGAGGCCCGCGAAGTGGCCCGGATCGTCACCATGCGCTCCACCATCCACACGCACACCGCGGACGACGTGCTCACCCTGCGTCCCCTCGTCCAGGCCGCCCGCGACCGCGAGGTGAGGCTGTTCCGCAAGGGACTCGTCGGCGTCGACCTGGAGCGGCTGGCCGCCCTCGCCCGGGACCTCGTGGAGGAGCGGCCGCGTACGCCGAAAGAGATCCGGGAGACGCTGCTGAACGAGTGGCCTCAAGCCGACCCGCTCGCCCTGACCGTCGCCGCCCGCTGCCTCCTCCCGCTGGTCCAGGTCACCCCGCGCGGCCTGTGGGGGCGCAGCGGCCAGGTCACCCTCACCACGGCCGAGGCCTGGCTGGGCCGGAGCGCACGGCCGACGGACACCCCCGACGCGACCGTACGGCGCTATCTCGCCGCCTTCGGCCCCGCATCGGTCAAGGACATGCAGACCTGGTCCGGTCTCACGAGGCTGCGCGAGGCGTTCGAGCGACTCCGGCCGGAACTGCTCACCTTCCGGGACGAGAACGGTGCGGAACTCTTCGACCTCCCCGACGCGCCCCGGCCCGACGCGGACACCCCCGCACCACCGCGCTTCCTGCCCGAGTTCGACAACCTGCTGCTCTCGCACGCCGACCGCACACGCGTCGTGCCGAAGGAGTACAAGGACCGCACCTGGAAGGGCAACCAGGCGTACTGCACTTTCCTGGTCGACGGCTTCCTCGCCGGGATCTGGCGGCTCGACGAGACCAGGGAGGGGACGGCCACCCTCACCGTGCAGCCCTTCGACGGTCAGAGGCTGACCCGTCAGGACCGCGCCGCCCTGACGGAGGAGGCCGAGCGGACACTGGTCTCGATGACCAACACGACGGCGTACGACGTGCGGTTCGGCGTCTTCTCCGGGTGAGCACGACGGGGCGAACGGGGCCGGGTCGGCGCACGACGGGGCGAGCGGGGCCGGGTCGGCGCGCGGCGGGATGAGTGCGGCCGGGTGGCGCAGCGGCGGGGAGAGTGCTTCGGATTCCTGTGACAGCAGAGCGTTCGTCGCAGGCTGGGGCCCCAGACCCCGCCCGGACAGCCGCAGCCTGCGGGCCGGGTGGCGCGCGACGAGTGAGCGCGGGCGGGTCTGGCGCGCACCGGGCCCGGCGCGCACTCGCTGCGATCGTGCCGGTGCGGTCGCGCCGGCACGGTCACGGCAGCAGCCCCGCACGCCGCGCGGCGACCACCGCCTCCAGACGGCTGTGCGCCCCCAGCTTGCGCATGGCCGAGCGCAGATAGCCCTTCACCGTCTCCGGCCGCACCCCCATCCGTTCGGCGGCCGCGGCGTTCGTCGCCCCCGCGGAGACCGCGGCCAGTACGTCGAGTTCGCGCGGCGCCAGCGAGACGACGGGGGCCGTTCGTCCAACCTCGCCCGGCACCGGCGCGGACGCCGCCGCGATACGGCCGCACACCGCCAGCAACTCCTCGCGCAGCGCCGGGTCCGGAATCCGAGGTGCCAGCGCCCGCAGCTCGCCGTGCGCCTCCCGAACCGTCTCCCACGCGGCCGGCCCCACGCCGGGCTCCCCGCCGGGCTTCGCGCGCAACGCCCCGCCCGGCCCGGAGCCGACTGCCGGGCCCTGTCCGGTGCCGTGCTCCCGGACCCCCAGGGCGCCCAGCAGCCGCCGCGCCTCGTCCCGCACCACCAGCGCCTGCTCCACGTCCCGCGCCGCGGCCACCGCCGCGTCGAAGACCCGGTCACCGAGGGGCAGCGGCCGGCGCAGCGCCCCGTACAGCACCGCCCGCACCCGGCGCCGTACCACCACGGGCACCGCCAGCACCGATCGCAGCCCCTCCGCCGACACCGGCCCGTCGTACTCGTGGCTGATGTGGCGCGCCGTGCGGTAGTCGGTCACCGCACACGGCCGCGACAGGGCGATGGACTTGCCGCCCAGGCCGCTCCCGGCGCTGATCGCAAGACCGCGCAACACCTCCGAGAGCGTGCCGTCCAGCTCGGCGATGCGCATCTGCCGCGGATCGCCGAGCAGCCCGCCGAACGCCACGTCGAGCCCGGTGGTGCGGCGCAGGCGCACCAGCGCGCTCCTCAACTCCGCCGCTTCACTCCACTCGGGCAACGCATCGCTCCTTCACCCCCGTCCGGGGGTAGTGAGACCTGGGTCACCGATTACACGATGGCGGTGACCGGTCCCGCAATGAGGAGGACACATGTCGGAACGCGGCGCCACGGAGAGGTTCCGGGCCGCCCGGGACTTCCTGCTGCAGCACCGGGAGGACTACGAGACGGCCTACGAGGGCTTCGCCTGGCCCCGGCTCGACCGGTTCAACTGGGCGCTGGACTGGTTCGACGTCATCGCCGAGGGCAACGGGGCGACCGCCCTGCACATCGTGGAGGAGGACGGCTCCGAGACCCGGGTCAGCTTCGCGGACATGCGTACCCGCTCCGACCGGGTGGCCAACTGGCTGCGTGGTCTCGGTGTCCGGCCCGGTGACCGCATCGTCGTCATGCTCGGCAACCAGGTCGAACTGTGGGAGACCGCGCTCGCCGCGATGAAGCTGCGCGCCGTCGTCATCCCCGCGACACCGCTGCTCGGCCCCGCCGACCTCGCCGACCGGATCGAGCGCGGCCGGGCCCGCCATGTGATCGTACGGGCCGAGGACACCTCCAAGTTCGACGCCGTGCCGGGTGACTACACGCCGATCGCCGTCGGTGCCCGCGTGCCGCACTGGATCGCCTACGAGGACGCCCACGGGGCCTGCGAGCCGTTCGTGCCCACCGACGACACCCACGCCGACGACACCCTGATGCTGTACTTCACCTCCGGCACCACAGCCCGCCCCAAGCTCGTCGAGCACACCCATGTCTCCTACCCGGTCGGCCACTTGGCGACGATGTACTGGATCGGGCTGCGCCCCGGCGACGTCCACCTCAACATCTCCTCGCCCGGCTGGGCCAAGCACGCCTGGTCCAACCTCTTCGCCCCCTGGAACGCCGAGGCGACCGTCTTCATCCACAACTACACGCGGTTCGACGCCGCCCGCCTCATGGCCGAGATGGACCGCAACGGCGTCACCAGCTTCTGCGCGCCGCCGACCGTCTGGCGGATGCTGATCCAGGCGGACCTGAGCGCACTGCGCACACCGCCGAGGGAAGCCGTCGCGGCGGGCGAGCCGCTGAACCCCGAGGTCATCGAGACGGTGCGGCGCGCGTGGGGCGTGACCGTCCGGGACGGATTCGGGCAGACCGAGACGGCCGTCCAGGTCTCCAACAGCCCCGGGCAGCTGCTCAAGGCCGGTTCCATGGGCCGGCCGAGCCCCGGCTTCACGGTCGAGCTGCTGGACCCGGTGACGGGAAAGCCCGGCGCGGCCGAGGGGGAGATCGCGCTCGACCTGTCCGCCGAACCGGTGGGCGTGATGACCGGATACCACGGCGACCCGGAGCGCACGGCCGAGGCGATGGCCGACGGCTACTACCGCACGGGCGACATCGGCGCCCGGGACGCGGAGGGCTATCTGACGTACATCGGGCGGAGCGACGACGTCTTCAAGGCGTCCGACTACAAGATCTCCCCGTTCGAGCTGGAGAGCGCGCTGCTGGAGCACGAGGCCGTCGCCGAGGCGGCGGTCGTACCCGCGCCCGACCCGGTGCGGCTCGCGGTCCCGAAGGCGTACATCGTGCTGGCCGACGGCTGGGAGCCCGGGCCGGAGACGGCGAAACTGCTGTTCGCACACTCGCGCGCCGTCCTCGCCCCGTACAAACGCGTGCGGCGGATCGAGTTCGCCGAGCTGCCGAAGACCGTCTCCGGCAAGATCCGCAGAATCGAGCTGCGGGAACACACGGCGGCCGGGTCGGCCGCCGAATACCACGAGGGGGACTTGCGATGATCTCGGAACAGCACGGCGGCCCGGCGACGGCCCACGCGCCCGGGCTCTCCTACACGCACGGCACGGACACCACACCGCTGCTCGGCGACACCATCGGCCGCAACCTGGACCGGGCCGTCGCGGCGCACCCCGACCGCGAGGCGCTGGTCGACCTGGCCGGCGGCGGACGCTGGACGTACGCCGAGTTCGGTGCCGCGGTCGACCAGCTGGCGCGCGGGCTGCTCGGCTCGGGCGTCGCCAAGGGCGACCGCGTCGGCATCTGGGCCGTCAACTGCGCCGAGTGGGTGCTGATCCAGTACGCCACCGCCCGCATCGGGGCCGTCCTGGTCAACATCAACCCCGCCTACCGGGCCCACGAGCTCGCCTACGTCCTGAACCAGGCCGGGGTCAGCGTGCTGGTGGCCTCCCAGACCCACAAGACCAGCGACTACCGGGCCATGGTCGACTCGGTGCGTGCGGACTCCCCGCGGCTGCGGGCCGTCCACTACATCGAGGACGGTTCGTGGGACCCGCTCCTGGACGCAGCGAGGACCGTCGGCGACGACGAACTGGCCGCCCGCGAAGCGCAGTTGTCCTGCGACGACCCGATCAACATCCAGTACACCTCCGGCACCACCGGCTTCCCCAAGGGAGCCACTCTCTCCCACCACAACATCCTCAACAACGGTTACTTCGTGGGGGAGATGCTCGGCTACACCGAGCAGGACCGCATCTGTCTGCCGGTCCCCTTCTACCACTGCTTCGGCATGGTCATGGGAAACCTCGCGGCCACCTCGCACGGCGCCTGCATCGTGATTCCCGCCCCTTCCTTCGAGCCGGCCGCCACCCTGCGCGCCGTCGAGGAGGAGCGCTGCACCTCCCTGTACGGCGTACCGACGATGTTCATCGCCGAGCTGAACCTCCCCGCCTTCGCGTCCTACGATCTCTCCTCCCTCCGCACCGGGATCATGGCCGGATCGCCCTGCCCGGTGGAGGTGATGAAACGCGTCGTCACCGAGATGCACATGGCGGAGGTGTCGATCTGCTACGGCATGACGGAGACCTCCCCGGTCTCCACCCAGACCCGCCGCGACGACGACCTGGAGCGGCGCACGGGCACGGTCGGCCGGGTCATGCCGCACGTCGAGGTGAAGGTGATCGATCCGGCCACCGGTGTCACCCTGCCGCGTGGCGAGGCGGGCGAGCTGTGCACCCGCGGCTACAGCGTGATGCTGGGGTACTGGGACGAGCCCGAGCAGACCGCCGAGGCGATCGACGCCGGCCGCTGGATGCACACCGGTGACCTCGCGCTGATCCGCGAGGACGGGTACGTCCAGATCGTCGGCCGCATCAAGGACATGATCATCCGGGGTGGCGAGAACGTCTATCCGCGGGAGATCGAGGAGTTCCTCCACGGCCACCCCAAGGTCGCCGACGTCCAGGTGGTGGGCGTCCCGGACGAGCGGTACGGCGAGGAGATCCTCGCCTGTGTCATCCCCCGTGACCCGGCCGACCCGCCGACCCTGGAGGAGATCACCGCGTACTGCCGCGAACGGCTCGCGCACTACAAGATCCCGCGCGGGGTGGAGGTCCTGGACGCCTTTCCGATGACCGTCACCGGCAAGGTCCGCAAGGTCGAGCTGCGCGACACCTACGCGGGCACGGAGAGTTCCGCCGGACGTCCCTGACGGTCGCCGACGGGCCTCGGCCGGGCGCCGTCGCCGCCGGGTCGACGACGCGTGCGGCGGGCACCGGTCAGGGGCCGCTCCAGTCGCCGTCGAGTTCCCGCGCCGCCGTGTCCGCCACCCGGCCGGGACCGCCTCCACCGCCCGCCAGCAGGCCGCCGTTCCGGGCGAAGTGCGGGACCAGCAGCTTCAGCGCCTCGTCGCCGTGCAGTGCCACCAGCATGAGGACCTGCTCGGGTCGGCAGACCCGGCGCGAGGCCGGCAGCGGGTGCCGGGCGCGCAGCGAGGCCAGCAGGCGGCGTGCGGCGCGGGTCCGCCGCGGTGCCCCCGGTACGGCGGACCGCAGCACCCGCGCCGGCCCCCACCGCCCGGCCGGTCGCACCATCCCGATCAGCGTCAGGTCCTCCTGTACGGAGTCGGCCGCCCGCCGGACCGCCGGCCGGGCCGCCAGCGCCCGCACTCCCAGCGGGCGGTGCAGCGACCGGTGGGTGGCCAGCTGGAGCGGATCGAGGGTGTCGCGGACCGGCCCGTCCCGCCGTACGGTCCCCGCCCGGCCCGCGTCCACGGCCCCCACCAGGTGCAGCGCGACCAGCGCCACCGTGACGGCCGCGCGCCGGCCGCCACGCAGGAATGCCACCTCCTGCGGCGTCAGCTCCGGTGCCCCGTACGGGCCGGTCCACCCGATGTCAGCCGGCATCCCACCCACCTCCCCCTTCGGATGTTCCCGGCGAAGGTGGTCGTTCAAGCCGTAACTGTCTCATTCAGAGCTTGATTTGAGGTTGTCGGTGTGGATTGCCCGGCGTGGGCGGCGCCCGGCGCGCCCGGTGCCGCGCGCCGCGCCGGGAGGGGCCCGGGCACCGCACGCCGAGGCGCCGGGCGGCGCGCCGAAAGGAGTCCGGCACCGCACGCCGAGGGGCCGGGCGCGGAGGCGTCAGGCGCGGCGGGGGCGGGCGCCGGGTGCGGAGGGGTCAGGCGCCGCGCGCGACGAGTTCGTCGGCCGGGCTGTTCACCGGTTGCGGACTGCCCGTGAGGTCCATGACGAACAGCGGCAGGCCCAGCTGGTCGGCGCGGGCACGCGCCCTCTCCTCGTACCCGGCGAGGGAGAAGAAGACGCTCACGGCGGGTGTCGTCAGACCGTGGAGCCACAGACACTCGACGGCCCGCAGGGACACCGGCCGGGTCGTCGGGTCCACCTGGGCGATCAGGCCGGGACCGCGCAGGTCGATGCCGGACGAGGAGCGCTCCTCGGGCCGTACCAGGTCCCGGAAGCCCAGCCAGCGCAGATAGAGGGCGGCCGCGGTGACCGCGTCACGGGTTGTGCGGATGGTCACCGGGTTGAAGGAGGGGCGTGGCGCGGCGGCGGTCGGCGGCGGCGGGAGGTGAGCCGGTGCGCGGACGGTCGACACACCCGTCGTCGCGGCCGTGGTCCCCGGAGAAGGCCCCGAGCCACCGGCCGGGGGAGCGGAGGCGGTCACCGGCTTGACCGGAATGCGCAGCACCGTCCCGCACGGGCAGCCGAGCTCCGGCTGGGGCCACTGGTCCTGGCGGCCGCACGCCCGGCACAGGACGGTGACCCACTCCTCGTTCCAGGTGCGATGGGTGATCGGTTCGGCCGGGGCGCCCCTGACCAGGGGTGGGGCGACCGGTGCGCCGCACGCGCACGGGAAGACCGGCGGTGTGTAGGCGTGCGCGCGGCGGCAGGCCGGGCAGCGGACCGGCGCGTTCTCTCCCATCGAGGGCCCCCTTCGTTCCGTGACCCATCGTCCACCAAGCGCGAGCACTTGGGGAGGGAGTTCGGCCATCCCTTGACGGCGCCAGCCAGGGACTTTAGATTGTTTCCGTATAGTAGAACAAAACTTCCACATCCCGGAAAGTTCCGGGGTCGCAGTATCCGCAGCACGGATCGAAGCTCTCAGGTGGCGCGACAGAGCCCGGATCCGCCAGGCCGAGCAGGAGCACTCCCATGCCTCGTATGACCGCCGCCGCAGCGGCCGTTGAGATCCTCAAGCGCGAAGGCGTCACCAACGCGTTCGGTGTGCCCGGCGCGGCGATCAACCCCTTCTACCGGGAGCTCAAGAACGTCGGCGGCATCAGCCACACCCTCGCCCGCCACGTCGAGGGCGCCTCGCACATGGCCGAGGGCTACACCCGCGCCAAGGCGGGCAACATCGGTGTCTGCATCGGCACCTCCGGCCCCGCCGGCACCGACATGATCACCGGCCTGTACTCCGCGATCGCCGACTCGATCCCGATCCTCTGCATCACCGGCCAGGCGCCGGTCTCGAAGCTCCACAAGGAGGACTTCCAGGCCGTCGACATCGCCCAGATCGCCAAGCCCGTCACCAAGGCCGCGACGACCGTCCTGGAGGCCGCGCAGGTCCCCGGCGTCTTCCAGCAGGCCTTCCACCTGATGCGTTCCGGCCGCCCCGGCCCGGTCCTCATCGACCTGCCGATCGACGTCCAGCTCACCGAGATCGAGTTCGACCCGGAGACCTACGAGCCGCTGCCGGTCTACAAGCCGTCCGCGACCCGCGCCCAGGCCGAGAAGGCCCTGAACCTCCTCCTGGAGTCCGAGCGTCCGCTGATCGTCGCCGGCGGCGGCATCATCAACGCCGACGCCACCGACCTGCTGGTCGAGTTCGCCGAACTGACCAACGTCCCGGTCATCTCCACCCTCATGGGCTGGGGCACCATCCCGGACGACCACGAGCTCGCCGCCGGCATGGTCGGCGTCCAGACGGCGCACCGCTACGGCAACGCGACGTTCCTCGAGTCGGACTTCGTCCTCGGCATCGGCAACCGCTGGGCCAACCGCCACACGGGCTACAACCTCGACGCGTACACCAAGGGCCGCACCTTCGTCCACGTCGACATCGAGCCCACCCAGCTCGGCAAGATCTTCGCCCCCGACTACGGCATCGCCTCCGACGCCAAGGTCGCGCTGGAACTCTTCGTCCAGATCGCGAAGGAGTGGAAGGCCGCCGGCAAGCTGCCGGACTTCTCCGCCTGGGCCGCCTCCACGCAGGAGCGCAAAGCCACCCTGCAGCGCCGCACGCACTTCGACAACATCCCGATGAAGCCGCAGCGCGTCTACGAGGAGATGAACAAGGCCTTCGGCCCGGAGACCCGTTACGTCACCACCATCGGTCTCTCGCAGATCGCGGCCGCGCAGTTCCTGCACGTCTACAAGCCGCGCCACTGGATCAACTGCGGCCAGGCCGGCCCGCTCGGCTGGACCATCCCGGCCGCCATCGGTGCCGCCACCGCCGACCCGGAGACCCCGGTCGTCGCCCTCTCCGGCGACTACGACTTCCAGTTCATGATCGAGGAGCTGGCGGTCGCCGCCCAGCACAAGGTCCCCTACGTCCACGTCCTGGTGAACAACGCCTACCTGGGCCTGATCCGGCAGGCGCAGGGCGGCCTCGGCATCAACTTCGAGGTCAACCTCGAGTTCGAGAACATCAACACGCCGGAGATCGGCGTCTACGGCGTCGACCACGTCAAGGTCGCCGAGGGCCTCGGTGTCAAGGCGATCCGGGTCGAGGACCCCAACAAGCTCGGCGAGGCGCTCGAAGAGGCCAAGAAGCTGGCCGTCGAGTACCGGGTCCCGGTCGTCGTCGAGGCCATCCTGGAGCGTGTCACCAACATCGCCATGAGCAAGACGGTCGACATGAGCGACGTCACCGAGTTCGAGGAGCTCGCGACCGAGCCCGCCCACGCGCCGACCGCCATCAAGACCCTCAAGGTCTGACGCGGGTCACGGCCGCCGGGTACGGGACACCCGTACCCGGCAGGGCCGGGCACACAGAGGAGGGGCGGTCCACCGGAAGGGTGGGCCGCCCCTCGGCGTGCTCCGCGCCGCCGTGTCGCCGCCCGGATCAGGCGGCCCAGCGCAGTGCCCGCAGCACGCGGTGGTCGACCCGCGCCGCCCGGTCGGCGATGATCTCCACCCGAAGGACCTCCCCGGAGTCCAGGACGCCGTTGCGGGTGACCGCGACGTTCAGCAACCCGTCCGCGCCGATCTGACCACAGTCGATGGGCAGATCCAGGGACCGGTGCTTGGTGCTCAGCCGGTAGTCCTGGAAGCGCATCGTGACGCGCGTACCGGCCTGGCCCTTGACCGTGGCGTACGCGGTGACGGAGTAGCTGCACGGCCCCTGGAGCAGCGCGGCGTCGTTCGCCATCGCCAGCTGTTTGTACTTGCCCGCCTCCAGGGCGGGGCCGCCCGCGCTGGACTCGTTGATCACTGTCGGCATGGGGTCCTCCTGTGACTGACCACTGGCCCGGGCCACGATCCCCGGGAAGACGACGTTCTTGAACTGCCGGACCCGTGCGTCACCGGGACACGCCGTACCGGAGACCGCCCAGGCGGAGTGCAGCCGGTGGTACCCGTAACCGGGGTCCGAAGCCGTCCGGCACACGCGCAGGGGGATGCCGTGCCGCTGGTGCAGCCACACCCCGAGCCGGATCAGCTTTTCCACCTGCTGATCGGTCCACGGGTCGGTGTGCTTGAGATTGGAAGCCGTCTCGATCGACACCGCACCCGTTCCGTCGGGACGCCGGTTCGCCTGGTAGTTGGCGTCGGCACGGGTCTCGGTTCCGATGTACTGGGCGAGATCACCCGCGTACCCGAGTCCGAAATGACTTTCCAGATTGGATGAATCGCGCCAGTATTCGTACATTCTGCGTGCCGTCCACGGAGCGGCGATGCTGTGAAGGATGAACTGTGTGGGACGGATCGCCGGCTGGGCGTCCGACTCTGGCTGTAACTCCATGCGTGTCGCGCCCGGATACCACGCCATGGGTTCCCCTCTCAGGGCTCTTACCGGTGTTACGGGTTGTTGTGATACCCACCGTGTTCAATCATCACCCCTGCGTAGTCGCACTCGCCGGGGTGAACCGCCCCATAAACAGGAGCCCCCAGTCTGGCGAAATTCGATCGGTGCGAGAGGGGCGCACAGAGGCGCGTTAATTGAGGTGCGGGCATTTCCGGCCGGGCATAGGGTCGATGTCCGTGGAACCGCTCAGTGAGAAACAGATCCGCTCATCCTTCGTGAACTGCACCAAAGGAGAGGCGGCGCGGCTCCGGCTGCCGCTCGACTTCGCCGAACTACCCTGGGAAGACCTGGACTTCCTCGGCTGGGTGGACCCGGGAGCGCCGCTGCGAGCCCATCTCGTACTGCCGCGGCCGCAGGGCCCCCTCGGGATCTCCCTGCGGGTGCCCTCCACCGCCCGTACCAGCGCGGTCAAGTCCAGCCTCTGCCAAATCTGCCTGACCGGCCACGCCTCCTCCGGGGTCACCCTGTTCGCCGCGCGCCTGGCCGGCGCCCGCGGCCGCGAGGGCAACACGGTCGGCAGCTACATCTGCGCGGACCTCGCCTGCCCCCTCTACGTACGCGGCAAGCGCCGGCCCAAGCTGCGCTCCGGACGCCACGAGGAAACCCTGACGCTGCACGAGCGCCTGGCCCGCATGTCGGCCAACCTCGACGCGTTCGCGGCCAAGGTCACCGCGGGCTGAGGCGGGGGAGGCGGGCCGAGGCGGAGCGGGCTCGGCCGACTATCCGCGTCGTGGCCCCGCCTCTGGCCTACGATGCCGAACCGGCGAGGTCGTAGCGCAGAGGTCGTCGCGCCCGGGCCCATAACTCGGGAGGACGCCGGTTCGAATCCGGCCGATCTCGCCCACGCCGTCCGAACCGCCCCCCACTCCCGGCCGGGAGGGGGTGACGTCGTGTGATCATGAAGCAATGACGAGGAACCTGTATCTGTTCTGCTCGGCCGCGCCGCCGGTCTTCGACGTCGCCAAGGTGATCGAGGACGCCCAGGCCCGTGGATGGGACGTGTGCCTCGGCCTGACCCCCACCGCGGCCCGATGGCTCCAGCCCTCCCTCGACGGCCTCGCCGTCCTCACCGGCCACCCCGTGCGCTTCGAATACGGCCTGCCCGGCGAGCCGGAGACATGGCCCGCGGCGGACGTGATCCTTTTCGCCCCGGCCACGTTCAACTCCATCAACGAGTGGGCGCTCGGCCTGACGGGCAAGTTTGTCGTGGGCCTGGCCGCCGAAGCCCTCGGACACCGCACCCCCACGGTCGCCGTGCCCTGCCTCACCGCCCCGCTCGCGGCGCACCCGGCCTTCGACCGCTCCCTGGAAACGCTCAGGACGGCGGGCGTGAAGATCCTCCACGGCGTCACCGCCCCGGCCCCGGCCCCGGTCCCGGCCTACGAGACCGGATACGCGTGGTCCCTGGCCCTGGACGCCGCGGATACGGCGGTTCGTGAACGCGCGCAGGTGTAGCCCCCGAGCCGCTTTCACGGACCGACCCGGGGCGGACACCCCGTGCGGCCGAGCTCGGCGTACTCGTCGTGAGCCTGGCACGTCGTCGGCCCAGCCTCGGCCGTCCCTGTCGGCTCCACGCCCCCGCCCTCAGGTGTCGCGCGGCGACTAGCGCTTCGAGTCCGGCTCCCAGTCCTTGACGAGGAGCCCGAGCAGCACCTCGTCGAGGAACTCGCCCAGTACCCAGGCCGAGGAGCGCAGCACGCCCTCGCGGACGAAGCCGTTGCGCTCGGCGGAGCGCAGCATCGCGGTGTTGTCCGCCAGCGTCTCGATCTGCAGCCGCTGCAGGCCGCGCACGACGAATCCGTAGTGGCACAGCACCGCGACCACGTCGGTGCCGTAGCCCTTGCCGCGCGCGGACGGAAGCAACCCCAGCCCGATGTGGGCGGACCTGTTGTGGTTGTCGATGTCCCACAGCGTCGCGGTTCCGAGCAGCGTGCCGCCACCCAGTTCCACCACGGAGAACTGGACGCGCCCCTGCTCCTCCTCGTCGACCACGAGCCTGGGGTCGTTCGAACCGGGCGTGACGGGCCGCCACGGCCCCCCTTCGGCCCGGGACGAGTTGACCACGTCGTCGTAGAGCTCGGCCCGCAGGACCGGTATGTCGTCCTCGTGCCGGGCCCTCAGCCCGACCTTGTCGCCCCTCAGCATGCGGGCTTCCTATCCGACCGGACCTGGCCGCGGCAAACGAAATAGGAGTGGCTGAGGGCGCGACTCAGTGGAGGCAGAGGCAGAAGGGATGGCCGGCCGGGTCCGCGTAGACCCGCCAGTTGGCCTCCGGGCGGAGCTGGTCCGTCCGCTCCAGCACGGTGGCACCGAGGGCGAGCGCCCGCTTCTCCTCCCCGTCGAGGTCGTCCACGTCGAAGTCCAGATGGAGCTGTTGCGGGCGTTCCTGGCCGGGCCATTCGGGCGGCCGGTAGCCGTCCACCCGCTGGCAGGCCAGCGGCGTACCCTCGAACCCGTGCACTTCGACCCAGTCGGCATCGTCCGGGTCCGCGACCACCCGGCCGCCGAGCAGTTCCGCGTAGAACTCGGCGAGCCGTACCGGATCGGCACAGTCCAGTGCGACCGCCTGCAGCTTTCGAATCACTTCCGACACTCCCGTCTCTCGTACGGGAGGGGCGTACCCACCACAACGGCGGACATGCGCGGCGGCACGCCGGACGGCGCCGTACCCGCTGCTGTCCGTGGTCTCGGCGTGCCACCTCTTCACGCCCGGCAGCCGGGTGCTCGCGTACAAAGCGAATCCCAAGGTGAGCAGCTCATGCGGTGCCCGTGTCGCGGTCCGGTGCGCGGTTGCCGCAGGCAGTCAGCGGTGGGGGCGCGCAGGGAGAGCTGCAACGCCCCCACCTGGGGCAGGGCGTTGTGGCACTCGCGGCCTGCCTGGGGGAGGTGATGCCGCAAGTGCCGCTAGGGGGTGTCCCTCGCTCTGGTCACGCCCCCGGGCAAGGACGGGCGGCCCTCCGAACCGGGGGCAGCGTCCGGGGTGGCAGGGGCAGAGCAGAGCGATGACCGGCCCGCTGACCGTGAGCGGCCTCCCGAGGCCGGGCGGGCCGGCCGGGGTCTCATGTGGCGCGGGGGGTGAGTTGTCCCTTGTGTGTGGCTCCGCCGCAGTGCTCGCAGGAGATGACGACGGTGCCTTCGTAGATGAGTGCGACGGTGTGGGTGCTGCGGCATTCTCGGCAGGGGGCACCGCGGAGCTGTCCTTGTG
>NZ_JBUEFZ010000037.1:0-58795 GCF_054963715.1 Streptomyces sp. STAM6 | reverse complement strand
GCCCCACCCCTGCGCCGGATGCCGGGTGCGGCTCGGTTCCTGGTGGGGGCCCGTCGCTCCGGTGGGCGGCTGGGGGACCTGTGGTGGGCAGTCGCTCCGCAGGGCGATGGGGGTCCCCCTGCTGGAGTGAAGCCGAGAGCTTGGGGAGGGTGGGCACAACCGGGCCGCGCAGACAGGGGGTCCGGGGCGGAGCCCCGGGGTGGGCCCGCACTTCGGGGGTGCGGGCCCGGAGGGCGGGGGCGGAGCCCCAGCCCCCTAGAGGCCGGGGCCGCGGACCGGGATGGACGTGAACGTCGGCGCCGGCGCCGGATCCTGGAAGAAGTCGTTGCCCTTGTCGTCGACGACGATGAACGCCGGGAAGTCCTCCACCTCGATCTTCCAGACCGCCTCCATGCCGAGCTCCTCGTACTCGACCACCTCGACCTTCTTGATGCAGTCCTGCGCGAGCCGCGCCGCGGGTCCGCCGATCGAGCCGAGGTAGAAGCCGCCGTGCGTGCCGCACGCGTCGGTGACCTGCTTGGAGCGGTTGCCCTTGGCGAGCATGACCCTGGAGCCGCCCGCCGCCTGGAACTGCTCGACGTAGGAGTCCATGCGGCCGGCCGTCGTGGGGCCGAAGGAGCCGGAGGCGTAGCCCTCGGGGGTCTTCGCGGGGCCGGCGTAGTACACCGGGTGGTCCTTGAGGTACTGCGGCATCTCCTCGCCCGCGTCCAGCCGCTCCTTGATCTTCGCGTGGGCGATGTCGCGGGCCACGACCAGCGGGCCGGTGAGGGACAGCCGTGTCTTCACCGGGTGCTTGGAGAGCTCGGCGAGGATGTCGTCCATCGGCTGGTTCAGGTCGATCTTGACGACGTCGCCCTCGGTGGAGAGCTGCTCGTCGGTGGTGTCGGGCAGGAAGCGCGCGGGGTCGGTCTCCAGCTGCTCCAGGAAGACGCCCTCGGCGGTGATCTTCGCGACGGCCTGGCGGTCGGCCGAGCAGGACACGGCGATCGCCACGGGCAGCGAGGCGCCGTGGCGGGGCAGGCGCACCACGCGGACGTCGTGGCAGAAGTACTTGCCACCGAACTGCGCGCCGATGCCGATCTTCTGGGTGAGCTCGAAGACCTTCTTCTCCAGCTCCTCGTCGCGGAAGCCGTGGCCGAGCTCCGAGCCCTCGGAGGGCAGCTCGTCCAGGTAGTGCGCGGAGGCGTACTTCGCGGTCTTCAGGGCGAACTCGGCGGAGGTGCCGCCGACGACGATCGCCAGGTGGTACGGCGGGCAGGCCGCGGTGCCGAGCGAGCGGATCTTCTCTTCCAGGAACTTCATCATGGACGCCTCGTTGAGGACGGCCTTCGTCTCCTGGTAGAGGAAGGACTTGTTGGCGGAGCCGCCGCCCTTGGCCATGAAGAGGAACTTGTAGGCGCCGCCGTCGGTCGCGTACAGCTCGATCTGCGCCGGGAGGTTGGAGCCGGTGTTCTTCTCCTCCCACATGGTGAGCGGAGCCATCTGCGAGTAGCGCAGGTTCAGCTTGGTGTACGCGTCGTAGATGCCGCGGGAGAGGGCCTCCTCGTCGCGGCCGGAGGTGAGCACGTTCTGGCCGCGCTTGCCCATGACGATCGCCGTGCCGGTGTCCTGGCACATGGGCAGGACGCCGGCGGCCGCGATGTTGGCGTTCTTCAGCAGGTCCAGGGCGACGAACTTGTCGTTGGAGCTGGCCTCGGGATCGTCGATGATCTTGCGCAGCTGCGCGAGGTGCGCCGGGCGGAGGTAGTGCTGGATGTCGTGGATCGCCTCGGCGGCCAGCTTGCGCAGCGCCTCCGGCTCCACCTTGAGGAACGTACGGCCGTCGGCCTCGAAGGTGGAGACGCCCTCGGCGGTCACCAGGCGGTAGGGCGTGGTGTCCTCTCCCAGGGGGAGAAGGTCGGAGTACGCAAACTCTGGCATTACGGCCATTCCTCACTCGGCAGACGGCGGCGCCACCTCCGTTGGCGGCGCGTTCACAAGCGTAAGACGCCGCACCGGCACCGGGTCTGTGAGGTAAGGCTCAGTTCCCGCGACGCGTCCCCTAGTCGCGATCTATCGCGTTTCGCTAGTCTGCTTCCGTGGACCTCGAAAAGCAGCCCCAGAAGCCGGTCGCCCACGCGGACATCCGGGCATCGGACGCCGACCGCGACCGGATCGCGGACATCCTCCGCGACGCCCTCGCCGAGGGGCGGCTCGACGCCGAGGAGCACTCGGAGCGCATCGACGCCGTGTATCGCGCCAAGACCGTGGGGGAACTGGAGCCGATCGTCCGGGACCTGCCGGCGGCCGGGGCGCGCCGCGAGGCCGAGCGGGGCTACGCGTACGGCCCGGACGACACGAGCGCGCCCGCGGAGAACCTGGTCGCGGTCTTCTCCAGCTCCACCCGCAAGGGCCGCTGGCGGGTGGGCCGCAGGACCAACGCCTTCTCCCTCTTCGGCAGTATCGAGATCGACCTGACGGAGGCGATCTTCACCCAGCGGCTGACGACCATCAACGCCACCTCGATCTTCGGCAACGTCGAGGTCCGGGTCCCGGAGAACATCACCCTGCGCGGCAGCGGCACCGGCGTCTTCGGCAACTTCGAAGTGGTCACCCTGGAGGCGGCCGACCCCGAGGCCCCGGTCATCGTCGTCAACGGGTACTCCGTCTTCGGCAACGTCGAAGCCAAGCCGAAGCGCGGCAAGCGCATCGCCGATCTCCACGACAAACTGCGCAAGCACCTGGGCCATTGAGGCGGCGGCGGGTTTCGGCCGACCGGAATTCGCCCCAGGGAACGCAGTGCATAGGCGCGCGCACAGCGGGTAGGCCTTGCTGCATCGTCTCTCGCTCGCGAAGCCGTCGTCAGGAGTAGACCGTGCTGCAACTGCCGCATCAGCCCCTCCAGGTAGCCGCCGTACCCTCCCAGCGGATTTCCGCGCGAGAGGACCAGGGCGGGCCCTGGCATACGGAGGCGGTGTGCCGCCGGGACGAAGCCGGACTGTTCTTCGCCCCGTCCAAGGAGCCCACGGCCGCCCGGCTGGCGCGCGAGGAGGCCGCCAAACGGGTCTGCGCCCGCTGCCCGGTGATGGTCGAGTGCCGGGAGCACGCGCTGCTCCAGCCCGAGCCGTACGGAGTGTGGGGCGGCCTGACCGCGGCCGAGCGCCGCGTCGTGCTCGCCCGCCGGCGCCGTCGTGAGGTCGAGCTCAGGAAGGCCGCCTCGCAGCAGATCGCCGCGGCGGGCTGACCTGCGCGGCTCCCGCACGGCACGCGAGGCCCGGCCCGTACGGAAAGGGGCGCTCCCACCGCACCTGGGGGCGCCCCTCTCCGTTGGCGCCTACTTGGCCCGATCGAAGTCGATCTGGCTGTACGCGCGCAGCTTCGACAGCCGGTGCGTGGAGTCGATCCGCCGGATCGTGCCCGACTTCGAGCGCATCACCAGCGACGACGTGGTCGCGGTCTCCGAGCGGTAGCGGACCCCGCGCAGCAGCTCGCCGTCCGTGATGCCGGTCGCGACGAAGAACACGTTATCGCCGCTGACCAGGTCGTTCGTGGAGAGGACACGGTCCAGGTCGTGGCCGGCGTCGAGTGCCTTCTGGCGCTCGGCCTCGTCCTTCGGCCACAGCTTGCCCTGGATGACACCGCCCAGGCACTTTATGGCGCAGGCGGAGATGATGCCCTCCGGCGTGCCGCCGATGCCCAGGAGCATGTCCACGCCGGTGTCCTCGCGGGCGGCCATGATCGAGCCGGCCACGTCGCCGTCCGAGATGAACTTGATCCGGGCGCCGGTCTCGCGGATCTCCTTGACGATGCCCTCGTGGCGGGGGCGGTCCAGGATGACGACCGTGACGTCCTCGGGGGACATGCTCTTGGCCTTGGCGACGCGCCGGATGTTGACCGAGACCGGGGCGTTGATGTCGACGAAGTCGGCCGCCTCGGGGCCCGTGACGAGCTTGTCCATGTAGAACACCGCGGACGGGTCGAACATGGTGCCGCGGTCGGCCGCCGCCAGCACGGCGATCGCGTTGGGCATGCCCTTGGCGTTGAGCGTGGTGCCGTCGATCGGGTCGACCGCGATGTCCACCTCGGCGCCGGTGCCGTCGCCGATCCGCTCCCCGTTGTACAGCATGGGCGCTTCGTCCTTCTCGCCCTCGCCGATGACGACGACGCCGTTCATCGAAACGGTGGAGACAAGGGTCCGCATGGCGTTGACCGCCGCGCCGTCGGCACCGATCTTGTCGCCGCGGCCGACCCAGCGGCCGGCGGCCATCGCGGCGGCCTCGGTGACCCGGACGAGCTCCAGGGCCAGGTTGCGGTCGGGAGCCTCGGGGGAGACCTCGAGCTCGGACGGCAGATGATGCTCGGTCATCGGAGCGCACCTTTCTGTACGGCGATGCCGGAAGTGAAGAGGGTGCTGTGACTCTATCCCCAGGTCGACATATTGAGCAGTGGGGCCCACGTCTGAGCAGCTCGCCCTGATGCGACCATAGGGGGCGTGGCAGGTATGCGAGGCAAGCAGACAGTACGCGGAATGTTCCAGTCGATGGCGGTCATCTGCGCCGTCGCCGGCGTGATCTACCTCTTCGTTCCGCATGACGAGAACGCGGACCCGATCAAGCCGGTCGACTACCGGGTCGAGCTGGTGACGGCCCAGCGTGCGGCTCCCTACGCGGTGCTGGCGCCCCAGGGGCTGGCCAAGGACTGGATGCCGACCTCCGTCTCGTACGACCGCCAGGAGTCCGACGCCTGGCACCTGGGTTTCCTGACCCCGGACCGCGAGTACGTGGCCGTCGAGCAGTCGACCGCGCCCGCCGCGAAGTACATCGACGGGGTCACGCACGGCGCGGCCGACACCGGACGCACGCAGGCCGTCGCCGGGCAGCAGTGGCAGCGCTGGGAAGGGCCGAAGTACGACGCCCTGGTCCGGCAGGAGAAGGGCGTGACGACGGTGGTCACCGGTACCGCGCCGTACGCGCAGCTGGCCGAGATGGCCGCCGCGCTGCAGTCGAAGAAGGCCTGAGCGGTCCACCTGCCCGCGCACGGCGACGGCCCCGGACACCGAGGGGGGATCGGTGTCCGGGGCCGTCGTCCGTGCGTACGCGGGACCGGTGGGTCCGCGCGCCGCCCCGTCCGGCGCGGGGGGCGCGTCAGACGGTGGTGATGACCTCGTCGTAGGCCGGCCGCGGCGAGCGCGGGCTGTGCTTGTCCGGGGGCGACCCCCGGACTCCCGGCAGCGCTCGGTACGTGGCCGTCAGACGGTGGTGATGACCTCGTCGTAGGCCGGCCGCGGCGAGCGCGGGCTGTGCTTGTCCGGGGGCGACCCCCGGACCCCCAGCTACGTGGCCGTCAGACGGTGGTGATGACCTCGTCGTAGGCCAGCCGCGGCGAGCGCGGGAACCAGGCGTCCTCGCCGGGCTTTCCGATGTTGATGACCATCAGCGGCGTGTGGTCGCCGTCCAGGAACTCCTTCTGCACGCCCGCGTGGTCGAAGCCGGTCATCGGGCCGGCGGCCAGGCCGGCGGCGCGGACGCCCACGATGAAGTACGCGGCCTGCAGCGCGGCGTTGAGACCGGCGGAGCTCTCGCGGACCGGGCGCTCGGCGAAGAACATGTCCTTGGCCTGCGGGAAGTGCGGGAGCAGGTTCGGCAGCTCCTCGTGGAACTCGTTGTCGGCGGCGAGGATCGCGACCAGCGGCGCGGCGGCGGTCTTGGCGCGGTTGCCCTCCGCCATGTGCGGCAGCAGGCGCTCGCGGGCCTCGGCGGAGCGGACCAGCACGATGCGCAGCGGCGTCTGGTTGAAGGCCGTCGGGCCGTACTTCACCAGGTCGTAGATCGCCTGGACCTGCTCCTCCGTGACCGGCTCGTCGGTGAAGGTGTTGGCGGTGCGGGCCTCACGGAAGAGAAGGTCCTGGGCGGCGGGGTCAAGGGCGAGGGACATGCTGCGTACCTTTCGGATGTGCAGAGGGGTTCGAGCTGTCCCCAAACGTACGCCCGAGATAGGTTAAGTTTCAACTAAAACGCGGGTGCGGTGATCCAACTCACAGAGACAACCGTGATTCCCGGGCCCCTCAGGCCTCCCGGCCGGCCGTGCCCTCCGGGTCCGCCAGGGCGGCGTCGAGGCGGGCACGCGCCCCCTCCAGCCAGCGGCGGCACACCTTGGCCAGTTCCTCGCCCCGCTCCCACAGGGCCAGCGACTCCTCCAGCGTCGTGCCGCCCGCCTCCAGCCGCCGGACGACCTCGATGAGCTCGTCCCGCGCCTGCTCGTACCCGAGCGCCGCCTCCGCGGCCGCCGCCGCGTTCGTGTCCGTGTCGGTCTTCGTGTCCGCCATGCGCTCCACCCTAAGGGCGGGGTCCGACACCGCCGGGGCCCACGCGCACCGCGAATTCACCCTCCGCGACGCGCGCCCTCAGTTCCTCGTCCGCCGCGACCTCCTCCGGCGACCGGACCACCGTCCCGTCCGTCCGCTGCAGCACCGCGTACCCCCGCTCCAGGGTCGCCGCGGGGGAAAGTGCCACCACGCGCGCGCGGGTGTGGGACAGCTCCGAGTCCGCCCGGTCCAGCAGATGACCGAGCACCCGCCGGCTGCGCGCCAGCAGCGCGTCCACCTCGGCCTGCCGCTCCTCCACCATCCGCTGCGGGTGCTCCATCACCGGCCGGCCCAGCGCGTGCGCCAGCCCGCGCTCCTCCCGCTCCACCAGCCCCCGCACCGTGCGCAGCGCGCGGTCCCGCAGCGCCCGCACCCGGTCGAGCTCCTCGCCCACGTCCGGGACGACCTTCTTCGCGGCGTCCGTCGGCGTCGACGCCCGCAGATCCGCGACCAGGTCGAGCAGCGGCGTGTCCGGCTCGTGCCCGATCGCGGACACCACCGGCGTACGGCACGCCGCCACCGCGCGGACGAGCTGCTCGTCGGAGAACGGCAGCAGGTCCTCCACACTGCCGCCGCCCCGCGCCACGATGATCACGTCGACGTCCGGCAGGTCGTCCAGCTCCTTGACGGCCTGCACGACCTGCGGCACCGCGTGCACGCCCTGCACCGCGACGTTCCGCACCTCGAACCGGACCGCCGGCCACCGCCGCCGCGCGTTCTCCAGCACGTCCCGCTCGGCGGCCGAAGCCCGGCCGCACACGAGCCCGACGAGCTGGGGCAGGAAAGGCACCGGCTTCTTGCGGTCGAGCGCGAAGAGGCCCTCCGCTCCCAGCGACCGCTTGAGCTGCTCCAACCGGGCGAGCAGCTCACCGATGCCGACCGGCCTTATCTCGGCCGCCCGCAGCGACAGCTGGCCCCGCGGCGCGTACCACTCGGGCTTGGCGTGCACCACGACGCGCGCGCCCTCGGACACGATGTCCGCGACCGCGTCGAACACCTGCCGGTAGCAGGTCACCGCCACCGAGATGTCGTGCGAGGGGTCCCGCAGCGTCATGAACACGACGCCCGCGCCCGGCCGCCGGGACAGCTGCGTGATCTGCCCCTCCACCCAGATGGAGCCGAGCCGGTCGATCCACCCCCCGATGAGCCGCGACACCTGTCCGACGGGCAGCGGAGCTTCGGCAGACGTAGTGAGAGCCATGAGGGCGAGCGTACGCGCCGGCTACGACATCCCTCCGGCCCCCGCCGGGCCGCGCCGCAACGCCGTGTCGGTGGCGGCAGCACCCTGCGGCGTACCCGGCGACCGGACCGGCCCCACGGGACCACCCGGACCGTCCGGGCGTAGCTGAATGCGGTGAAAGCCGTCGCGACGGCGCCGCCCCGTGGACCAGCGCCACGAACCCGGGGAGAGGGCCGCCCGCGCGACGCGGAGCGGGCCGTGGACGACAAGATCCCGGAACCCGAGCGTCCGCCGCAGCCGCGGTGCCGCTCCGTACCCCGCGCACCCGGGCCGACCGGCTCCCCCGGTCTCGCCACCCGGCGGATCGGGCGCCGCTCATACGCGCCCTTACGATGGGACCATGACTTCTGCGCCTTCCCGCCAGTCGCCCGAAAAGCGCGTCCTGCTCGCCGCTCCCCGCGGCTACTGCGCGGGCGTGGACCGTGCCGTCATCGCCGTGGAGAAGGCGCTGGAGCAGTACGGCTCGCCGATCTACGTGCGGCACGAGATCGTCCACAACAAGTACGTCGTGCAGACCCTGGAGAAGAAGGGCGCGATCTTCGTCGACGAGACGGTGGAGGTCCCCGAGGGGTCCATCGTGATGTTCTCCGCGCACGGTGTGGCGCCGACCGTCCACCAGGAGGCCGCCGAGCGCCGGCTCGCGACCATTGACGCGACCTGCCCGCTGGTCACCAAGGTCCACAAGGAGGCGGTCCGGTTCGCCAAGGAGGACTACGACATCCTCCTGATCGGCCACGAGGGCCACGAGGAGGTCATCGGCACCTCCGGCGAGGCCCCGGACCACATCACCCTCGTGGACGGCCCGGCGGACGTCGAGCACGTCACCGTCCGCGACGAGTCGAAGGTCGTCTGGCTCTCCCAGACCACCCTCTCCGTCGACGAGACGATGGAGACGGTCGACAAGCTGAAGGAGAAGTTCCCGCAGCTGATCTCCCCGCCGAGCGACGACATCTGCTACGCCACGCAGAACCGCCAGACCGCGGTGAAGCAGATGGGCGCCGAGGCCGACCTGGTCATCGTCGTGGGCTCCAAGAACTCCTCCAACTCCGTCCGGCTCGTCGAGGTCGCCCTCGGCGCCGGCGCGAAGGACGCCCACCTGGTCGACTTCGCCGAGGAGATCGACGAAGCCTGGCTGGAGGGCGTCGCCACGGTCGGTGTCACGTCCGGGGCGTCCGTCCCCGAGGTGCTCGTCGAGGGCGTCCTGGAGTGGCTGGCGCAGCGCGGCTTCGAGGACGTGGAGATCGTGAAGGCGGCCGAGGAGTCGATCACCTTCTCGCTGCCCAAGGAGCTCCGCCGCGATCTGCGCGCCGAGGCCGCCGCCCTCACCGAGGAGCGATGACCCCGTAAAGGCGGTAACTGTCAGCGCCGCCCCGTAACGTTGAGTCCATGAACGTCTTCGGAGTGGACATCGGCGGGTCCGGGATCAAGGGCGCCCCAGTGGACCTGGAGCGCGGAGATCTGGCCGAGCCCCGCCACAAGGTACTGACCCCGCACCCCGCGACGCCCGACGGCGTCGCGGGGTGCGTTGCTGAGGTCGTCACCCATTTCGGCTGGTCGGGCCCCATCGGCGTCACCTTCCCCGGCGTCGTGACGGGCTCCACGATCCGCACGGCGGCGAACGTCGACAAGGCGTGGGTCGGCGTCGACGCGGCCGCGCTGCTCGGCGAGCGGCTGCCGGGCACGGCGATCACCGTGCTGAACGACGCGGACGCGGCCGGGGTCGCCGAGATGACCCTCGGCGCGGGCCGCGGCCGCAAGGGCACGGTGATCATGCTGACCTTCGGTACGGGCATCGGCAGCGCGCTCTTCATCGACGGCCGCCTGGTGCCGAACACCGAGCTCGGGCACCTGGAGCTGAACGGCCACGAGGCGGAGAAGCGGGCCTCCACGAAGGTCAAGGAGGACAAGGACCTGAGCTGGGAGGACTGGGCGCACCGGGTGCAGAAGTACCTGGCGCACGTCGAGATGCTCTTCTCGCCCGAGCTGTTCATCGTCGGCGGCGGCGTCAGCCGCAAGGCCGAGAAGTTCCTGCCGCTGATCACGGACGTCCGGGCCGAGATCGTCCCGGCGGAGCTGCAGAACAACGCGGGCATCGTCGGCGCGGCCATGGCGGCCGCCGCCCGCTGACGGAGGCGTCCGCCCGTCCGGCGGGCGGACGGCTCCCTACGGGACGCGGCGCTGGGCCATACGGGCCGCGGCCGACCTCTGGCGGCGGCCCATCAGCCGCAGCTTCCGTACGGACGTGATGACCCCGGCCACCAGCGTGCCGCCGTACAGCCAGCCCGCGTGGACGGCGAGCGCGGTGACGATGGCCATCGTCTGGCCGCCGATCCCGCCCTCGCCGCCGGCGATCGGTACGACGCCGACGGCGAAGGCGATCGGCACGCTGATCGGCGCCGTGACCAGGTCCGGCCCCCGCACCCACAGCGCCGTCATGGCGCTGACCGGCAGGAACAGCAACCCGTACACGAGCGGGGACCCGTCGAGGAGCAGCCAGTCCAGACAGCCCAGCACGAACATCGCCGTGGCGGCGAAGAGCCCGGCGCCCAGTCCGGTCAGCCGGGGGTTGGGCAGTCTGCGCAGGGCGAGCACCACCGGGGCGGGCCGCCGCCCCGGCCCGCCGAGGGGCCGCCCGGCCATGCCCCCGGGCGGGACCGGCCGGCGGCCCGGCCGCCCGGGCCGGGGCGCCGCGCCGGCCCGTGGGCCGGCCTGGTAGGCGGCCGCGCCCTCGACGAGCGTGCCCTGGGGCAGGACCGGGGGCTGCGGCCGCTGCCGGCGCTGCGCGGGACTGTTCCTGTGCTGCTCCACATGGACAACGTAGGTCGCGACGAGGCGGGAAACCGGCATCGGACACGCCCTTTGGGTGACCTTGACGCAGAGTTCGTCCGCCGAGCACCGCCCCGCCACCCTCCGGCTCCCGTCACGGCGCCTCCCGGCACGCCCGTAAACTGGGGGATCGGCCCACCATCCACATTTCTAGGGAAGTCGCCAACGTGTCGCTCACGATCGGAATCGTCGGTCTGCCGAATGTCGGCAAGTCGACCCTGTTCAACGCCCTGACCAAGAACGACGTGCTGGCGGCCAACTACCCGTTCGCCACGATCGAGCCGAACGTCGGCGTCGTCGGCGTGCCCGACGCCCGGCTCACCAAACTGGCGGAGATCTTCAGCTCCCAGCGCGTGCTGCCGGCGACGGTCGACTTCGTGGACATCGCGGGCATCGTGCGCGGTGCCTCCGAGGGCGAGGGCCTGGGCAACAAGTTCCTGGCGAACATCCGCGAGTCCGACGCGATCTGCCAGGTCATCCGCGCCTTCAAGGACGAGAACGTCGTCCACGTCGACGGCAAGGTCTCGCCGAAGGACGACATCGAGACGATCAACACCGAGCTGATCCTCGCCGACCTCCAGACCATCGAGAAGGTCCTCCCGCGCCTCCAGAAGGAGTCGCGGATCAAGAAGGACGTCGCGCCGAAGGTCGCGGCCGTCGAGGCGGCCAAGGAGATCCTGGAGAAGGGCGACACCCTCTTCTCGCACGGCATCGTCCAGGGCAGCGAGAAGGCGGAGCTGCTGCACGACCTGCACCTGCTCACCACGAAGCCGTTCCTGTACGTCTTCAACGTGGACGAGGACGAACTGACCGACGACGCCTTCAAGGACGAGCAGCGCGCCCTGGTCGCCCCGGCCGAGGCGATCTTCCTCAACGCCAAGCTGGAGGCGGACCTCGCCGAGCTGGACGAGGAGGACGCCATGGAGCTCCTCCAGTCCGTCGGCGCCGAGGAGCCGGGCCTCGCCACCCTGGCCCGCGTCGGCTTCGACACCCTGGGCCTGCAGACCTACCTGACGGCGGGCCCCAAGGAGTCCCGCGCCTGGACGATCAAGAAGGGCGCGACGGCCCCCGAGGCGGCCGGTGTGATCCACACCGACTTCCAGAAGGGCTTCATCAAGGCCGAGGTCATCTCCTTCGCCGACCTGGTCGCCACCGGCTCGGTCGCCGACGCCCGCGCGGCGGGCAAGGCCCGCATGGAGGGCAAGGAATACGTGATGCAGGACGGCGACGTGGTGGAGTTCCGCTTCAACGTGTGACGTCTCGTCAAGGACTGTTCCCGACCCGCTTGTTGGTGGGTCGGGAACAAGCTTCTGTCCGCAGGGGGTCCTCGTTCCCGTGATGGGGGGTGGCAGGTCTGGTCGGCGTGGCGGTGAGACTGCCTCAGAGCTTGACGACCTCCACGGAAGGGCCGCACAGGAGTGTGAGACTCCCGGGGTCGCACGTGAGGCCGTGACCGGCCGGGATGCGTTGCGGGCGATGACGGCGAAGGCGGCGTCGACGGCGTACTTGTGGCCGTGGAGGTGATGGGTGCGCAGAAGCGCGGCGGCCTGGTCGGTGATCTCCTTGGATGCGCCCGTCGTGCGCGGGAGGCTCGTCAGCAGGGCGACAGCCGAGGCCGCCCGGCCCAGGTGCGGCGAGCTGGGTGGCCTAGCGCGCGAGGCCCTGGCGCGCGGCGCCGGGGCACGGCCCCGGACATGGGCCCCCGGGCACGGGCCCGCCGACATGGGCCCCCTGGGACACCGGCCCCGGCACGGTCCCCCGGGCACGGCCCACCGGGCGCGGGCGCGTGGTCACGTACCCGCGGGAGCCGCCAGGCCCGTCTTCGCTCCGGCGCCGCACAGGGGCACCACCGTGGTGCCTTGCGGCGGGGCGGTGCCGATCGCGGCCCAGCAGGCCACTCCGGTGGACTCGACGAACAGGCCGCGCGCGGCCAGGTCCAGCTGAGCGGCGCGGATCTGGTCCTCCGTCACGGTCAGGAAGGTGCCGCCCGATTCGCGGACGGCGCGCAGGATGCGGCGGGCGCGGGGCGGGTGGGCGATGGCGATGCCCTCGGCGAGGGTGGGGGCGGTGGGCACCGGCTCCGCCAGGTCCTCGGCGCCCGCGCGGAAGGCGGTCGCCAGGGGGGCGACCGCTTCGGCCTGGACGGCGACCAGCGCGGGGCGGGTGTCGATCAGGCCGTGGGCGTGCAGCTCGGCGGTGGCCAGGGCGGCGCCCAGCAGGAGGGTGCCGTTTCCGGCGGGGACGACGAGCGTGTCGGGCAGCCGGCCGCCCAGGTCCTCCCAGAGCTCGTACACATAGGTCTTGGTGCCGTGCAGGAAGTACGGGTTGAAGACGTGCGACGCGTAGAAGGTGCCCGGTTCGTCCGCGGCCTCGCGGGCGGCGCGCGCGGCGGCCTCGCGGTCCCCGGAAACGACCGTCAGGCTCGCCCCGTGGGCCCGGATCTGCTCCAGCTTCTTCGGTGAGGTGCCCTCGGGGACGTACACCGCGCAGTCGAGTCCCGCACGGGCGCTGTACGCCGCGATCGCGGTGCCCGCGTTGCCGCTGCTGTCGGCGATGACGCGCCGCGGCCGCAGCCGGCGGGCGAGCTCGGCCAGCATGACCGCCCCGCGGTCCTTGAAGGAGAGCGTGGGCATCAGGAAGTCGAGCTTCGCCGACACGGTGTCCGTGAGGGGGACGAGCGGGGTCCGGCCCTCGCCGAGGGAGGCCGCGGGACGCGACAGCGGTAGCGCTTCCTCGTAGCGCCACAGTGAGTTCGCCCGGCCGGCCAGCGCGTCCAGGGGGACCGCAGCGGTGGCGAATTCGAGGTCCCACGGGCCGCGGCATTTCGGGCAGCACCAGGTCAGCGAGGAAACGGAGGAACGGACCCCGCAGTCGGGGCAGTAATAGGTCGCATCAGCCGCGTCGTTCACCATGAACGCCAGCATGTCAGTTGTGTGGCGCACGTGTTACCGACGCGTCAGGACCCTTGTGGGATTCCTATGGATCGGTCAATCTTTGGCTGGCGGAGGGGCACGGGAAACGCGCCGTACACCGCGTGCTCGTTTGTCATGCTCCTGCCAAAACCCCCACAGTGGCGCACCACCAATGAGGAGGACCCCTCACATGTCAGTGATGCGTACCCCGCGGCGAAGACTGGCCTCGGCCAGTGCCGTCGCCGTCGCCGCGCTCGCGCTCGGCACCGTGTCCGCCCTGCCGGCCGCCGCCGCGGACACCGCCCCCCGAGGAGTCATCGAGAACGCCGGCGCCCCGGGCGCCGTCGCGGGCAGCTACATCGTCACCCTCGACGAGTCGGCCGCCGACGCGGAGTCCAGGGCGGGCAAGGAGATCGCCGCCCAGTACGGCGCGAAGATCAAGAAGACGTACACCTCGGCCCTCAACGGCTACGCGGTCGAGCTCTCCGAGGCGCAGGCCCGGAAGATGGCCGCCGACCCGGCCGTCGACTCCGTCGTGCAGAACCGCGTCTTCACCATCTCCGGCACCCAGCCCTCCCCGCCGTCCTGGGGCCTCGACCGGGTCGACCAGCGGGCGCTCCCGCTCAACCAGAGCTACACCTATCCCGACACCGCGGGCGAGGGTGTGACCGCGTACATCATCGACACCGGCGTACGCATCAGCCACAGCGACTTCGGCGGCCGGGCCTCGTACGGCTACGACGCGATCGACAACGACAACACGGCGCAGGACGGCAACGGCCACGGCACGCACGTCGCCGGCACCGTCGCGGGCTCTTCCTACGGCGTGGCCAAGAAGGCCAGGGTCGTCGGCGTCCGGGTGCTCAACAACTCCGGCTCCGGCACCACCGCTCAGGTCGTCGCCGGCATCGACTGGGTCACCCGGAACGCCGTCAAGCCGGCCGTCGCCAACATGAGCCTCGGAGGCGGCATCGACTCCGCCCTCGACACCGCCGTGCGCAACTCCATAGCCTCCGGCGTCACCTACGCCATCGCCGCGGGCAACGACGGCGGCAACGCGTCCAACACCTCGCCGGCCCGCGTCGCCGAGGCCATCACGGTCGGCTCCACGACCAGCTCCGACGCACGCTCCAGCTTCTCCAACTACGGCAGCGTGCTGGACCTGTTCGCACCCGGCTCGTCCATCACCTCCGCCTGGAACAGCGGCGACACCGCGACGAACACCATCTCCGGCACGTCGATGGCCACCCCGCACGTCGCGGGTGCCGCGGCGCTGTACCTCGCGGACAACCGGACGGCCACCCCGGCGCAGGTCGCCACCGCCCTGACGACCGCCGCCACGCCCAATGTGGTGGGCAACCCCGGCACCGGCTCCCCGAACCGCCTGCTGTACGTCGGCGGCGGCTCGACCCAGCCGCCCGGCAAGCGTTTCGAGAACACCGCCGACTACGCGATCGCCGACAACAGCACCGTCGAGTCGCCGGTCACCGTCAGCGGGATCACCGGCAACGCCCCGTCCGCACTCCAGGTGCCCGTGAACATCGTCCACACCTACATCGGCGACCTGCAGATCCAGCTCATCGCGCCGGACGGCACCGCGTACACGCTCAAGGCCTACGGCTCCGGCGGCAGCGCGGACAACATCAACACCACGTACACCGTCAACGCCTCCTCCGAGGTCGCGAACGGCACGTGGAAGCTGCGCGTGAGCGACAACGCGAACTGGGACACCGGGAAGATCGACTCCTGGGCGCTGCAGTTCTGAACCACCGCACAGCCGAGCACCGTCGAATGACGGGGCGGTCGCCGATCCCGGCGGCCGCCCCTGCTGTCGTGTCGGGCCCGCCCGCCACCGGCCGCCGTCCCGACGGACGCCCGGATCGCGGCATTCGTCACCCGCGTTCCCCCTCCTGTCACGGACCGCGTACGATGCGCGCGCCGTTCGAACGTTCGCCCCATCCGCGCCGACAGGAGCACCGCAGACCGTGGAATCGTCCTCCCAGGGCTGGCCCCCGCCGCAGCAGCCGTTCCCGCCGGTGCCCGGGCAGCCCTACGGCATGCCCGTCCCGCCGCCGGTCCCGAACGTCAACGGGCTCGCCATCGGCTCGCTCGTCACCGGCATCGCGTGCTGCATGCCGCCGCTCGGGATGATCCTGGGCGGGTTCGCCCTCGCTCAGATCAGGAAGCGGGGTGACCGTGGCAAGGGCCTGGCGGTCGCCGGCATGGCCCTGTCCCTGGTGAGCACCCTCCTGGTGGCGGTCGGGTTCGCCACCGGTTCCTTCACCAAGGTCTACGACACGTTCCAGGAGGGCGTCGACGAGGCGTCCCGCTCGCGCTCCACGTTCGACCTGCGCAAGGGGCAGTGTTTCAACGCGCCCGGCGGGGCCATCGAGACGGAGACCGCCGATGTGCACATAGTGAAGTGCTCCGAGCCGCACGACGGTGAGATAACCGGCTCCTTCAAGATCACCCAGTTCGACAAGTGGCCGGGCGACAAGCCCATCGAGCCGATCGCCGAGGAACGCTGCGACACGATCAACGCCGAGTACGCGCTCGACACCTGGGCCGTACCGGAGCACGCGTGGACGTACTACTACCAGCCGAGCAAGGAGAGCTGGGCGATCGGCGACCGCGCGGTCACCTGCGCCTTCGCCGCCGAGGAGGGCAAGCTGACCGGCTCGGTGCGCGGCGACGGCGCCACCCTCGACCAGCACCAGCTGGCGTTCCTCGGGGCGATGAACCCGATCGACGACGTCATGCTCGAGCAGCCCGAGGAGGACGCCGACGAGGACCTGACGGCCAACCGGGCGTGGGCGAAGAAGCTGACGGAGACCCTCAGGGCGACCGTGCGCCGGCTGGAGGGGCACCAGTGGCCCGCCGCCGCTGAGAAGCCCGTCGCCGACCTTGTCGAGGAGATCGAGGCGGCCGACGAGCACTGGCGGAAGGCGGCAGCCGCGCAGGACGCCGACACGTTCTGGGAGCACTACGACCCCGGCTACGACGCGATCCCCGGCGACCTCGGCGCGAAGGCGCGTGGCCCGCTGAAGTTGCGTCCCCAGCCGCCGGGCAGCTCCGGCACCGGTGGCACCACGGCGTGATGCCGGTCCGGCCGGCGCGGGGCCGGGCCCGGGCACCGATACCCGCGGTAAGCACCTGGCCGAACAGCGCGTCATCACTTGGGGTGAATCTCTGCCCCATGCTTGCGGGGGGCAACCGAACGTTGCGACTCTGTAGCTGTCTGTCAACCTGATGGGAGTGGCCCGTGACTTTCGGTGAGCAGCCCGCCTATCTGCGTGTTGCGAGCGATCTCCGGAAAAAGATCGTCAACGGCTCGCTGCCGCCGCACACCCGGCTCCCCTCGCAGGCCCGCATCCGCGAGGAGTACGGCGTCTCGGACACGGTCGCGCTGGAGGCGCGCAAGGTCCTGATGGCCGAGGGGCTCGTCGAGGGGCGCTCCGGATCGGGGACGTACGTCAGGGAGCGGCCGGTGCCGCGCCGGATCGCCCGCTCCGGATACCGGCCGCCCGTCGGCGCCAACCCCTTCCGCCAGGAGCAGGCCGCCGAGGGGGCCCGGGGCACCTGGGAGTCCAGCAGCGAACAGGACCGGGCGAGCGCCGCGATCGCCGGGCGGCTGGGCATCACTCCGGGGGACCGGGTGATGCGTACGCGCTACGTGTTCCGGGACGCGGGCGAGCCGATGATGCTCTCCACTTCCTGGGAGCCGCTCTCCGTCACCGGGCGCACGCCCGTGATGCTTCCCGAGGAGGGCCCGCTGGGCGGCTGCGGCGTCGTCGAGCGGATGGCCGCGATCGACGTCGTCGTGGACAACGTGGTGGAGGAGGTCGGCGCGCGGCCGGGGCTCGCGGAGGAGCTCCTGGCGCTCGGGGGCGTACCCGGGCACGTGGTCATGGTGGTGGAGCGCACGTACTACGCGTCGGGGCGGGCGGTGGAGACGGCCGACGTGGTCGTGCCGGCCGACCGGTACCGGATCGCGTACCACCTGCCGGTGAAGTGACGCGGGTCCACCGGTGACATGAGCCCCGCGAGAGGTCGGTGACCGGCCTCACGGCGGGACACAAGGGGCGCACTCGGCCGGGTGCGCCCCCTTTGTGTGCCCTTTTGTTGGCCGGATGCGTATCTCTTTGTGAAAACACGTATCCGCTCCGTAAAGGTCAGGCGTAGGCTCAGGCATATGCGGATTGCGGTTTCCTCGGGATCCTTAAAGACAGGCAGGCCGGCGAAGGGCGGGGTGTGGTGAGTGACAACGGATCGGTCCTCCCCTGGCTGGTGATCCGGCAGGACGACAACGGCAACCACTACCGGGTCGGCAGGTACGCGACCAGGGACGAGGCGCAGAAGATCGCCGACAGCCTGGACGGTCGTGGACACAAGCAGCTCTATTGGGTGGAGCACATCGGACAGCCCACCCGCTGAACGCTCACCGGCGGGCCGGCCTCGGCGCGAGCACCCGGCCCGCCGCGGGTTACGCTCCGGCGCATGACAGATCGTGTGGTGGTCGCCGGAGCCGTGTTCGAGGGAGGGCGGCTGCTCGCGGCACGCCGCAGTGCGCCTCCCGAGCTCGCCGGCCGGTGGGAACTGCCCGGCGGCAAACTGGAGCCGGGCGAGAGCCCGGACGAGGCGCTGATCCGCGAGCTGCGCGAGGAGCTGGGCATCGAGGCGGAGCCGGGTGAGCGGATCCCCGGCGAATGGCCGCTGAAGCCCGGCTACGTCCTCCAGGTGTGGACTGCCCGGCGGGTCTCCGGCGAGCCGCGCCCCCTCCAGGACCACGATGAACTGCGCTGGCTGCCCCGGTGGGAACTGGACAGTGTCAACTGGCTCGATCAGGACCGTCCCGCCGTCGCCGAGGTCGCGCGGCTCATGCCCGGACCGGACGGCGCGGCGCACGCCGGCACCCCCTCCGACGGGGCGTGTGGCTGATGCTGTACGCCGTTCGCGCCACCGCGCGCCCGCTCTCGCGATAGCCCGCCCCACATATCGGGTATGTGCCGATTAACCACCCGAAAAAGGACGTGGTCTGGCGCTGGGTCTGGGGAAGTGGTCGACGTGATCGACACCGAGGGCGACTGCGCCGAGTGGACCTTTCCCGGTGTGCCCGGCGCCGTCCGCACCGCCCGTCACGCGGTTCGCGACACCCTGCGCGGCTGGCGGCTCGAAGAGGCGGTGGGGGATGTGACGGTGTTGCTGGTGAGCGAGTTGGTGACCAATTCCCTGCGCTACGCCTCCGGCCCCATCGGTGTCCGGCTCGTCGTGCTCCATCGCGACGGCGACTCCTCCCCACCCCTTTCGGCCCTCCTCGTCGAAGTCTCCGATCCGCTTCCGGATCCGCCTCTCGAACGGGCGGCCGATCCGGACGACGAAGGGGGCCGCGGACTGCAGCTCGTGGCCTGCTCGGCGCGCCGGTGGGGGACCAGGAAGGGCAGGTCGGGCAAGACCGTGTGGTTCGAGCTGGCCCTGCCTGGTTAGAAGAGTGAAGGGACAACGATCAATCCGGGGCCCGGCTCAAAACGACCGAGACCACCCTGTGATCGTGAACGTCGTGCCGCCGGGGGCCGTAGTGCTGAATACTGCGGGAATGGCCGGTCCGGTGCGGTGAGCTGGAGGGGACGGTCGCGTGAGCGAGATACCTGAGACGGCGAACAGCGTCATGTGGCAGAGCAGTCCGCCTGGCTCGATCTATGACTACATCAGGGTGGCCTCCTTCTCGATCGGCCCCGACGGGCTCGTCGACCAGTGGAGTCTCCGCGCCGCGGACCTGTTCGGCATCACGGCGGAAGAGGTCAGGGGCAAGGACCCCGTCGAGGCGTTCATGCCGCCCGACCTCCGCCCGCGCGGCCACCGCAAGGTCGCCGAGATCCTCGACGGCAAGGAGTGGACCGGCCTCGTCCCGTTCCGGATGCCGGGGGACCGGCATACCCACGGGGTGGCCGAGGTCTATGTGATGCCGACCGAGACGGAACGCGGCGAGCGTGCCGCGCTCTGCATCGTCGTCGACGTGCGCGCTCTGCGGCGAATAGAGACGGATCTCGCCGCCGCGCAGGCGATTTTCGGCCAATCGCCTTTCGGGTTCCTCCTGTTCGGCACCGACTTGACGGTCCAGCGAGCCAACAGGCGCTTCGCGACCGTCTTCGGCGGCTCCGTCGACGACCACCGGGGCCGCACCGTCCACGACTACCTGTCCCGGCCCGAGGCGGAGCGGATGACCGCCGCCCTCCAAAGCGTCCTGGAGACCGGCGAATCCGTCACCGACCTGCAGATCGTCGGCGCGGTCCCCGGAAGCTCGGAGCGCCGGCACTGGTCCATCAACCTCTACCGGGTACACAGCGGCTCCGGCCGCCCCGTCGGTGTCGCCGGACTCGGCACCGACGTGACCCGCCGCCACATCGCCGCCCGCGAAGCGGCCAGCGCCCGGCGCAACCTGGCCCTCCTCAACGAGGCCAGCGCCCGTATCGGCCACTCCCTGGACCTGGAGACCACCGCCCGCGAACTCCTCGACGTCGCCGTGCCCGGCTTCTGCGACCTCGCGTCCGTCGACCTCTACCAAGGCCTCCTCACCGGCGACGAGGCGCCGCCCGGCCGATGGGGCACCTCCCCGGCGGACTACGGCGGCGGCAGCGCCGAGCTGCGCCGCGTCGCCTTCGCCAGTGCCGTGTCCGACACCCCGCTGATGCGCCGGGCATCCGGACCCGACTGCCGCGAGCCCGGCCCGACGGAACTGGGCGCCGTCCACCGTTACCCCTTCAACTCGCCCTGCGCCGGGGCCCTGCGCACCGGCCGGCCCCAGGTCGTCCCGGCGGCCGACGGCGGCCTCGTGCAGTCCACGCTCGCCGTGCCGATGGTCGCCCACGACACCGTCGTCGGCCTCGTCCAGTTCTCCCGGGCCAAGGGCAGCGAACCCTTCGGCGAGCGCGACCGCGCCCTCGCCGTCGAACTGGCCGCCCGCGCCGCGGTCTGCATCGACAACGCCCGCCTCTACCGCAGGGAGCACGAACGGGCCCTGATCCTCCAGCGCAGCCTGCTCCCGCCCGGCGACCCCGAGGCGGCCGGCCTGGACATCGCCTGCCGCTACCTGCCCGGCAACACCGCCACCGAAGTGGGCGGCGACTGGTTCGACGTCATCCAGCTGCCCGGCCACCGCACCGCCCTCGTCGTCGGCGACGTCATGGGCCGCGGCCTGCGGGCCGCCGTCGCCATGGGTGAACTGCGCACCGCAGTAAGGACCCTGGCGCAGCTCGACCTGGAGCCCGCCGAGGTCCTCTCCCATCTCGACGAGATCGCCCGCGGCCTCGGCACCCCCGGACCCGGCGGGGCCGCCTCCCGCGCCGCCCAGAAGGCCCGCGGACCCGAACTCTCCGAGGTCTACCTCGCCACCTGCGTCTACGCCGTGTACGACCCCGTCACCCGCCGCTGCACGTTCGCCAACGCCGGACACCTGCCGCCGGTCCTCGTCGAACCGGGCGAGGAGGCACTGCTGCTGGACGTGCCGCCCGGCATGCCCCTGGGCGTCGGGGGCGAGCCCTTCGAGGAGGTCGAGGTCGAACTCCCCGAAGGAGCGCTGCTCGCCCTCTACACCGACGGGCTCGTCGAGTCCCGCGACCACCCCCTCGACGAGGGCCTGCAGGCCTTCCGCAGCGCCCTCACCGACCCCGGGCGCCCCCTCGAGGACGTCTGCGACCATGTGCTGAACACCCTCGACACCCGGCACGGCGAGGACGACATCGCGCTGCTGATGGCCCGTATCCAGGGGCTTCCCACCGAAGCCGTCGGCGACTGGCGTTTGCCGCGGGAGCCGCGCTCGGTCGGCCGCGCCCGCGAACTGACCCGCGCCCAGCTGACGGGCTGGGACCTCGAACCGCTCGTCGACACGGTCGAACTGCTGGTCAGCGAGCTGGTCACCAACGCCCTGCGGTACGGCGAGGGCGAGATACGGCTCAGGCTGCTGCGCGACCGCAGCCTGGTGTGCGAGGTGTGGGACGCCGGTCTCGTCCAGCCCAGGCGGCGCAGGGCCCGCGACACCGACGAGGGGGGCCGGGGGCTCCAGCTCGTCGGGCTGCTCAGCGCGGGCTGGGGATCCCGCCGTACCCCGCGCGGCAAGACGGTCTGGTTCGAACTCGCCCTGCCGGACGGCGACGCGACGGCGGAACCGACCGTCGAACAGCTCCTGAGCATGTTCTGAGAAGGGCCCGGTCCGGGCGGCCGCACGGCGCCGGCGACGACAGGGGGCGACGACCGCCCCACCGGACGCGGCGACGAGCGGGCGACGACCGCCCCACCGGGCGCGGGGGAGCGGGGACGGGCGGGCGGAGGGGGCGGATCAGAACCGGTCGCCGCCGCCCAGCCGTCCGCGCGTACCCCCGCCGCCGAATACCGCCGGTCCACCGCCGCCGGCCGGACCGCCCAGGAGGATGCCGCCGAGCACCGCCCCGCCCAGCCCCCCGCCCCCGCGCGCCGTCCCTCCCGGTCCCGCGACGTCTCCCGTGCCGAGACGGCCCTCGGGGTTCCCGTACGCCCGTACGTCCTGCTCGGCGAGGCTCTGTGCCTGCCGGGCCAGGGCGTCCGCCCGCAGCACCTCCGCGAGCGCCTCCCCGGGACGTCCGCCTCCGCCTCCGCCGGCCGTACCGCCCGTCGTCCCGGAGATCTCCGTGGCCCGCTCCAGCCGGCGCCGGGCCTCCGAGAGGCGGGTGCGGGCCCGGCTGCCCACCGCGCCCCGGTGCGTGGTGAGGTATTCCTCCGCCGCCCCGACGGCCGAGCGGGCCGCGAGCACGGCCGGTTCGAGCAGCGTCGCGGTACGCCGCGGGCCGTGCTCCCGCTCACCCGCGTCCGGCACGGCCTCGTCCAGCGCGGCGCCCGCCTCCTCGACCCGGCGCAGGGCGTCGATCGGGTCGTACCGCTCGGTGTCCATGCCGTGCCGCACGTCCGCGAGGACCGACTCGGCGCGGGCGATGCGGCCGTGCAGATCCGCCGTGGGCACTCCCGGCGGCGCGTCTCCGAGGATGCCGTGGGTGTCGGCCAGATCCGTGCGGGTCGCCGTGAGAACGCCCGGCAGACGGCCCGCCGCGGCCGCGAGTTCGACCGCCCGCCGGTCCACCGCCCCGATGAGCCGGGCCGCCTGCCCGAGGGCGCCCTCCGCTGCCCGCAGGGGCACCACCGCCGCGCCGTTGTCGCCGCCGTCCACCGCGGCCCGGGCCCGCTCCAGCTGGGTGCCCGCGAACAGCAGTCGGCCCGCGGCCTGTTCGGCGCACGCGGCGACGGGGGCGGCGGCCGACTCCGTGTACCGCTCGCGCATCGCGACGAGCGCGGCCCCGGCCGTGCCGAGCTGCCCGGAGAGCTCCTGGTACGCGGCCTCGGCGGCGGCCAGGGCCCGCGGGGCGGTGCGTTCCCGGTCGCGCAGCCGGTCGAAGGCCTCCGACTCGGCGTCCAGCCGCCGGTCGACCGCCTCACAACGGCCCAGGATCTCCTCCAGCGTCCGGCGCCGCGACACGTCGTCCTCCGCGGGGGAGTCGTCGAGCCGCTGCCGCAGCCGGAACGCGGAGGTCAGCTCGGCCCGCGCGTACGCCACCGCCTCGATGAAGGGCCGAGCGGCCTCCTCGCCGAACTCCTCCAGGGCGAGGCCCAGTTCCTCCTGACTGGTCCGCACGGCGTCGTCGGCGTCCACCAGGGCCCTGCGCACCAGCGCGTCGAGCTCACCGGGCGGGACCTCGCCCGGTACCTGTGGTCGCCCCCACTCGCGGTCTCCGTGCGGTGTCGTCCGGGTCGCCGTGCGGCGCCGGCGTTTGGCGTACGCGTACACCGCGACCACCCCGGCGACGGCCACCAGCACGAGCGGGAGGATCAGGTCGACCGTCCACCTGCCGATCGCCGTGCCGTCGCCGGGCGGCACGGTGAGAAGGACGTAGGTGGCCAAGCGCGTCACATTCGTGAGGCTATGACGGTGTTTGTACGTCCGCGACCGGACAGGGGGAACGGGACAGAGGTCACTGTCAGTAGTGGCGGCTAGGGTGGAGATCGTTACGGCACGTTTGACGGGGGGCTGCGGGTGAACGTACGAGCGAGGGACGCGCGAGCGGGTGGGGCGGCGGCGAGGCCGGGCGGACTCCCGAGACGCCTGTGGGCGGGTGTCCGAAGCCCGCGGCTGAAATGGCCCCGGCGCATCGCGCTCGCCCTGGTCCTGCTGACGGTCCTTCCCCTGCTCACCGCGGGGGCGGCCCTGCGGCTGAACTACACGGGCGAGCCGTCGGAGGGCACGAAGTCGCGGGGCAAGGACGCCATCTGGCTGGGCCACGCCTGGGTGGACGGGCGGAAGAAGGACGCCGACCTCGCCGCGTTCGCCGCCCGGATCAAGGGAACGGGAATCCGCGATCTGTACGTCCACGCGGGGCCGCTGGAGCACGACGGCACCCTGCCCGCCGCGCGGTACCCCCGGGCGCGGTGGCTGATCGACTCCGTGCACCGCACCATGCCCGGCATCAGGGTCCAGGCCTGGCTCGGGGACGTCCTCGCCACCCACTCGCCGAACGGGCTGCGTCTCGACCGGGCCGCGTCCAGGGCCGCGGTGGTCGGCTCGGCGCGGCAGATCCTGGACGCCGGGTTCGACGGCGTCCATTTCGACCTGGAGCCGCTGCTTTCGGGCGACCGTGACTATCTGTCACTGCTCGACGATCTGAGGGAGCTGACCAGGGCCCGCAAGGTACCGCTGTCGGTGGCCGCCCACCAGATAGACCCACTGCCGGCCGCGCACGCCGTGAACGGCGCGGTCACCGGCCGGGAGAAGTGGTGGTCGCAGGAGTTCTTCGGCGAGGTGGCCCGGCGTGTGGACCAGATCGCCGTCATGTCGTACGACACCTGGATGCCGCTGGAGGGGCTGTACGGCGGGTACGTCGCGCAGCAGACGGCGCTGGCCCTGGAAGTGACCCCCGAGGACACCGATCTGCTGATGGGCCTGCCGTTCTTCCACGAGGACGACCTCGGCCACCACGAGTCGGCGGAGACTGTCGCCGCCGCGGTCCGCGGTACCCGGCTGGGTCTCGGCCGCACGGACCGCGACCGGGAGCGGTTCGGAGTCGCGTTGTACGTCGACTTCGCCGCCGAGGAAGGGGACTGGACGGCTTACCGGAACGGCTGGCACTAGAACGTATTCGTAAGTAGCGTCGTCCGCCCGGAGGGCGGGGCCCCCGGCCGGACGGGACTTTCGGAAATCGTCCTGGGGGCCTTGTCCATCGGGCCGGATCAGTGCCCGGGGCGTCGCGAGTCCGGCAAGATCCGAAACGCCCTAGTGGCCGAGACGGCGCAGCGCCGCCTTGGGGTCGTCGACGTAGCGGCCGGGGGCGAAGTGCTCGACCGCGGCGACGATCGACCGGCGCCGCTCGGCGTGCCGGTCGCGCGACAGCCCGAAGCCTTCGTGGTGGACCGGCAGCATGCGGGCCGACGACTCGTGCCGGTGCAGCCGGACCTGCAGCGTCGCGGCGCTGAACGTCACCAGCAGGACGTTGTCCCACGGGACGAGTTCGCCGCGCCCCCCGGTGATGCCGTGCTGGTCGATGCGCAGCGGCCTCACCATCCGGTTCTGCCCCAGCAGCACCAGACAGGTCAGGGCGAACACGAACACCGGAAGGAAGGGGAACCAGGGGGGATCGACGGGGCGGGCCGTCGCCACCACGAACAGCCCGCAGATCGCCGTCGGTATCAGCGCGAACGGCAGCTGACGCCGGGTGCGCGCTCCGCGCTCCGGCGGCAGCTCCAGGCTGTACGCGGACGTCCCGGGCATCATGAGTCCCCCCTCTTCAGTGGCGAGGGCAGACTAACAGCCCCTTCCGCTCACTCCCCGCGCCGTTTGATCTTGTTGCCCAGCCAGACCAGCGGGTCGTACTTCCGGTCCACCGTGCGCTCCTTCAGCGGGATCAGCGCATTGTCCGTGATCTTGATCTGCTCGGGGCACACCTCCGTACAGCACTTGGTGATGTTGCAGTAGCCGAGCCCGTGTTCGTCCTGTGCCGTGCGCTTGCGGTCCAGGCCGGCTTCGGCGGCCGCGTCCAGCGGATGCATGTCCAGTTCCGCCACCCGCATCAGGAACCGCGGACCGGCGAAGGCGGCCTTGTTCTCCTCGTGGTCACGCACCACGTGGCAGGTGTCCTGGCACAGGAAGCACTCGATGCACTTGCGGAACTCCTGAGAGCGGTCCACATCGATCTGCTGCATGCGGTACTCGCCCGGAGCCAGCCCCTCGGGAGGGACGAACGCGGGCACCTCCCGTGCCTTCTCGTAGTTGAAGGACACATCCGTCACCAGGTCCCGCACCACGGGAAACGCCCGCAGCGGCGTGACCGTGACGACCTCGTCCCGGGAGAACACCGACATCCGCGTCATGCACATCAGCCGCGGCCGCCCGTTGATCTCCGCGCTGCACGAACCGCACTTGCCGGCCTTGCAGTTCCAGCGCACGGCCAGGTCCGGCGCCTGGGTGGCCTGCAGCCGGTGGATGATGTCCAGCACGACCTCGCCGTCATGGACCTCGACGGTGAAGTCCTTCAGCCCCCCGCCGTCCGTGTCGCCCCGCCAGACCCGAAAGCTCGCGTCGTACGTCGTCACTCGTAGAGCTCCTCTTCGGCGAGGTACTTGACCAGCTCCTCCTTGTCGAAAAGGGCGAGCAGGTCGGAACGGATGGGCTCGGTCGTCGTACGTTCCAGGGCGATCTGCCCCTGCGCCGCGGCGTCGGGGTCGGCGATCCGGCACAGCAGGTTCACCCGCCGCCACTCGCGCTCCATCGCCGGGCAGTCCTCGCGGGTGTGACCGCCCCGGCTCTCCGTGCGCTCCAGCGCCGCCCGCGCCACACATTCGCTGACGAGCAGCATGTTGCGCAGGTCCAGGGCGAGGTGCCAGCCGGGGTTGAACTGCCGGTGCCCCTCGACACCGGCCCGGCGCGCCCGCAGCCGCAGCTCGCCCAGCTTCCGCAGGGCCTGCTCCATTTCCGCCTCGCGCCGGATGATGCCGACCAGGTCGTTCATGGTCTGCTGCAGCTCCTGGTGGAGGGTGTACGGGTTCTCCGGCGGGCGGCCCGTCTCGGCACCCTCGCCGCCCTCCGCGCTGAACGGGCGCAGCGCCTCCGCGGCCGCCGCGTCCACCCGCCCCGCGTCCACCACCGGCCGCGTACCGAGCCCGGCCGCGTACTCCGCGGCGTACAGGCCCGCCCGGCGCCCGAAGACCAGGAGATCCGACAGGGAGTTCCCGCCGAGCCGGTTGGAGCCGTGCATACCGCCGGCCACCTCACCGGCGGCGAACAGGCCCGGCACTCCCACCGCGGCGGCCGTGTCCGAGTCGACGGCGACCCCGCCCATCACGTAGTGGCAGGTCGGTCCGACCTCCATCGCCTCCGCGGTGATGTCGACGTCCGCGAGTTCCTTGAACTGGTGGTACATCGAGGGCAGCCGGCGGCGGATCGTCTCGGCCGGCATCCGTGTCGACACGTCCAGGAAGACCCCGCCGTGCGGCGAACCGCGCCCCGCCTTCACCTCGGAGTTGATCGCCCGGGCGACCTCGTCACGCGGCAGCAGCTCGGGCGGGCGCCGGTTGTTGTCCGGGTCGTCGTACCAGCGGTCGCCCTCCTCCTCGGACTGCGCGTACTTCTCCTTGAAGACGTCCGGGACGTAGTCGAACATGAACCGCTTGCCCTCGGAATTGCGCAGCACCCCTCCGTCGCCACGCACCGACTCGGTGACCAGGATCCCCTTCACCGACGGCGGCCAGACCATCCCCGTCGGATGGAACTGCACGAACTCCATGTTCACCAGCGGGGCGCCCGCGAGCAGCGCCAGCGCGTGCCCGTCGCCGGTGTACTCCCACGAATTGGACGTGACCTTGAAGGACTTGCCGATGCCGCCGGTGGCGAGGACCACCGCCGGGGCCTCCAGGACGAAGAAGCGGCCGGACTCCCGCTCGTAGCAGAACGCCCCCGACACCCGGCCGTCGTCGTCCTGCAGCACCCGGGTGACCGTGCACTCCTGGAAGACCTTCAGCCGCGCCTCGTAGTCCCCGAACCGCTTCTCGTCCTCCTGCTGCAGCGCCACGATCTTCTGCTGGAGCGTGCGGATCAGCTCCAGCCCGGTCCGGTCACCGACGTGTGCCAGGCGCGGGTACTCGTGCCCGCCGAAGTTGCGCTGTGAGATCCGGCCGTCCTTGGTGCGGTCGAAGAGCGCGCCCCACGTCTCCAGTTCCCAGACCCGGTCCGGGGCCTCCCGGGCGTGCAGCTCCGCCATCCGCCACTGGTTGAGGAACTTGCCGCCGCGCATGGTGTCGCGGAAATGCACCTGCCAGTTGTCGCCGGCGTTCACATTGCCCATCGAGGCGGCGATACCGCCCTCGGCCATCACCGTGTGGGCCTTTCCGAACAGCGACTTGCAGATGACGGCCGTACGGGCGCCCCGCTCACGGGCCTCGATCGCGGCCCGCAGACCCGCACCACCGGCCCCGACCACGACGACGTCCCATTTCTGCCGTTCCGCTTGCGTCATCAGGCACCTTTCTAGAAGAAGCGCGGATCGTCGAAAGCGCCGCTGGCGAGCAGATACACATAGAAGTCGGCGAGTGCGACGCTGATCAGCGACGTCCAGGCCAGCAGCATGTGACGGGCATTCAGCTTGCCCACCCAGGTCCACATCCGGTACCGGACCGGGTGTGCGGAGAAGTGCTTGAGGCGGCCGCCGACGATGTGCCGGCAGGAATGGCAGGAGAGGGTGTACGCCCAGATCAGCACGATGTTCACGAGGAAGACCAGGGTGCCCAGACCCATGTGGCCCCACTCGTAGTCGGCGTCGCGGAAGGCCAGCACCGTGTCGTAGGTCAGGATTCCGGCGACCGGCAGAGCGGCGTAGAAGAAATACCGGTGGATGTTCTGCAGGATCAGCGGGAAGCGCGTCTCACCGGTGTACGCGGTGTGCGGCTCGGCCACCGCGCAGGCCGGGGGCGAAGCCCAGAAACCGCGGTAATAGGCCTTCCGGTAGTAATAGCAGGTCAGCCGGAAACCCAGCGGGAAGATCAGGATCAGGAGCGCAGGAGAAAGGCCCCACCAGCTCCCGAAGATTTCCCAGTTGGGGCCGTCCTTCATGGGTACGCAGTTCTCCGCGAGGCACGGCGAGTAGAACGGCGACACGTAAGGAGCCGCGTAGTAGTCGCTGTTCGCGAACGCCCGCCAGGTCGAGTAGACGACGAACGCCAGCAGTCCGGCGGCGGTGGCGGCGGGCGCGAGCCACCAGCGGTCGGTCCGCAGATGGCGGGGCGCGATGGCGGCGCGGGACGCGCTGTGGACGCCGCCCCGGCCCGAGTCGGTTCGAGGTGGTTCGGTACCTGTGGCCAACGAGGTCTCCCCTATGTTTTTTTGGCTCGGTTCTCCCCCTGGCTCCGCCGGGGGACCCCCACCGCGGCGCCCGCCGGGTGCCTCGGCGGCCGACCTCCCCCAGGCCCGGGGGTGTGGGAGGTCCCCCCGCTCGGGCCGCCCGTACCCCGGGACTCTCCGCGCGCTCTCTTTCGACGCCCGCGCTTCCCCCGTCTTCGGCGGGGACCCCATTCGGCTCGCTCGGCGCCCTCCCAGTGCCCTGCCCCGGTCCGGGGCGGGGTGTGTCAGGGTGCGCGGCGGTCGCGGGCTCCCAGACCCTCGTCGTCCGAGTCCGTCCACAGCGTGGAGTCGTACGGCGTGTCGGGGATGGTCACCAGGCTGTCGGCCGGCCCCCGGCCGGGCGCCGTGGTGGGCAGCGGCTTCCCCTCGCGCTGCTGCGCGAGGCTGCGTTCCAGTTCTCCGACCCGGCGGACCAGGTCGTCCAGGCGGCGCTGGACCGCTGTCAAATCGTCCTGAAGTGCCATGAATTGCCCTCACTTCCGCGATCGCGGGTGGCAAACACGCGCCTGCGAGTGTTGCGTGTCACATCCCTCATTGTGAAGCCGTGTGCACGGATTCCACCCTTCCGGGCGCGCGACCCCCGCCGATTGGGCCGCACGAGTGGCCTTTGTGGGCCATCTCGCCGTGTCGTCGCCACGGGGTCCGTTTTGTCGTCTTCAGTGTATGAGCAATAGGTGTGATCATCTCTAAATTCCAGAAAACAGGACAAAGAGGTACACGACATGTCCCACGTCGGCGCCCCTCGCGGGAGGACATGCTCCCGGAGCTCCCGCTTCCGCACGCTCCGGTCCGCCGCCCTCCTCACCAGCGGGGTACTCGCGGTCTCCGTACTGGCCGGATGCAGCTCGGGGGACGAGGAGGAAAGCGCCGCCAAGACCGTCCGCCCCGACACCGCCCCCGTCGCGCGCGACCGGGTCGCCGACGGCGGCACCCTGCGCTGGGCCGTCGACGCGATGCCCACCACACTCAACGCCTTCCAGGCCGACGCCGACGCCACGACCGCCCGGATCACCCAGGCCGTCCTGCCGTCCCTGTTCACGCTCGACGAGCGGGGCCGGCCCCAGCGCAACCCGGACTACCTCGAATCCGCCGAGATCGTGGAGCGCGAGCCCAAGCAGGTGGTCCTCTACAAGCTCAACCAGCAGGCCGTCTGGAGCGACGGCCGTGAGATCGGGGCGCCCGACTTCCTCGCCCAGTGGCGAGCCCTCAGCGGCAAGGACAGTGCCTACTGGACCGCCCGCAACGCCGGCTACGAGCGGATCGAGAAGATCGAGCGCGGCAAGAGCGACCTGGAGGTCCGGGTCACCTTCGCCAAGCCGTACGGCGACTGGCGCGCGCTGTTCACCCCGCTCTACCCCAAGGACGTCATGGGATCGCCCAGCGCCTTCAACGACGGCGCCAGGACCCAGCTGAAGACCACGGCCGGCCCCTTCCGGCTGAAGGGGGTCGACGTCAAGGCCGGCGCGACCACCCTGGTGCCCAACCCCCGCTGGTGGGGCGAGCCCGCCAAGCTCGACACCCTCGTCCTGCAGGCCGTCCCCCGCTCCGGCCGCGCCGTCGCACTCACCCGCGGCACCGTCGACCTCGCCGAGATCGACCGCACCACCGCGGACCGCGTCGCCCGCGCGGTCCGGGAGGCCAAGGCCGCCCACGGTCCCGCCGCCACGACCGCCGCCCAGAAGGCACTGCGCGGCTTCGTGGTCCGCAAGTCGCTGGAGCCCGCGTACACCCAGCTCGCCCTCAACGGCGAATCAGGACCGCTCGCGGACGAGCGGGTGCGCCGGGCCGTCGCCCGCGCGCTGGACCGGCAGGAGCTCGCCGAAACCGTGCTGAAGCCGCTCGGACTGCCCGCCCAGCCGGTCGGCAGCCACCTCGCCCTCGCCGGGCAGGACGCCTACGCCGACAGCAGCGGCGCCCTGGGCGACCAGGACACCGAGGAGGCGCGGGCCCTGCTCGCCGACGCGGGCTGGACGCGCGGCGGCGCCCGCAAGCCCGCCACCAAGGACGGCACGAAGGCGGGCGGCGAGGCCTCCGCCGCCGCCTCCGCCACGGGTTCCCCGGCCGCCGGGGCATCCGCCAAGGCCTCGGCCAAGGCGTCCCCCGGCGGTGTCTCCGCCAAGGCGTCGCCCAAGGCCTCCGCCTCGCCCGCCGCGAAGACCGCGAAGAAGAAGGAGGGCGACCGCGCCTCCGACGAGGGCCTGTACATCGTCGGCGACGACAAGCCGAGCAGGGGCCCGGCCGGGACGTACGTCCTCGCCCCGGCACCCGCCGCCGCCCTGCAGAGCGTGGCGCTGATGCGCCAGGCCGCCGCCGTCGACGGCTCCGGCACCAGCGAGAAGAACGACGGCGACCCGCCCAAGGCCAAGGGCGGCGTCCCCGGCGCCTACGCCCCCAGGGGCACCCACGCCCCCGCGCCCGGCCCGCTCGCCAAGGACGGCGAGCCACTGACCCTGCGCTTCGTGCTCCCGGCGGGCCCGGGATCCGAGCCCCTGCGGGCCGTCGGGAGCAAGATCTCCCGGATGCTCGGCAAGATCGGGATCGGCACCGAGTTCGCCCGGGTCTCCGACGAGAGCTTCTTCAAGGACCACATCGCCTCCGGCGACTACGACCTGGCTCTTTACTCCTGGCCGGCGACCGCCTATCCGGCCACCGACGGGCGGCCGATCTTCGCCAAGCCGGAGCCGGCCGGCGACGGCTCCCTGCTGGTGGAGCAGAATTACACCCGGGTCGGCACCGACCACATCGACCAGCTCTTCGACCAGGCGGCCGCCGAGCTCGACGAGAAGGCCGCCCGTGACCTGCTGCGCCAGGCCGACGCCCGGATCTGGGCGGCGGCCGGCTCCATCCCGCTGTACCAGCGGCCGCAGCTGGTGGCGGCCCGGGCGGCGGTCGTGAACGCGGGCGCGTTCGGTTTCGCGACGCCGCGTTACGAGGACATCGGCTTCAAGAAGCCCGCCGGCGGGCCCGTCCGGACTTAGGACAACCTCAGAATCAGCTCAAGTTGCTTGCCCGCCGGACACTCCGGCGGGCAAGCTCGCGTGCGGACCATGACCCGGGCCCACACGCACCCCCAGTGCATTTACACACCTGTTCGATCTTCTCCGGACGGGCCGGGAGGCCCCGTGCGCGGCAGCCCCGTACCATGGACGTCAGCCGTGGCGCGTCCGCCCGGCGGGCGTACGAGGAACAAAGAGACGCCGCACCCACGATCCGAGAGAAGCGCAAGCCACTCATGCCCACGCGCCACGACATCCGTAACGTAGCCATCGTCGCCCACGTCGACCACGGCAAGACGACCATCGTCGACGCCATGCTCAAGCAGGCGGGTGCCTTCGCCGCGCACCAGCTCGACTCCGTCGACGACCGCGTCATGGACTCGAACGACCTGGAGCGTGAGAAGGGCATCACGATCCTCGCCAAGAACACGGCGGTGAAGTACCACCCCAAGGACGGCGGGGCCCCGATCACCATCAACATCATCGACACCCCCGGCCACGCCGACTTCGGCGGCGAGGTCGAGCGCGGCCTGTCGATGGTGGACGGCGTGGTGCTGCTCGTGGACGCCTCCGAGGGCCCGCTGCCGCAGACCCGCTTCGTCCTCCGCAAGGCGCTCCAGCGCCGGATGCCGGTCATCCTGTGCATCAACAAGACGGACCGCCCGGACTCCCGGATCGACGAGGTCGTCAACGAGACCTACGACCTCTTCCTGGACCTGGACGCGGACGAGGAGCAGATCGAGTTCCCGATCGTCTACGCCTGCGGGCGTGACGGCATCGCGTCGCTGACCAAGCCGGAGGACGGCACGGTCCCGGCCGACTCCACCAACCTGGAGCCCTTCTTCTCCACGATCCTGGAGCACATCCCGGCCCCGGTGTACGACGAGGAGGCCCCGCTCCAGGCCCACGTCACCAACCTGGACGCCGACAACTTCCTCGGCCGTATCGCGCTGCTCCGCGTCGAGCAGGGCGAGCTGCGCAAGGGCCAGACCGTCGCGTGGATCAAGCGGGACGGCACCACCGCCAACGTGCGCATCAGCGAGCTGATGATGACCGAGGCGCTCACCCGCAAGCCGGCCGAGGTGGCGGGCCCCGGTGACATCTGCGCCGTCGCCGGTATCCCGGACATCATGATCGGCGAGACGCTGGCCGACCCGGAGAACCCGATCGCGCTCCCGCTGATCACGGTCGACGAGCCGGCGATCTCCATGGTCATCGGTACGAACACCTCGCCGCTGGTCGGCCGGGGTGCCACCGGCAAGGGCGCGGACAACAAGGCGGCCGTCAAGGACCGCAAGGTCACCGCCCGCCAGGTGAAGGACCGCCTGGACCGCGAGCTGATCGGTAACGTCTCGCTGCGCGTCATGGACACCGAGCGCCCCGACGCCTGGGAGGTGCAGGGCCGCGGTGAGCTGGCGCTGGCCATCCTGGTCGAGCAGATGCGCCGCGAGGGCTTCGAGCTGACCATCGGCAAGCCGCAGGTGGTCACCAAGGAGATCGACGGCAAGGTCCACGAGCCGGTCGAGCGTATGACCATCGACGTGCCCGAGGAGCACATGGGCGCCGTCACGCAGCTCATGGGCGTCCGCAAGGGCCGCATGGACAACATGTCCAACCACGGCTCCGGCTGGGTGCGCATGGAGTTCGTCGTGCCGTCCCGCGGCCTCATCGGGTTCCGTACCGAGTTCCTGACGCAGACGCGCGGCACGGGCATCGCCCACTCCATCCACGAGGGCCACGAGCCGTGGTTCGGCGCGCTCCAGACCCGCAACAACGGCTCGCTCGTCGCCGACCGCTCCGGCGCGGTCACCGCCTTCGCGATGACGAACCTGCAGGAGCGAGGCGTCCTCTTCGTGGAGCCGGGAACCGAGGTGTACGAGGGCATGATCGTCGGCGAGAACTCCCGCTCCGACGACATGGACGTCAACATCACCAAGGAGAAGAAGCTCACGAACATGCGGTCGTCCTCGGCCGACTCGTTCGAGGCGATCGTCCCGCCGCGCAAGCTCTCGCTGGAGCAGTCCCTGGAGTTCTGCCGCGACGACGAGTGCGTCGAGGTGACGCCGGAGGCCGTCCGTATCCGCAAGGTGAACCTGGACCAGCGCGAGCGCGCCCGTGCCGCCTCGCGCGCCAAGCACGGCTGACGACCCGCCACATCCAGTACTGTCGACGGCCGCCGGGGTCTCCCCGGCGGCCGTCGCCGTGCCCGCGCGCACCCGCGCCGGCCATGACGGTGCAATGACCGTTCGTCAAACCGATTCCTCTCCCGAAGCGTCCGGATATCGACCGTCGCTCTCCGGAACATGTGTTAACGGTCCGTTTCGCGGGTGTCTGTCTGTGCTCGCTTTGTCCGGATTTCGGTCTTCGGCCCCTTGGTGATGTTGCCAAAACGAGACCCTTTAAGTGTGGTTTACGGCCCGGACGTACTTAATAGTTGGCTCCATTGAGCTCGGGTCAATGGGTCACGCGCTGTGGGGAGCGCCGACTCACGAGCACACTCGGGGCACTTGGGTCTTCGTCGTCAGGGGTGTCGGCGAACCCAGAGGAGTGCCCTTCTTGTAGTGACAAGTGGACTCATGAGGAGGAACCCATGCGCGGTGCCAAGAGCGCCAAGTGGGTCGCGGGCGCGATAGTCGTCGCCCTGGCAGCCACCGCTTGCGGCGGAGGCGGCAGTGAAGGCAAGGGCGGCGGCGACCGCCAGATCGTGATGGAGCTCGGCGAGCCCCAGCACGGCCTGATCCCGTCGAACACGTACGAGTCCGAGGGCTCCGAGGTTCTGAACGCCCTGTTCACCGGCCTCGTCAAGTACGACGAGAAGAACGAGGCCCAGCTCGACCTGGCCGCGTCGATCGAGACCAAGGACAGCAAGGTCTGGACGATCAAGCTGAAGGACGGCTACACGTTCCACAACGGTGAGGCCGTCACCGCGCAGTCCTTCGCCGACGCCTGGAACTACGGCGCGAACCAGAACAACGCGCAGGAGACGAACCCGCTCTTCGCGAAGATCGACGGGTACGCCGACCTGAACCCGGGCAAGGACAAGAAGCCCGCCACGGACAAGATGAAGGGCCTGAAGGTCGTCGACGAGAAGACCCTCGAGGTCACTCTGGCGGCCCCGTTCAGCTCCTTCAAGACGATGCTGGGCTTCAACGCCTTCTTCCCGCTGCCGAAGGCGTTCTTCAAGGACCCCAAGGGCTTCGAGACCGCGCCCATCGGCAACGGCATGTTCAAGATGGACGGCAAGTTCGTCCACAACCAGCAGATCAAGACGGTCGCTTACGACAAGCACCCCGAGGCCTCCCAGCTGAAGATCTCGGGCGTCACCTTCAAGATCTACAACAACCAGGACACGGCCTACCGTGACCTCCTCGGCGGCCGCGTCGACATCATGGACACCGTTCCGCTGTCCGCGATGCCCACCGTCGCCAAGGACCTGAAGGACCGCTACATCCAGGGCACGGACTCCGGCGTCGGTTACATCGGCTTCCCGTTCAAGTACAACAAGGCCTTCGAGAAGCCGGAGATCCGCAAGGCGATCTCCCAGGCGATCGACCGCAAGGCGATCACCGAGAAGATCTTCGTCAACACCCGTACGCCGGCGGACGACTTCATCAACCCGCTGGTTCCGGGCTACCGCAAGGGCGCCTGCGGCGCGACCTGCAACTTCGACCCGGTCGCGGCGAAGAAGGCGTTCGACGCCGCCGGCGGTCTGCCGGGCAACAAGCTGGAGCTCGGCTACAACGCCGACGGCGGCCACAAGGACTGGATCGAGGCCGTCGCCGCCCAGCTCGAGAAGAACCTCGGCATCGACGTCACCCCGAAGCCGTTCGAGCAGTTCCAGACCATCCTGAACGACCTGGGTGACAAGAAGTACAGCGGCGCGTTCCGCCTGGCCTGGTCGATGGACTACCCGGCGGCCGAGAACTACCTGCGCCCGGTCTTCTCCGAAGAGGGCATCGAGCACGGCTCGAACTACTCGGGTTACATCAACCCGCAGGTCGAGAAGCTGCTCGACGACGCGGACAAGGCGACCACCGAGGATGCGGCGATCAAGGCCTACCAGCAGGCCGACGACATCATCCTGAAGGACATGCCGTACATCCCGGTGTACTTCTACAAGCTGAACGCCGGCATCAGCAAGAACGTCAAGCCGGGCGTGCGGATCGACAACATGACCCAGGTGGACTGGACCACGGTCAACCCCGCCTGACGGTATGAAGGTTCCCGCGGCGGTCCGTGAGACCGTACGGGAAGCCTGACAGCAGTGGGGGTGACGGGGACCTGCTCCGTCACCCCCCTTCTGCCGTCTCCTTGTCGATTACCCCTCACCCGGACGGGCCGCCGCCGGCGTGCCCCTCCCGGTTATCCGTACAACTGGAGACCTGATGGGTCGTTATGTGATCAGGCGTCTTCTGCAGGCGATACCCGTACTGCTCGGCGCGACATTTCTTCTGTACTGCCTTGTCTTCCTGCTGCCCGGTGACCCCATCCAGGCACTGGCGGGAGAGAAGCGGGCGGACCCCGGCATCGCAGAGATCCTGCGTGAGCAGTACCACCTGAATGACCCCCTGTACCAGCGCTACTGGTACTACATCTCGGGCCTGTTCACCGGTGACTTCGGAACGGACTTCACCGGCCGCAACGTCTCCGAGATCATGGGCGAGGCCTTCCCGGTGACGCTCAACCTGGCCGGCATCGCCTTCGCCATCGAGGCCGTCGTCGGTCTCGTCGCGGGTGTCTTCGCCGCCCTCGGCCGCGGCAAGTTCCTCGACAACGTCGTTCTCATCGCGACCCTGCTCCTGGTCTCCGTCCCGGCGTTCGTGCTCGGCAACGTCCTGCAGCTGATGTTCGGCGTGAAGTGGGAGATCGCGCCCATCAGTTACGACGCCGAGGACATCACCACCCTGATCCTCCCGGGCCTCGTGCTGGCCTCGGCCTCACTGGCGTACATCACGCGCCTCACCCGGACCAGCGTGATCGAGACGCTCCGTGCCGACTACGTCCGCACCGCCACCGCCAAGGGCCTCAGCCGCAGCCGGGTCATCGTCCGGCACGCGCTGCGCAACGCGCTGATCCCGATCGTCACCTTCCTCGGTGTCGACCTCGGCGCCCTCATGGGCGGCGCGATCATCACCGAGCGCATCTTCAACATCCCGGGTATCGGCGGCACGCTCTACCAGGCCGTGTATCTGCGCCAGGGGACCGTGGTCGTGGGCATCGTCACCACGCTCGTCCTCGTCTACATCGCCGCCAACCTGATCGTGGACCTGCTCTACGCCGTGCTCGACCCGAGGATCCGCTATGCCTGAGAACACCTCCACCACCATCGAGGAGAGCGCGGCCGCCCCGCAGACCGCGCCCGGCAGCGACAAGGGCACCAAGAAGGCCAAGCCGGAGCGCGTCGCCAGCATGTGGAGCGACGCCCGGCGCGACCTGATGCGCAACTGGGTCTTCCTGATCTCCGCGTTCATGATCGTGTTCCTGCTGGTCATGGCCGTCTTCCCGTCGCTGTTCACCAGCGGCGACCCGTACGCCAAGGGCTTCTGCGACCTCGCCAACTCGGTCGTGCCGCCCAGCGGCTCGCACTGGTTCGGCTATGACGTGCAGGGCTGCGACATCTACACGCGGACCATCTACGGCACGCGCAACTCGATCATCGTGGGTGTGCTCACCTCGGTGCTCACCTCGCTCGTCGGCTGTGCGCTCGGCATGATCGCCGGTCTGCGCGGCGGCTGGATCGACTCCCTGGTCTCCCGCTTCACCGAGATCTGGTTCGCCATCCCCACCATGCTCGGTGGCCTGCTCGTCCTCGCGATGCTCGGCACCGGCAACGTCATCACCGTCTCGCTGATCATGGCCGTGCTCGGCTGGCCGCAGCTGTTCCGCATCATGCGGGGCTCGGTGATCACCAACAAGCAGAACGACTACGTCATGGCCGCCCGCGCGCTCGGTGCCGGCGGCCGGCGTATCGCCATGCGCCACATCCTGCCGAACGCGCTCGCCCCGGTGATCGTGGTCACCACGATCAACCTCGGCGTCTACATCGCGGCCGAGGCGGCGTTCTCGTACCTCGGCATCGGTGTGCAGTCCCCGAACATCTCCTGGGGGCTGATGATCAGTGACGGCCAGGACCGCTTCCTGAGCTCCCCGCACATGGTGCTCTTCCCGTCGCTGTTCCTGAGCATCACGGTCCTCGCGTTCATCATGCTCGGCGAAGCAGTCCGCGACGCCCTCGACCCCAAGCTGCGCTAGGAGGGCGTACGTTGACCATCATCGACAAGACCAGTGGCATCCCCGCCCCGCGCGGGGAGAAGAGCAGCACCCCGCTGCTCGAAGTGCGCGACCTGCACGTGGAGTTCCACACCCGTGAGGGCGTCGCCAAGGCGATCAACGGTGTCAGCTACAGCGTCGACGCGGGCGAGACCCTCGCCGTGCTCGGCGAGTCCGGCTCCGGCAAGTCGGTCACCGCTCAGGCCATCATGGGCATCCTCGACATGCCCCCCGGCCGGATCCCCAAGGGCGAGATCCTGTTCCACGGCGAGGACATGCTCAAGATGTCCGCCGAGGAGCGCCGCAAGATCCGCGGCCGCCGTATCGCGATGATCTTCCAGGACGCGCTGTCCGCGCTGAACCCCGTGCTGACCGTCGGCTACCAGCTCGGCGAGATGTACCGGGTGCACCTGGGGCTGTCCCGCAAGGAGTCCAAGGCCAAGGCCATCGAGCTGATGGACCGGGTGAAGATCCCGGCGGCCGCCGCCCGGGTCAACGACTACCCGCACCAGTTCTCCGGCGGTATGCGCCAGCGCATCATGATCGCCATGGCGATGGCGCTGGAGCCGGACCTGATCATCGCCGACGAGCCGACCACCGCGCTCGACGTCACGGTCCAGGCCCAGGTCATGGACCTGCTCGCGGAGCTCCAGCGCGAGGAGAACATGGGCCTGATCCTCATCACCCACGACCTGGGTGTGGTCGCCGACGTCGCCGACAAGATCGCGGTGATGTACGCGGGCCGGATCGTGGAGAACGCCCCGATCCACGAGCTGTACAAGCGTCCCGCGCACCCGTACACCAGGGGCCTGCTCGACTCGATCCCGCGTCTGGACCTGAAGGGTCAGGAGCTCTACGCGATCAAGGGTCTGCCGCCCAACCTGCTGAAGATCCCGTCGGGCTGTGCCTTCAACCCGCGCTGCCCCAAGGCGGACGACATCTGCCGCACGGAGATCCCGGTCCTCGCCCCGGTGACGGAGCAGGACGGCACCGAACTGCCGGGCCGCGGCAGCGCGTGCCACTTCTGGAAGGAGACGATCCATGGCTGAGCTCAAGAAGACCGACGCCACCGCGTCGGACGCCGTGGACGCGACCCCCAACGTCACTGCGGTCGAGACGGTCGACGCCGCGACCGAGGCCGCGGCCGTCGAGGCGATCGAGGCACCGGTCGAGCGCGGCGAGCCGATCCTCCAGGTGCGCAACCTGGTCAAGCACTTCCCGCTGACCCAGGGCATCCTCTTCAAGAAGCAGATCGGCGCCGTCAAGGCCGTGGACGGGGTCTCCTTCGACCTCTACCAGGGCGAGACGCTCGGCATCGTCGGTGAGTCCGGCTGTGGCAAGTCCACCGTCGCCAAGCTGCTGATGATGCTGGAGACGGCGACGGCCGGCGAGGTGTTCTTCAAGGGCCAGGACATCACCAAGCTGTCGGGCCGTGCGCTGAAGGCCGTGCGCCGCAACATCCAGATGGTGTTCCAGGACCCGTACACCTCGCTGAACCCGCGGATGACGGTCGGCGACATCATCGGCGAGCCCTTCGAGATCCACCCCGAGGTGGCTCCCAAGGGCGACCGGCGCCGCAAGGTGCAGGAGCTGCTCGATGTGGTCGGTCTGAACCCCGAGTACATCAACCGCTACCCGCACCAGTTCTCGGGCGGTCAGCGCCAGCGCATCGGCATCGCCCGCGGCCTGGCGCTCAACCCCGAGATCATCATCTGCGACGAGCCGGTGTCGGCGCTGGACGTGTCCGTCCAGGCGCAGGTCGTCAACCTGATGGAGCGGCTGCAGGACGAGTTCAACCTGTCCTACATCTTCATCGCCCACGACCTGTCCATCGTCCGGCACATCTCCGACCGGGTCGGCGTCATGTACCTCGGCAAGATGGCCGAGATCGGTACGGACATCCAGATCTACGACCACCCGACGCACCCCTACACCCAGGCGCTGCTGTCGGCGGTCCCGGTGCCCGACCCGGAGGCCCGTGAGGGCCGCGAGCGGATCATCCTCTCCGGTGACGTCCCCTCGCCGGCGAACCCGCCGTCCGGCTGCCGCTTCCGCACCCGGTGCTGGAAGGCGGAGGACAAGTGCGCCGACGAGGTCCCGCTGCTGGCGATCCCGGAGCGCTTCCGGGGCAGCGACAGCCCGGCCGCCCACGAGTCGGCGTGCCACTTCGCCGAGGAGAAGGACGTCGTCCACGCGGCGTAACCCTGGTGAGTGACCGGGAGGGCGCCTCCGGCCGTAAGGCCGGGGGCGCCCTCGCGCATGCGGGTGGTGCCGCGCCCGGACGGGCGGGTACAGCGTGCGCCGGTGCCCCTTATGGGGTGGTATGTGGGCCTAGGGTCGCGAGACCGAGGAGCACGACCACGGGAGGCACCCATGCGCGCAGCCACGCCCATCCGGTCGGCCGCGTGCGCCGTGGCCGTCGCTCTCGCCGCGACCGCCTGCGGCGGTGGTCCGGCCGGCGGTGCCGAAGGCATCATCAGCTCCTCGTGGGGCGATCCGCAGAACCCCATCGAGCCGGCCAACACCAATGAGGTGCAGGGCGGCAAGGTCCTCGACATGCTCTTCCGCGGCATCAAGCGCTACGACCCGCACACCGGCGAGGCCCAGAACATGGTGGCCGAGCGGATCGAGACCACCGATGCGAAGAACTTCACCATCACCCTCAAGGACGGCTGGACCTTCAGCAACGGCGAGCCGGTCACCGCCCGCTCCTTCGTCGACGCCTGGAACTACGGCGCCCACCTCGACAACAAGCAGCAGAACGCGCCCTTCTTCGCCGACATCGCCGGCTACGACGACGTCCACCCCGCCTCCGGCGCCCCCCGAGCCAAGACCATGAGCGGTCTGGTGGTCAAGGACGACCGCACCTTCACCGTCGCCCTGAAGGACACCTTCTCCAGCTGGCCCGAGACGCTCGGCTACCAGGCGTTCATGCCGCTGCCCCGCTCCTTCTTCACCGACCACGCGGGCTGGCTGGACAAGCCCGTGGGCAACGGCCCGTACACCGTGGAGTCGTACCAGAAGGGCAGCGGCATGAAGCTGCGCCGCTGGGACGGGTACGCGGGCCCCGACAAGGCCAAGAACGGCGGCGTCGACCTCAACGTCTACACCGACAACAACACCGCCTACACCGACCTGATGGCCGGCAACCTCGACCTCGTCGACGACGTGCCCGCGCAAGCGCTGAAGAACGTCCGCAACGACCTCGGCGACCGCTACATCAACCAGCCCGCCCTGATCATCCAGACCCTGGTCTTCCCCCTCTACCGCCCCGAGTGGTCCAAGCCGGGCATGGACAAGGTCCGCCGCGGCCTGTCCATGGCCATCAACCGCAACGAGATCACCAAGCAGATCTACCAGGACACCCGCACGCCCGCGCGGGACTGGACCTCACCGGCGCTCGGCGGCGACGGCGGCTTCCGGGAACTGTGCGGCGACGCCTGCGTCTACGACCCCGCCCGGGCCAAGGCGCTCATCGAAGAGGGGGGCGGGCTGCCCGGCGGCAAGCTGACCCTCACCTCCAACGTGGACACCGGCTCCCACCGCGCATGGATGGACGCGGTCTGCAACAGCGTCAACAACGCGCTCGGCAAGGGAGCCGTCTGCACCGTCAACCCCATCGGCACCTTCGCCGACTTCCGCAACCAGCAGACCGGGTTCAAGCTCGAAGGCCCCTTCCGCTCCGGCTGGCAGGCCGACTACCCGCTCATCCAGAACTTCCTGCAGCCGCTGTACTACACCGGCGGTTCCTCCAACTACGGCAAGTTCAGCGACAAGCGCTTCGACGGCCTCGTCGACCAGGCCAACCGCCAGGCCGACCGGCCCGCCGCCGTCCGGGACTTCCAGTCCGCCGAGCAGATCCTCGCCGACCAGATGCCCGCCATCCCGCTCTGGTACCAGAACGGCAGCGCCGGTTTCTCCGAACGCATCGAAGGCGTGACCCTCAACCAGTTCAGCGTCCCGGTCTACCACGAGATCACCGTCTCCTGACCCCCTGGAGCACCCCATGGGACGCTATGTGATCCGGCGGCTGCTCCAGATGATCCCGGTGTTCATCGGCAGCACGTTCCTGATCTTCTTCATGGTCTACGCGCTCGGCGACCCGGTCGCGGCGCTCTTCGGCGACAAGGCGCCCGACCCCGCCACCGCCGCCCGCATCCGCAGGGACCTCCACCTCGACCAGCCCCTGTGGGCCCAGTACCTGCACTACATGGGGCAGATCTTCCAGGGCGACTTCGGAACCGCGTTCAACGGCCGGCCCGTCACCGAACTGATGGCGAGCGCCTTCCCCGTCACCCTGCGCCTGACCCTCGTCGCCGTCGTCATCGAGGTCGTCGTCGGCATCACCTTCGGCGTCATCAGCGGCCTCAAGCGCGGCCGCCCCCTCGACACCGGGCTGCTCGTCCTCACCCTCGTCGTCATCTCCGTCCCCACCTTCGTCTCCGGCTACCTCCTGCAGTACCTCTTCGGCGTGCAGTGGGGCCTGGTGCGCCCCTCCGTCTCCTCCGAGGCCCGGATCGACGAGCTGATCCTGCCCGGCGTCGTCCTCGCGCTCGTCTCCCTCGCCTACGTCACCCGGCTCACCCGCACCTCCATCGCCGAGAACGGCCGCGCCGACTACGTCCGCACCGCCGTCGCCAAGGGGCTGCCGCGCCGCCGCGTCGTCACCCGGCACATCCTGCGCAACTCGCTCATCCCGGTCGTCACCTTCATCGGCGCCGACATCGGCGCGCTGATGGGCGGTGCCATCGTCACCGAACGGATCTTCAACATCCATGGCGTGGGCTACCAGCTCTATCAGGGCATCCTGCGCAACAACGCGCCCACGGTCGTCGGCTTCGTGACGATCCTCGTCATCGTCTTCCTGCTGGCCAACCTGCTCGTCGACCTGCTGTACGCGGTCCTGGACCCGAGGATCCGTTATGCCTGAGCCGTCCGACCCGTACACCGCCCCGCGCGAGGCGATCGCCCCCACCGGCGCGGGCGGCGCCATGGACCTCGCCATCAGCGAGGCCGAGGCGCTCGGCGCGGGCGCCGTGGCCGACGGCCGCAGGCCGCGCAGCCTGTGGAGCGACGCCTGGCACCAGCTCCGCCGCAACCCCGTCTTCCTCGTCTCCGCGCTGCTGATCGCCTTCCTCGTCCTCATCGCGGTGTGGCCCCAACTCCTGGCGAGCGGCGACCCGCTGCGGTGCGACCTGTCCAAGTCGCAGGCCGGGCCCGCCCCCGGCCACCCCTTCGGCTACGACACCCAGGGCTGCGACGTCTACACCCGCACCGTGTACGGCGCCCGGGCCTCCATCACCGTGGGCGTCTGCGCCACCCTCGGCGCGGCCCTGCTCGGCAGCCTGCTCGGCGGCCTCGCGGGCTTCTTCGGCGGCTGGTGGGACGCCCTGCTGTCGCGGGTCGCCGACGTGTTCTTCGGCATCCCCATCATCCTGGGCGGCCTGGTCTTCCTCTCCGTCGTCACCAGCTCCACCGTGTGGCCCGTGGTCGGCTTCATCGCGCTGCTGGGCTGGCCCCAGGTCGCCCGCATCGCCCGCGGGGCCGTCGTCACCGCCAAGGAACACGACTACGTGCAGGCCGCCCGGGCACTCGGCGCCGGCGGCGGGCGCACCCTGCTGCGCCACGTCGCGCCCAACGCCGTCGCGCCCGTCATCGTGGTCGCCACCATCGCGCTCGGCACCTACATCGCCCTGGAGGCCACCCTGTCCTTCCTCGGCGTCGGGTTGCGCCCGCCCACCGTCTCCTGGGGCATCGACATCTCCAACGCCGCCCCCCAGATCCGCAACGCCCCCCACATGCTGCTGTGGCCGGCCGGCGCCCTGAGCGTCACCGTGCTGGCCTTCATCATGCTCGGCGACGCGGTGCGCGACGCCCTCGACCCCAAACTCCGGTAGGCGCCCATGCTCCTCGAAGTCAGCGACCTGCACGTCGAGTTCCGCACCCGCGACGGCATCGCGCACGCCGTCAACGGCGTGTCGTACGCGGTCGACGCGGGCGAGACGCTCGCCGTGCTCGGCGAGTCGGGCTCCGGCAAGTCCGTCACCGCCCAGGCGGTCATGGGCATCCTCGACACCCCGCCGGGCCGTATCGGCGGCGGACGGATCCTGTTCAAGGGCCGCGACCTGCTCACGCTCAAGGAGGACGCCCGGCGCAGGATCCGCGGCGCCGAGATGGCGATGGTCTTCCAGGACGCGCTCTCCGCCCTCAACCCGGTGCTCACCGTCGGCGACCAGCTCGCGGAGATGTTCATCGTCCACCGCGGCATGCCCAAGAAGGACGCCCGCGCCCGGGCGGTCGAGCTGATGGACCTCGTCCGCATCCCCGCCGCCCGCGAACGCGCCGGCCAGTACCCGCACCAGTTCTCCGGCGGTATGCGCCAGCGCATCATGATCGCCATGGCGATGGCGCTGGAGCCGGACCTGATCATCGCCGACGAGCCGACCACCGCGCTCGACGTCACCGTCCAGGCCCAGGTCATGGACCTGCTCGCGGAGCTCCAGCGCGAGCGGAACATGGGCCTGATCCTCATCACCCACGACCTGGGTGTGGTCGCCGACGTCGCCGACCGCATCGCCGTCATGTACGCGGGCCGCATCGTCGAGACCGCACCCGTCCGCGACATCTACAAGGCACCCGCCCACCCCTACACGCAGGGCCTGCTCGACTCCATCCCGCGCCTGGACCGCAAGGGCCGCGAGCTGTACGCCATCAAGGGCCTGCCGCCCAGCCTCACCGCCGTCCCGTCCGGCTGCCCCTTCCACCCGCGCTGCCCGCGCGCCCGGGACCGCTGCCGGACCGAGGAGCCCCCGCTGTACGAGGTGTTCCCCGACCGGCACAGCGCCTGCCACTTCTGGAGGGAGACCCTCGATGGAACCCATTCTTGAGGCGCGCGGCCTGGTCAAGCACTACCCGCTCACCCAGGGGATCGTCCTCAGGAGGCAGGTCGGCGCGGTCAAGGCGGTCGACGGCATCGACTTCGCGCTCGGCGCGGGCGAGACGCTCGGCATCGTGGGGGAGTCCGGCTGCGGCAAGTCCACCGTCGCCAGGATGCTCGTCTACCTGGAACGGCCCACGGCCGGGCGGATCCTCTACAAGGGCGAGGACATCACCAGGCTGTCGGGCCGTGCGCTGAAGGCCGTGCGCCGCAACATCCAGATGGTCTTCCAGGACCCGTACACCTCGCTGAACCCGCGGATGACGGTCGGCGACATCATCGGCGAGCCCTTCGAGATCCATCCCGAGGTGGCGCCCCGGGGCGACCGGCGCCGCCGGGTCCAGGAGCTGCTGGAGGTCGTCGGCCTCAACCCCGAGCACATCAACCGCTACCCGCACCAGTTCTCCGGCGGTCAGCGCCAGCGCGTCGGCATCGCCCGCGGGCTCGCCCTGCGCCCCGAGATCATCGTGGCCGACGAGCCTGTCTCGGCGCTCGACGTCTCCGTCCAGGCCCAGGTCGTCAACCTGATGGAGAGACTCCAGGACGAGTTCAACCTGTCCTACGTCTTCATCGCCCACGACCTGTCGATCGTGCGGCACATCTCCGACCGGGTCGCCGTCATGTACCTCGGCAGCATCGTGGAGACCGGCACCGACACCGAGATCTACGACCACCCCACACACCCCTACACCCAGGCCCTCCTCTCGGCGGTCCCCGTGCCCGACCCCGAGGCGCGCGACCAGCGCGACCGCATCCTGCTCTCCGGTGACGTCCCCTCGCCGGCGAACCCGCCGTCCGGCTGCCGCTTCCGCACCCGCTGCTGGAAGGCGCGCGACCGGTGCGCCGCGGAGATCCCCCCGCTCACCGTGCCGGACCAGCTGGCCCACCAGCCCACCCCGGCGCGGCACGACTCGGCGTGTCACTTCGCCGAGGAGAAGCAGGTGGTGCCCGGACAAATCGGCTGATGGGCCCTCAATCGCGTTAACATCGACGACACTTGGCTGACCCGCATCCGATATACGGACGCGTCACGCTGAACACCGTACGGCCGTGCGGGTGCCGTAGGCCGGCCGGGCGGCAACCATGTCGCTCCGGCCGGTCGCCCCCGCAGCCCGCCGCCCCGCCCGGCCCCCGCCCGTGCCTCCCGTGGCCGGTGTTCCCCTTGTCGGCCACCGCGGTGCCCTGGAGCATCGGCTCCGTGACCCTCGCGCGCACGGCCCGGCTCGCCGGCGCGGCCATGTGCGCCGCGCTCGCGGTGCTCGTCGCGGGCTGGACGGTCCGGGACCTCCTCGTCGCACCCGAACCCACCGACCTGTGGTGGTACTGGACGTCGGACACCCCACGGGTCTGGGGTGCCGGCCGTCCGCTGCCCGCCGGCACCCGGTTCGCCACCTCCGCCGTCGACGCGGTCCTGCTCTGCGCCTACGCGGCCGTCGCCGCCACGGTCCCGCGTTCCCCGGCCGCCGCGCACGCGCTGGCCGTCACGGGGGCCGTCACCGTCGCCCTGCGGCTGCCCGGCCTGTGGACGCTCACCGCGCTGCCGATGGGCGCACGGCCCGCGGACCACCTCCAGGCCGCCGCCCTGGTCTCGACGTTCGCCGCGCTGGGCCTCGCCCTCGGGCTGGTCGTCACCGCCGCCCTCGGCCGCCGGCCCGCCAGGCCCGGGCACGACCGGCCACCCGCCCGCCCGGTCCGGGGCGCCCGTGCCGTCCTCGTCGTGCTGCTCGGCGCCGCGGCGCTGATCTGGACCGCCTGGGAGGTCCACTGGACCGGCAGGGTCCCCGGGCCGTACTACGTGGACCGGTTCGCGGGCGGCGAGACGTACCCGGTGCCGCTCCTCAGCGTCCCGCCGGGCTGGGCGAACGCCGTCGTCGTGCTCGCCTGCCTCGCCGCCGCGGCCGGCGCCCTCTTCCGCGCCGTCCACTCCCGGCCCCTCGGGATGGTCGCCGCCGCCCTGCTGCTGGCCCAGGGCGCCACGGGTGTGTCGACGGCGGTCCGCGTCGACCTCCTCGCCCACCTCGGCACGCTGCCCGCCCAGACCCGACTCGCCGTGTTCACCTGGCTGTTCGCCCTGACGGCCGGTGCCCTGGCACTGCTGACGGCGGCCCTGCCCGGCCGGAGCGCACCCATGCCGTCGGGCGGGCGGAGCGGACCGGTCGCACGAGCCCTCCCGCCCCCGCCGCCCGCGTCACCACCGCCGGGCTGGTGAGGGGAGGTGCGAGCGGAGGTCCGAAAGAAACGCCCCAGGGCGTGTTTCGAGGGTCCCGTCCGGCCGGGGGCCGACCTCCGGGCGGACGACGCCACTTTCGTAACACGCCCTAGAGGGCATCGGCACCCGGGTCCTGCCGCTCCAGACCCAGCGACCTCTTCAAGAAGTCGACTTGCAGGAGCAGAAGATTTTCGGCCACTTGCTCCTGCGGTGTCATATGGGACACGCCCGTCAGCGGCAGCACCTCATGGGGCCGCCCGGCAGCGAGCAGCGCGGACGACAGCCGCAGGGTGTGTGCCATCACCACATTGTCGTCGGCCAGACCATGGATGATCATCATCGGGCGGGCGGGGTTCTCCGGCGCGGACAACCCGTCGTCCGTGATCAGGGAGTTGGCCGCGTACACCTCCGGATTCTCCTCGGGCAGCCCGAGGTACCGCTCGGTGTAGTGGGTGTCGTAGAGCCGCTGGTCGGTCACCGGTGCCCCGACGACCGCCGCGTGGAACACGTCGGGCCGCCGCAGCACGGCCATCGCCGCCAGATAGCCGCCGAACGACCAGCCGCGGATCGCCACCCGGTCCAGGTCCAGCGGAAACCGCCCCGCCAGCCCCCGCAGCGCCTCGACCTGGTCGTCGAGCGTCAGGGTCAGCCGCTCCCTGACCGCCTTCTCCCAGGCCGGCGACCGCCCGGGAGCGCCCCGCCCGTCCGCGACCACCACCGCGAAGCCCTGCTCGGCGAACCACTGCGACGTGAGGTGCGGATTGTGCGCCGCCAGGACCCGCTGGCCGTGCGGGCCGCCGTACGGGTCCAGCAGTACGGGCAGCGGCCCGTCGTCCTCCCGGTGGCCCGTCGGCAGCAGCACGGCACAGGGGATCCGGTGCGGGCCCGACGCGGTGAGCGTGAGCCGCGGCGAGAGCGACGGCGCCTCCGCGTACGAGGCGATCACGGCGACCTGCTTGCCGTCCCGCAGCACCCGCACGGTCGTGCCCGGCTCACCGGGCCGCGCCGACGCCAGGACCGTCACCGCCCCGCACCGCACCGCCGCGTGGACGCCCGCCCCCTCCGAGACGCGCTCCACGCCCAGTTCGTTGACCCGGTACACATGAATCTCGCCGATTTCCGGCTCCGCCGCCTCCTCGCCGGCCGACGCCGACACCAGGACGTCGTTGGAGCCGACGTCCAGCACCGCCCGCAGGTGGAGCTGCGCGTTCGTCAGCGCGCGGTCACCTACGGCCAGCACCCGCGCACCTCCCTCGTCCGCGATCCGCACCAGCCGTCCGTCCGGGGCCCACGCGGGCACGCCCGGCAGCAGCTCCAGCCAGTCCGGGTCCTCGTCCATGTGCACCGTGCGCGTCGTACCGCTCGCCGGGTCGACCGCCAGATACACCTGGGTGCGCTGGTCACGGGCCTGCACCAGCAGCAGCGGCGCTCCCGCGGACGACCAGTGCACCCGCGCCAGATACGGATAGCGCGCCCGGTCCCACTCGATCTCCGTACGGGACCCGTCCAGGCCCAGCAGACAGAGCCGCACCTCCGCGTTGGCGGTTCCCGCCGCCGGGTACGCCATCTCCACCGGAGTCCGGCCCGGATGCGCCGGATCCGACATCCACCAGCGCTGTACGGCGCTGTCGTCGACCCGCGCCACCAGCAGCCGGTCCGACTCGGGCGACCACCAGAAGCCGCGCGAACGCCCCATCTCCTCGGCCGCGATGAACTCGGCCAGCCCATAGGTGACGTGCTCCGCCTCCGGCTCCGCCAGCGGCCGGTCGCCCTCGCCCTCCGCGCCGGTCACCCGCAGCGCTCCCCGCGCGACGTAGGCGACGTACCGCCCGTCGGGGGAGGGCCGCGGATCGACCACCGGCCCCCGTACCGGCAGTTCGCGCGCCGTGCCGGCCCGCAGCTCGGCCGTGAACAACCGCCCCGACAGCGCGAACGCCGCCAACTCCACGGCGTCGTCGACGGCGTAGCCGACGATCCCGCCGCCGCCCTCGCGGCTGCGCTCCCGGCGCGCCCGCTCCTCGGCCGGAAGGTTCTCCTCCGCGCCGCCCAGGAGCGCGTCCGGGTCGGCCGCGATCCTCTCGCCCGCCCCGCCCTCGAGGTCGAGGACCCACAGCAGATTCGAGCGTCGCGTCCCGGAGGATGCGCGCAGGAACACCACCCGGGAGCCGTCGGGAGACACGGTGAACGCGCGGGGTGCGCCGAGCGTGAAGCGCTGCGTCCGCGCGTACTGGCGGGGAAAGGAGAGCTGCTGCCTCAAGGTCATGTGACCGAAACTAGCGTGCGTGCGCCCCCATGTGCTGCCGTGCACCGATCGATGCGTCACAACGGATAGTTATGATCCGTAGCGCCATGTGGGTAAGAACCCTCTGGCACATGCGCGCTGCCCGATCCGACCGAATATGTGTGGAGGTGAACCGCCGTGGCACTCTCGATTTCGGTGGTTGTGCTGCTGGCGATCGTCGTCTTCCTGCTGATCAAGAAGTCCGGTCTGAAAGGCGGACACGCGGCGATCTGCATGCTGCTCGGCTTCTACCTGGCGAGTTCCTCCATCGCCCCCACGGTCAGGGAGCTGACGACCAACGTGGCGGGGATGATCGGCGGCATCAAGTTCTAAGTCGTGTCCCGGCCGGACGCCCCCTGCCTCGTAGGGTGTCCGTATGACGGAACTCCCCGCCCGTCGTCTGCTCCTGGTGCACGCGCACCCCGACGACGAGTCGATCAACAACGGCGCCACCATGGCCAAGTACGCGGCCGAGGGCGCCCAGGTCACGCTGGTGACCTGCACACGGGGCGAGGAGGGTGAGGTCATCCCGCCCTCGCTCGCCCATCTGGCACCCGACCGGGAGGACCGGCTGGGCCCTCACCGTGTCGGCGAACTGGCCGCCGCCATGAAGGAGCTCGGGGTCACCGACCACCGCTTCCTGGGCGGGCCCGGGCGCTTCCGCGACTCCGGGATGATGGGTGTCCCGCAGAACCACCGCGAGGGCGCCTTCTGGCACACGGACGTCGACGACGCGGCGCCCCACCTCGTCGAGGTGATCCGCTCGGTGCGCCCGCACGTGCTGGTGACGTACGACCCGGAGGGCGGGTACGGCCACCCCGACCACATCCAGGCGCACCGTGTCGCGACGCGGGCCGCCGAGCTGGCCGCCGAGCGGGCCTACCGGCGTGACCTGGGCGACCCGCACACCATCTCCAAGGTCTACTGGAACCGGGTGCCGCGCAGCGTCGCCGAAGAGGGCTTCGCCCGGCTGCGGGCCGCCACCGGCACGCCGTTCCCCGGCATCGCCGGGCTCGGGGACGTGCCCGGGGTCGTGGACGACGCGCTGATCACCACCGAGATCGACGGCAGCGTCTACGCGGAGCGCAAGGCGGCCGCGATGCGTGCACACGCCACCCAAATCGTCGTCGACGGGCCCTTCTTCGCCCTCTCCAACGATCTGGGCCAGCCGATTTTCGTACGGGAGTACTATCAATTGGTCCACGGGACGTCCGGCGCCCCCGCGGGTGAGCGGGAGCACGATCTGTTCGAAGGCGTGACGTCATGAGCCAACCCGGGGCATGGCTCGCGCAGTCCCCGAAACCGGGCCGTATCGCCGCGTATCTGGGGCTCGCGGTCCTCGGCGCCCTCGTGGGCCTCGCCGGAGCGCTGGTCCAAAGCGGCTGGTTCCCCGGCGGGTTGCTGCTGGCCCTGGCGGGCACGGCGGGCCTCTTCTACGGCGGCCTGCGCGCCACGGGCACCCAACTGGGCGTGGCCGCCACGGGCGCCGGCTGGCTGACCGCGGTCGTACTCCTCAGTTTTGGCCGTCCGGAGGGCGACGGCGTCTTCGCCGGTGGCATCGGTGAGCTGGTGTTTCTGCTCGGAGGCATGGCCGTCGCTGTGATGTGTGCCACCATGACGCGGTTGCCGCAACCGAGCGGGACTACCGGCCGACTTGGCAAGTGACGTGCCCGGACTTCAACCGGAATGACCGTTCACGTTCCCCCGGTCGCGGGTTGCGTCTCGGCGGCGGCCAGTATGGTGGTGCGCGCCGCCGGGCGCCCGCGGGTGTAAGAGCGGGCGGCGGAGCCAACCGGGAGAACCTGCTTTGAGTCGTGAAACTGACAGTTCGTCCTCCGGCCCCCAGGGGCGCGGCGGAGCCGCGTACCCCTCGGGGACACCGCCGTACGGATCGCGCCAGTATCCGTCGCTGCACCCGACGCAGGACGCTCCGGACGAAGTCTCCGGGGCCGATGCGGAACCGGACGAGCCGAAGACCGAGACCACGCTGACCACCCGCATCCGGATCAACATCCCGGGTTCGCGGCCGATCCCGCCGGTCGTCATGCGTACGCCCATGAGCGACACGGACGCGGCGCCGTCGAAGAACGGCGCGAGCGCGGGCGCGAACACCGGAAACGGATCCGGAACCGGATCAAGAGCCGGTGCCGGCTCCGGCGCCGCAGGCGACGCGGGCCGGGACGCCGAGCGCACGGGCAGCACGCCCCGCCCGGGCGCCGCCCCGGGCCCGGCGGCCGAGGCGGCGAGGCCCGCCGAGGAGCCGAAGACCGAGGAGAAGCCCACCAGCGACTGGTTCGCCCCGCGCAAGCCCCCGGCTCCCGCGCCGGCAGCCCCGCCGCAGGCCCCGCAGGCCGACGGTGCCGGCCCCGGCACGGGCTTCGCCCCGTCGGGCCCCGGCACGAACGGTGCGGGCTTCCGGAGCGGCCCCGGTGCCCCGGGCGGCCCGGTCGGCGGCGGCGCCCAGGAGGGCGTCCCCGGACGCCCCGGCGGACCGGCGGGCGGCCCCGCGGGTGGCGGACTCACCGGCGGAGACCCGGTCGGCGGCCGGACCGGCCAGGTCGGCTCGCCGTACTTCTCGGACGCCCCCGAGGCGCCCGCTCCGCGCCCCGGAGGCTCCCTCCAGGACCTCGCCGCGCACACCGACCACCCGGCCCACCCCAGCGGGCCCACCACCGGCCCCGCGACGGGCAGCATCCCGCTCACCCCGCCCATGGGCGGGGTGCCGCGGATGTCGGACGACACGGCGGTACTGACCCCGCAGCAGCCCGCGCCCGAGCCGGGCCCGGTCGGCCCGCCCGGGCCCCCGCCCGGCGGCCACGTCTCCGGCGACACGCTCACCAGCGGCATCCCCGTGGTCCCGCCGGAGCACCGCTCGCCGTTCCCGTCCGGTGGCCCCGCGCAGCTCGTGGCCGACCAGATGGACGCCGACGAGGCCGTGGCGGCCCCGCAGGCGCCCGCCCCGGTCCCGGCCCCCGCCCCCCAGGCGTCCCCGCCCGCCCGTCCCCAGAAGAAGGGCCGCTCCAAGCTGGTCCTGCTGGGCGCCGGAGTGGTCGGCCTGGCCGGCGTCGCCTACGGCGCCGGGCTGCTCCTCAACCACTCCGAGGTGCCGAAGGGCACCACGGTGCTGGGCGTCGACATCGGCGGCGGCACCAAGGAGGAGGCGGTCGGCAAGCTGGAGGCCGCCTTCGGCGACCGTGCCACCGCCCCGCTGCAGCTCAGTGTGGGCGGCAAGAAGCAGCAGCTGGCACCCGACAAGGCCGGCCTGTCCCTGGACAGCCAGGAGACCGTCCGCGCGGCGGCGGGCGCCGACTACAACCCCATCTCGGTGATCGGCTCCCTCTTCGGCGGTGAGCGGGTCGCCCAGCCGGTGATCCCGGTCGACGAGGAGAAGCTGGGCGTCGCCCTGAGGGACCTGGCGGGCGTGTCCGGCTCCGCCACCGAGGGCACGATCCGGTTCGAACCGGGCAAGGCGGTCCCCGTCCCCGGCAAGGCCGGCAAGACGCTGGACGTCCAGCGCTCGATGATCTCGGTCCGTGACGCGTACCGCGCGCAGGTGGAGACGGGCGCGGAGAACGTCGTCGAGCTGCCCGTGGTCACCAAGGAACCGGCGATCACCCAGACCGAACTGGACCGGGCGATGAACGAGTTCGCGAAGCCCGCGATGTCCGACCTGGTGACGATCAAGGCCGGCGGCAAGCAGATCCAGTTCGGCCCGGCCCGGTCGCTGCCGAAGATCCTTTCGATGAAGCCGATCAACGGCAAGCTGATCGAGGTCTACGACAAGAAGGCGATCAACGAGCTGCTGGACGGTGTCTTCGAGGGCATCACGATCACCAAGGGCGACGGCAAGCAGCACGAGGTCTCGGCGGACGACGTGGCCCAGGCGATGCAGACGGCCCTGCGCGGCAAGACGGCCGAGGAGCGCACGGTGACGATCGAACTCGACCCGCAGGGCTGAGCCCCGCGGACCCGCACGGCCCCGTACGCCGAAGCCCCCGCCCGGTCCGGGCGGGGGCTTCGTGCCGCGGTGTGCCCTCAGTTCTCCGGAAGGCCGGCCACGACCAGCGCGAACGCCTCGTCCGGAGTGTCGGCCTCGCCGAGCGTGCCCACCCCCAGGTGCCCCCGCACCCAGGAGCGCCCCGTGTCCAGGGAGTACACCGAACCCCCGACGGGAGCACCGGACGGTTCGCGGGCGAAGAACAGGACACCGTGGCTCACCCCGGGGTACAGCTCACGAAGCCGCGGCTGCGCGTACGCCGCGCGGACCATGGCCGGGTCGACCATGCCCTCTCCCTCCTCCATGAGGGCGCGCCACTGGGCCGCGACGGCCTCTTCGCTGCCGCTCACAGGTCGTCCGGGGTGCCGAGGACGGCCGGTCGGCAGCCCTCGGGAAGGTTCGCGGCGATCAGGTCCATCGCTTCCTGCAGCGTCTCCGTCTCGCCCGCACCGTCTTGTCGGATTCCCGGCGCACGCGGTAGCCGCCGCCGGCCAGCGAGTACATGGTGCCGACGTCGTTCCCGAAGGACCCGGGCGGGCGCGTCGGCGTACGGGGACGTCACAGGTCGTCAGACGTGCTGATGACGGCGGGACCGCACCCGGGCGGATGGTTGGCGACGATCAGCCCGACCGCCTCCTCCGCCGTGTCCGGCTCGCCCAGGACGACCCCGTCGGAATGGCGGACAATGAAGCCGCCGTCGGCACGGCAGCCTCGCTTGCGGGAGCTGTACCCGGTGGTGAATGCCGTGACCCGCCGACGGCCTGCACAACCCCAACGGGGCACACAGACCGTCGTCACGCAGCCCCCGCATTGACCGACAGCGCCCGGTCCGGCCGGAGGCTTCGGTGTGTGTCAGGCGCCGCGCGCCTCTGTACGGAGGTCAGGTGATGTCACCCCAGGTCACGTCCTCGCCGGGCGGCCAGGGCTGCGAGAAGTCGAACAGTGTCGGGTCGTCGATCGCACGGACCGCCTTGCGCCACGAGGGGCGCCCCGAGATGAGGAAACCGCGCCAGTCACCCGATGCCAGTACGTACGTCGCCGTGGGGTCGTTCTCCACGCCATGGCGTTCGGAGATCCGAGAAGCCTCGGCCGCGTCGGCCTTGTGAATGGACAGCCCGTACATCTGGGAATTGATGAGCATGCTGTCCACATGCCCGACATAGATTTCGATGCGAGGGGCCGGGCCGAGCTTCACATCCGTGTCGCTGCGCAGCAGCATCGTCTTGTGGGAGACGGTGTAGCTCCACACTTTGAACAGCCGGTCCGGCTCATGGAATGTCACTGGGTTCTCCTGGTTGGGGCCGGTGCTGACGCAGGACGGCCCGGACGTTCGACGTGGGATCAGCGCCTGGACTTCTTGCCCGGCGGTTCTGGTGGTTGAACCGACTGAGGTTCCGGCACGTCCTCGACGAGCTTATTGTCGGAATACCAGGAGATCGACTGCCACGATCTGCCGCCGTAGTCCTCGCCGTCTTCCAGACCGGCCTTGTGGGCCACGACGTTCCGCGCCACCACGCTCATCTCCCAGGCGGTTCCGTAACCCTCGGGAGGATGCTTCTGGCCTTCGCCTGTACCGAACGGCTTTCCGCGTTCCACGGCGAGGTCGAACGCCTCGGCGATCGACTCCGGAGTGCTGCCCGCCTTCGGCATGCCGTCCAGCGTCACATGGAGTTCGACACGGGGATCCGAGACGGCCGCCATCACATTGGTCATCCAGACGGGCGAGCCGGCCTCGACGTCGGCGAAGGCACGGCCGTTGAAGGTGGTCGCCTCGGGGTGCCCGTGGCTGCGCAGGTGCAGCATGAGCTGGTCCGAGGGCGGATTCACCCCGAGGACGACGCTGGGGTACGTCGGCGGCGGCCTGCCGTCTCCCGCCTCCTCTTCCTCGCACGGTGAGAGCCCCAGCGGGTCGATGAGTAGATGGGGATTGGCGACATACGTGCGGGGATTCGGCACCGGAACGATCCCGAGGGGATCCGGTGTCACATAGCGGGCTGTTTCCGGGTCGTAGTAGCGCTGCACGTTGTAATGCAGGCCGCTTTCACCGTCGAAGTACTGACCGGGAAAGCGCAGCGGTGTGTACGCGGACGCGTCCACGTTCCATGACGTTATGCCCCAGAGCGTGCCGCGCGCCCGCCACGCGAGGTCTCCGTCCTCGCCGATGAGCTCGGTCGGCGTGCCCACCAGATCCGTGACGATGGCGAAGAACCGGCTGTCGGTTTCGTCCTGGGAGGTTCCGGTGACTCGGTACTTGCGTTCCGTCTGAGCGACGGGATGATGGCCGCGGTAGTCCCAGGTGATGGACGTCCTGGTCGCCTCCGGCGAGTCGTCCTCCGAGGCTTGTTCGACGAGCGTGAAACCGTCCCAGGTGAAGTGGGTCCGCTCCAGGGTTCGCGTGCCGTCGGCGGTGACACCTCGTTTGGATATGCGGCGCCCCAGCGGGTCGTAGACGTAGTACCACCGGCTTCCGTCGGGCGTGGTGACGGAAGTGAGCCGATCCTCGGCGTCCCACTCGTACCGCCATGTCCGGCCGCCGAGCGGGCCGGTCCGGCTCACTGTGCGCGAGACCGTGCGCCCCTGAGCGTCGTACTCGTACCGGACGTCGCCGGCCCGCTTGATCCGCGTGCCGTCGTAGCCGCGCGCTCCCGTGGCGTCCTTACCCGGGTGCTGGGCAGGCCAGGCCGCCTCCGTCACGTTGCCCGACTCGTCGTAGGCGTACCGCTCGGTCCAGCCGGGCGCGTCGACAGCGGTGACGCGTCCGGCCCGATCGTGCTCGAACCGGCGGCTGCCGGACAGCTGATCGTCAACGGAGGCGAGCGTCCCGTCGAGGCGGTAGCCGTACCGGCGGGACTGGACGGTTCCCTCCCGGGTGAGGGCCCTTCGTCCGAGCAGCCGGTCGCCGGCGTCCCAAAGGTGGTCGACCGTGGCCACGTCCGCGATGTGACGGGACGCCTCGCGGCCGGCCTCGTCGTACGTGAAAAAGATGTCGCGCCCCGAGGCGGCCGTGAGCCTGCTCCAGTCGGCCGGCTCGTGGTCCCACGTGCTTGTCAGGCCGGTGGGAGTGGTACGCCGGGTGAGCCGGCCGAGAGCGTCGTAACCACGAGTGAGTACCCGGCCGTTGCACGTCTCCTCGATCACCCGGCCCATCGCGTCGCGCTGGTAGGAGAGCTCGGCTCCCGGGCCGGACGCCCTGAGGAGCCGGCCCTCGGGATCGTAGGAGAAGCGGGTCACCGCTCCGTCCACGTCCTTCTCGGCAACCCGGCCGAGGCTGTCGCGCCTGAAGCGGACGGTCTGCTCCGCTCCGTTGCTGCGACTGGTGAGGCCGCCGGCCTCGTCGTAGGTGTACGTGATGGTTCTGCCGTCGAAGTCGGTCTCGGACGTGAGACGGCCCGCCAGGTCGTGCTCGTACACCCATGAGCGGTCCTGGAGCCCCACGCGCACCACTCGCCGCTCGGTGTCGTAGGAGAACGTGTAACGAGCGCCGTCCGGTTCGACACGCGACGCCAGCAGGTCGAAGTGCGTGTAGGAGAACCGGGTCACGGCGCCGGCCGCGTCCGTGCGGGATACGCAGTTCCCTTCGCCGTCGTACTCCCAGGTTTCCTCGGCGCCGTCAGGGCCGGTACGGCCGACGAGGTGCCCCTCGGTCGACCAGCGCAGGCGGGTGATGCGCCCCTGATCGTCCGTGACCGTTGGACGGCCGAAGGCGTCTCGCTCGTAGCGCGTGACGCTCCCCGAGGGCTGCGTGACCGCCACGGGCAAGCCGGCGGGGTCGCATGTGATGCGTACCGTCCGGCTCAGCGCGTCGGTGACGGCCGAGAGCCTGCCTCCGCTCTCGTACGCGTATGAGGTGACCGCGCCGAGCGGGTCGGTGACCGAAGCCCGATTTCCCTGATCGTCGTATGTCAACCGCCACACAGCCCCGTCGTGGCCGGTTACCGTGACCGGCAGGCCCGCGTCGTCGTACTGGACGAGAGACCGGTGGCCGTCCGGTTGCGTGACGGCGGTCCGGTTGCCCCGAGGGTCGTACTCGTAGCGGGTCGTCCGGCCCAGCGGATCGGTGCGGGAGAGCAGGCGGTCGTACCGGTCCCAGGTCTGGCTGACCGTGTGGCCGAGCGGGTCGGTCTGCGCGACGACCTGGAGGTGGTCGTTGAGGACGTAGGTGGTGGTGGCGCCGAGTGAGTTGGTGTAGCGGGTGATGCGGTCGCCCGTCTCCGGGTGGATGTCGTAGGCGAAGGTCGACGACAGGTACCCGTCGGGGCCGATGGTGCGGACGACGCGGCCGGCCGTGTCGTAGACGTAGCGGAAGGTGGAGTCGTTGCGGTCGGTCCAGGAGGTGATGCGGCCTTCGGGGTCGTAGGTGAAGCGCAGGGGGAGGCCGGAGGAGTTGATGACCTCGGTGAGGTTGCCCGTCTCGTCGTAGCCGTAGCGCATGACGGTGGTGGGGCCGTCGGGGGTGCGCAGGGCGAGTTCGCGGACGCGGGCGTCCTCGGTGGTGAGCTGGACGGTGTAGCCGCCGTGGTGGGTGACGGCGGTGGGGGAGCCGTCGGGGCGGCGGGCGAAGGTGATCCGGTTGTCGTTGCGGTCGGTCAGGGCGGTCAGCCAGTAGGCGGGTGAGGTGCGGTAGGGGCTGCCGGTGAAGGAGCGGGTCAGGCCCGTGTGGGGGTCGGTGACCGTGTAGCTGGTCTCGTCCTCGTTCCGGCCGCCGTGGGCCAGGGGCAGCCGCGGACCCTCCAGGGGCATGACGGGCTCGCCGCCGGGGAGGGGCAGGCTCGGGTAGACGAGGGTGGAGCCGTCCTCGCGGGCCCAGATCGCGCCGGTGCCGAGGGTGTCCGGTTCGAGGCGCTCGTCGAGGGTGGAGGCCCAGCTGCGGCCGAAGAAGTGGCCGTAGCGGTACTCCGACAGATGGGTGCGGCGCAGGACGAGCGGGAGGGTGCCGGGCAGGGACAGGTCGGTCTGGGGCAGGGTCATCTCGCCCGTCGCGACGTCGACGGGGTCGTTCTCGCACTTCTTCTTGTTCAGCTCGATGCCGTTGCGGCGCGGGTCGGACCTCACATCCCGCAGCGAATCCGGCTTCAGGTGCGCGTCGCCGCCCTTGCCGCCGCCCTTGCCGGGCCTGCTGCCGCCGTTCTTGCCGTCGTCGGCGTCCTTTCGCTGTCGTGCGAGGCGGGCGGCGGTGTCGGCGTCGTTGTTCTTGTGGTCCTTGGATATCTGCTTGACGGCCTTGGGTAGTGTCTTGCCGACGTGGTCGCCCATGGTCTTGGCCGACTTCACCAGGGCGCCCATGGCCTTCTCGATGACCGGGTCCAGGGCGTCGGCGATGTCGTCGCGGCCCTTGTTGCGGCCCTGGGCCGTCTTCGCCTTCGTCAGCTTGCCCGTGGTCC
>NZ_JBUEFZ010000036.1:0-60449 GCF_054963715.1 Streptomyces sp. STAM6 | reverse complement strand
GGTTCCCGGGTTGCGAACAGTCGCACCGGTTGAACCAGTTTCACTTATTAATTAAAGAGTGTGCTTGTTCGCTAGAACCCGATAGGGTTTCGGTGGTCATAGCGTTAGGGAAACGCCCGGTTACATTCCGAACCCGGAAGCTAAGCCTTTCAGCGCCGATGGTACTGCAGGGGGGACCCTGTGGGAGAGTAGGACGCCGCCGAACAATCTTTGAAGGACCCTTGGTCCCAGCGTTCATGCTGGGACCAAGGGTCCTTTTTGTTTGCTTGATTTGCTCGAAGCGCGTCGGACGGCCGACTGCGCGAGAATGACTGCGGTACCCGAAGACAGGAGCCACGTCGATGTCCACCAACTCCTCCGACGATCGTCCGGAGCGCGAGCCGCGTCGTAAGGACGGCGGTGAACGGGGCGGCTTCCGGCGTGACAACCGTGGCGGTGGTTTCCGCCGTGACGACCGGCGCGATGAGCGGCCGGCGTTCCGTCGCGACGACGACCGTGACCGTGGGCCGCGGCGCAGCGACGACCGCGGTGGTTTCGGGCGCCGTGACGACAGCCGTGGCGGTGGTTTCCGTCGCGATGACCGGCGCGATGAGCGGCCGGCGTTCCGTCGCGACGACGACCGTGACCGTGGGCCGCGGCGCAGCGACGACCGCGGTGGTTTCGGGCGCCGTGACGACAGCCGTGGCGGTGGTTTCCGTCGCGACGACCGCCGTGACGACCGCCGTGATGACCGCCGTGACGACCGTGGTGGTTTCCGTCGTGAGGACACCCGTGGCGGTAGCTTCCGTCGCGATGACCGCCGTGACGACCGCCGTGACGACCGTCGCGATGACCGAGGCGGCTTCCGCCGTGATGACCGCCGTGATGACCGCCGCGACGACCGTGGCGGCTTCCGTCGTGACGACCGGCGTGACGACCGTGGCGGTTTCCGCCGCGAAGACGACCGTGGCGGCTTCCGCGGGCGGGACGACCGCCGGGATGACCGCCGCGACGACCGCGGTGGTTTCCGGCGCGGTGGCGACCGTCCGAGCTTCCCCCGCGATGACCGGGCGCCGCGCCGTGACGATCGGCGGGACGACCGAGGCGGTTTCCGTCGCGACGACCGGCGTGACGACCGTGGCACCTTCCCGCGCGACGACCGCGGCCAGCGCCGTGACGACCGCCGCGATGACCGCCGTGACGACCGGCGTGACGACCGTGGTGGTTTCCGTCGCGAAGACGACCGGGGCGGCTTCCGCGGGCGGGACCGGGACGACCGTCCCCGTGGGCCGCGTCGCGACGACGATCGGGGACGCGGTGGCTTCCGTGGGCGCGACGACCGCCGTGACGACCGCCGTGACGACCGCGGTCGGGGCGGCTTCCGCGGGCGTGACGACCGTGGCGGCTTCCGGCGGGACGACCGTGACCGCGAGCCCATCAAGCGCCTGCCGATCCCCCCGGACGTCACCGGGGACGAGATCGACAAGGACGTGCGGCAGGAGCTGATGAGCCTGCCGAAGACGCTCGCCGAGGACGTCGCCAAGAACCTGGTGATGGTCGCCAAGCTCATCGACGAGGAGCCGGAGAAGGCCTACGGCTACTCGCGCGTGGCGCTCCGCCTCGCCTCGCGCGTCGCGGCCGTGCGGGAGGCCGCCGGCTTCGCCGCGTATGCCAGCCAGAAGTACGCCGAGGCCCTCGCCGAGTTCCGCGCGGCGCGGCGCATGACCGGCAGCGTCGAGCTGTGGCCGGTCATGGCCGACTGCGAGCGCGGCCTGGGCCGGCCGGAGCGGGCGCTGGCGATGGCCGGTGAGCCCGAGGTGCAGAAGCTCGACAAGTCCGGTCAGGTCGAGATGCGGCTCGTCGCCGCGGGGGCGCGCAGGGACATGGGACAGCTGGATGCCGCCATCGTCACCCTGCAGAGCCCGGAGCTGGCGTCGAACTCCGTACAGCCGTGGACCGCGCGGCTGCGGTACGCGTACGCCGACGCGCTGCTGGCGGCCGGGCGTGAGGCCGAGGCACGTGAGTGGTTCGCCAAGTCGCTGGAGGCCGACAAGGACGGCGCGACCGACGCTTCCGACCGGCTCGCCGAGATGGACGGCGTCGAGTTCGTCGACGTGGCGGACGAAGAGGCCGACGGCGAGTTCGCCCACGAGGCGGACGATCCCCAGGCGGACGCTCCCGAGCAGCACGAGGACCGCGTCGAGCACGCAGACGACGACAAGGCCTGATCAGCCGGAATGACAGAAGGGCGGCACCCCGAGGGGTGCCGCCCTTCTGCGTTGTCGGCCGGCCGTTCAGTCGATCGTGAGACTGCGCAGGACGAGACCGGTCGCCGGCTTCGGGCCGAACGAAGTGGACTTGCGGGGCATCGTGACGCCCTGGCGGGCCAGGCCGCGGACCACGTCCTCGCGCACCGGATGCATCAGGACCGCCGTTCCGCCACGGCGCTCGGCCTGGATGACCGCGGCCTCGGTGTCGTGGATGTACGAGATGTGCTCGGGCGTGTCGGGTATGCGCCAGAGGTGGTCCAGCATGGCTGCGTGCAGGACCGTCGCGTCGAGCGTGCGCCAGGCCTCCGGGCGGTCGGCCGGGATCGTCCGGGACAGGAGGTCCTCGGAGGGGCGGTCGACCAGATGGAAGCGGCCGTCGCCGGCGAACAGGAAGGCGTTGCCCTCGGAGGCGGCGGACGCCAGGACCTCCAGGGCGTCCGGCAGGGGCACGTCGAGGGTGCGGACGCGGAAGGAGTCCCGGACCGCGGCCAGCGCGTCCGCGACGGGGAGGCGGTTCAGCAGCCGGTGGATGGCGCGTACCTGGAGCGGATAGCGAGCCGTGTCGATGAGGAGGACGAGCCCGTAGTTCCACGGGCCGGCCGACGGATGCTCCTCGCGCAGTCGCAGATAGGTGGCCCAGCGGTGGTGGCCGTCGGCGATGAGGGCCTGATGCCGCGTGAGATCCGCGGCGACCTCCGCCAGCTCGGCGGGGTCGGTGACCGACCACAGCCGGTGGCTGAAGCCGTCCTCGGTGGTGGTGGCGAGCAGCGGGGAGCGCAGGATGGTGCGCTCGATGACGGCGGTCGCGCCCGTGGCGCTGCCGTTGCCCCGGTAGGTCAGCAGCAGCGGCTCCAGATTGGCCGCCGTGCTGCGCATCAGGGCCGCGCGGTCCTCGACCACGTGCGGCATGACATCCTCGTGGGGCAGGACGATGCCCTCGGCCGGGGCGGACAGTTCCAGCGCGCCGATGAGGCCGCGCTGAAGCAGATCGCCCTTGCGCTGCTCGTATACGTAGAGGGCCGGTTCGTCGTCGGCGGCGAGGACGCCGTCGGAGAGCCAGCTGTCGAGGGTGTCCGCGGCGAGCTGGTGGCGGGCGCCGTTGCCGGCGGCCTGCGGCAGGATCAGCCGGACGATGTTGTGCGGGTCGGCCGACTCCAGGTGGTGCAGGCCGTCGGGCCGCACGACCACGTCGTACGGCGGTGAGGTCACCGCGGCGAGGCTGCCGACCCGGTCGGGGACATAGCGCAGTCCGCGGAACGGGATCAGGTGCAGGCCGTCGTTGGCCGCAGGACCTCTGGTGTTCATCCCCGCATCGTATGCGGGCGGATGCGATGAGCGATGATCGGGGGAGTGGCGTCGAGTGAGGAGAGCGGGACGATGGGTCAGCAGCAGGGCAGGAACCGGCCGGGTGGCAGTGCGACCGCGCTGAGCGAGGCGTACGACACGGCGCTGCTGGACCTGGACGGGGTCGTGTACGCCGGCGGGGAGGCCATAGCGCACGCCGTGGACGCGCTCGGCGCGGCCCGGGCCGGCGGTATGCACCTGGCCTACGTCACGAACAACGCGCTGCGCACGCCGGACGCGGTGGCCGCGCACCTGACCGAGCTGGGGGTACCGGCGGAGCCGGCCGACGTGATCACCTCCGCGCAGGCCGTGGCGCGGCTGATCGCCGAGCAGGTGCCCGCGGGGTCGCGGGTCCTGGTGATCGGCGGGGAGGGGCTGCGGGTGGCGCTGCGTGAGCGCGGTCTGGAGCCGGTGGAATCGGCGGACGACGACCCGGCGGCCGTGGTCCAGGGATACGGCGGACCGGAGCTGCCGTGGGGGAGGTTCGCGGAGGCGTCGTACGCCGTCGCGCGTGGGGTGCCGTGGTTCGCGTCGAACACCGATCTCACGATCCCGAGCCCGCGGGGGATCGCCCCGGGCAACGGGGCGGCGGTGGAGGTCGTGCGGATCGCGACGGGTGCCGAGCCGCAGGTCGCGGGCAAGCCGTTGCCGCCGATGCACCGGGAAACGATCCTGCGGACCGGTGCCGAGCGGCCGCTCGTCGTGGGCGACCGGCTGGACACGGACATCGAGGGGGCCTTCAACGGCGGTGTCGACTCGCTGCTCGTGCTGACGGGCGTGACGGACGCCGCGCAGCTGCTGGCGGCCGTGCCGCGGCACCGGCCCACGTACGTCGACGCGGATCTGCGGGGGCTGCTCACCGGTCAGCCCGAGGTGGCCGGTTCGGACGGCGCCGGCTTCTCCTGCGGCGGCTGGACCGCGGCCGCCCGCGGGGACGCGCTGGTGATCGACGGGGACGGTGCGGCGCTGGACGGGCTGCGGGCACTGTGCGCGGCGGCCTGGACGCAGGCCGGGCCGGGAGCGTGCACGCTCGACGCGGGGAAGGCGCTGGCGCGGCTCGGCTGGTGAGCCGGGGCGGGTCGCCGGAGGGAAAACAGGGCAGGCTAACCTAACCGGGTGTTGGTCGAGAGTCCTCCTGAACCGAGCGCGGACGCGGCGGCCGCGGCCGGGCCCCGTACGGGGCGCGCCTCCGTGCGCGCCGCTGGGCTGCTCGCCGCGGTCGCCGTCCTGCTGCTGATCTGCGTCGCGAGCATCGTGATCGGGGCCAAGCAGATTCCGCTCGCCGATGTCTGGCACGGCCTGTTCCGGTACACCGGTACCGGCAACGACGTCATCGTCCACGACCTGCGCGTGCCGCGGACCCTGCTGGGACTGCTGGCGGGTGCCGCACTCGGGCTGTCCGGCGCGGTCATGCAGGCGCTCACCCGCAATCCGCTCGCCGAGCCGGGGCTCATGGGCATCAACGCCGGCGCGTCGGCGGCCGTGGTGACCGCCGTCAGCTTCTTCGGCGTCTCCTCGCTCACCGGCTACGTCTGGTTCGCGTTCCTGGGAGCCGCCGTCGTCTCGGTCGTCGTGTACGTGCTGGGCGGCAGCCGCGGTGCCACGCCCGTGCGGCTGGCGCTGGCCGGTACCGCGGCCACCGCGGCGCTGTACGGCTACGTCAACGCCGTACAGCTGCTGGACGCGGCGGCCCTCGACCGGCTGCGGTTCTGGACCGTCGGATCGCTCGCCAACGCCGACATGGAGACGGTCCGCAAGGTCGCGCCGTTCGTCCTGGCCGGCGTGCTCCTCGCGCTGCTCGTGGCCCGGCCGCTGAACGCCATGGAGATGGGCGACGACACCGCCCGCGCCCTCGGCGCCCACCTCAACCGCACCCGCGTCCTCGCCATGCTGTCGGTGACACTGCTGTGCGGCGGTGCGACCGCCGCCTGCGGGCCGATCGTGTTCGTCGGCCTGATGGTGCCGTACCTCGTACGCGCCCTCACCGGCCCCGACATGCGGTGGATCCTGCCCTACGCGGCCGTCCTGTCGCCCGTGCTGCTGCTGGGGTCCGACGTCATCGGCCGGCTCGTCGCCCGCCCCGCCGAACTGCAGGTCGGCATCGTCACCGCGCTCGTCGGCGGGCCCGTCTTCATCCACCTCGTACGCCGCAAGAGGATGGCCCAGCTGTGAGTGCGACCCGTACGGCGAAGGTCACGGCCGGGGCGAGGACGATACGCACGCCCGGCGGCCTGTCCGTCCGCTTCCGGACACGGGCGGTCGTCGCCGTCCTGCTGCTGGCGCTGGCGACCCTGGCCGCCGGAGTCGTCCTCATCGGCAGCGGCGACTACCCCATCGCGCCCGGCGACGTCGTCGCCACCCTCCTCGGCGACGGCACCATGGCGCAGGAGTTCGTCGTCCACGACCTGCGGCTGCCCCGCGTCCTCGTGGCGATCCTGGTCGGGATGTCACTCGGCATCGGAGGCGCGGTCTTCCAGTCCGTCTCCCGCAACCCGCTGGGAAGCCCCGACATGCTCGGCTTCACTCAAGGCGCGGCCGTCGGCGCGCTCACCGTGATCGTGCTCTTCCGGGGCGGCTCGTCCGCCGTCGCCGCGGGTGCGGTCGTGGGCGGCCTCGCCGCCGGCGCGGCGGTCCATCTGCTCGCCTGGAAGCGCGGGGTGCACGGCTTCCGGATCGTCCTCGTCGGCATCGGCGCGACCGCCGTGCTGACCGCCGTCATCCATTATCTGATCACCAAGGCGCAGCTGGTCGACGCCACCCGTGCGGTGCTGTGGATGACCGGTTCCCTCGACGGGCGCGACTGGGCGCAGTTCCGGCCGCTGCTGGCGGTGTGCGCCGTGCTCGTCCCGCTGCTGCTGGCCTGCGGGCGGCCGCTGCGGATGCTGGAGATGGGCGACGACGCGGCGTACGCGCTGGGGGTACGGGTCGAGCGGACCCGGGCGGTGGTGATGGGCGCCGCCGTGCTCCTGGTGTCGGTCGCCACAGCCGCGGCGGGGCCGATCGTCTTCGTCTCGCTGAGCGCCCCGCAGCTCGCCCGCCGGCTCACCCGCTCCCCGGGTCCCAACCTCGGCGCGTCCGCGTTCATGGGCGCCGCGCTGCTCCTCGCGGCCGACTGGGCCGCCACCAACGCCTTCGGCGAGCGTCAGCTGCCGGTCGGTGTCGTCACCGGCATCGTCGGCGGCGGATACCTGCTGTGGCTGCTGGTCACCGAACGCAGGGCGGGCCGGATATGACCCCGTCGGCCTCCGACCCCCGCAAGAGCTCCGGCGACGCCTCCCCGAGCGCCGGCGACACCTCCAGGAGTACGACACCCATGCAGCGCCTCAGCGCCGAATCGGTCACCCTCGCCTACGAGCAGCGGGTCATCGCACGCGATCTGTCGGTCGGTATACCCGACAACTCGTTCACGGTGATCGTCGGCCCGAACGCCTGCGGGAAGTCCACCCTGCTGCGCGCCCTGTCGCGGATGCTGAAGCCGGCCGAGGGCCGTGTGCTGCTGGACGGCCAGGCCATCCACACGATGCCCGCCAGGAAGGTGGCGCGGACGCTGGGCCTGCTGCCGCAGTCGTCGATCGCGCCCGACGGCATCACCGTCGCCGACCTCGTCGCCCGTGGCCGCTACCCCCACCAGGGGCTGCTGCGCCAGTGGTCCAAGGAGGACGAGCGGATCGTCCAGGAGTCCATGGACGCGACCGGCGTCGGTGAGCTGGGCGACCGCTACGTCGACGAGCTGTCCGGCGGCCAGCGCCAGCGCGTGTGGATCGCGATGGCCCTCGCCCAGCAGACCCCGCTGCTGCTGCTCGACGAGCCGACCACCTTCCTCGACATCCAGCACCAGATCGACGTGCTGGACCTGTGCGCCGAGCTCCACGAGACGCAGGGGCGCACCCTGGTCGCCGTCCTGCACGACCTGAACCACGCGGCGCGGTACGCCACCCACCTCATCGCCGTGCGCGGCGGCGAGATCGTCTCCGAGGGGCCGCCGTCCGAGGTGGTCACCGCCGAGCTGGTCGAGCGGGTCTTCGGGCTGCGCTGCCAGGTCATCGACGACCCGGAGACGGGCACGCCGCTGGTGGTCCCGGCGGGGCGGAAGGCACGCGCCCGGGCGGGCGCCGCGGCCGGCGCGCTAGAGAAGTGAGCGCAGCCGCATCAGGTCGCGGAGGCCCGCCTCCAGCCTGACCCGGCCGGAGGCCCACGCCCGCGCGAAGTTCAGCTCGCCGTCCACCATCGCCACCAGGTCGTCGCCGCTCATCGCGAGCCGGATCTGGGCCTTCTCGGCAGGCAGCCCGTCCACCCGGTCCAGCACCTCGATCCGGCCGTCCGCGAGGCGGCCCGTGAACGTGGTGCCGAGGTCCGTGATGTGGCAGCTCAGAGTGCGGTCGAGGGCCGCCGCGCCGCGCACCTCGCCGTTCGCGCGCCGCAGGTTGTCGGAGAGTTTGTCGAGTGCGCTGCGGCACTCCTCGATCGTCGCCATCGTCACCGACCGTACCGCAGGGCTTCGCGATAGCGTCTGGGCATGAACGACGTGATGCCCGAGGCCGCCGACGTGCCCCCCGAGCATGCCGTGGACGTGTCCGCCGACGCGCCACCCGAGCACGCCGTGGACGCGCCCCCCGAGTACGCCGTCGACGTGCCCGCCGAACCGGGTGCCGCACGGCGGCCCGCCGAGGAGGCCGCACAGGATGCCCCGTCGGAGGCCCACGGAGAGCAGGCGGCCGACGACCACGAGCCCGCGGCGCCCGCGCCGCTCGGCGTCGAGCGCGTCCCGACCGGGCACCCCCGGGTCGACGCCGCCCTGGAGCGGCTGGGCGACGCCGACCACCTCGCGGCGGACGGACACCTGGAGGTGTACGAGGATGTACACCGGGGACTGCGCGACACGCTGACCGCGCTCGACGCACGCCCCCAGCCCGCACCGCCGTACGACAACAGGAGCTGAACCGAACGTGGCAGGAGTGGCACGCCGCCGTCTCGACGCCGAGCTGGTACGCCGCAAGCTCGCCCGCTCGCGCGAACACGCGAGCCAGCTGATCGCCGCGGGGCGGGTGACCGTCGGCAAGACCGTCGCCACCAAGCCCGCGACGCAGGTCGAGACCGCCGCCGCCATCGTCGTCGCCCAGGACGACGCCGACCCGGACTACGTCTCGCGCGGCGGCCACAAGCTGGCCGGGGCGTTCGCGGCGTTCGTACCGCGCGGACTGCGGGTCGAGGGCCGGCGGGCCCTCGACGCCGGCGCCTCCACCGGCGGCTTCACCGATGTCCTCCTGCGCGCCGGCGCCGCCCACGTCGTCGCCGTCGACGTCGGCTACGGCCAGCTCGCCTGGTCCCTGCAGAGCGATGAACGGGTCACCGTCAAGGACCGTACGAATGTCCGTGAGCTGACGCTGGACGTGATCGACGGAGAGCCGGTGGACCTGGTGGTGGGTGACTTGTCCTTCATCCCGCTGGGCCTCGTGCTGCCCGCGCTCGTCGGAGTGTCGGCGCCCGGCGCCGACCTGGTCCTGATGGTCAAACCGCAGTTCGAGGTCGGCAAGGAGCGGCTGGGCAGCGGCGGCGTCGTACGCAGCGCGGAGCTGCGCGCGGACGCCGTCCGCACCGTGGCACGGCAGGCCGGCGAACTGGGGCTCGGCGTGCTGGGGGTCACCGCCAGCCCGCTGCCCGGCCCCTCGGGCAATGTCGAATACTTTCTGTGGCTGCGGGCCGGGGCGCCCGCGCTGGATCCGGCGGATGTGGACCGCGCCGTGGCGGAGGGACCTCGTTGACATCGACGACAGCAGTTTCGACAGCACCGACCGATTCCACGACACCAGCACAGCGCACGGTCTTCCTGCTCGCGCACACCGGCCGCCCGGCCGCCGTCCGCAGCGCGGAACTCGTCGTGCTCGGGCTGCTGCGCAGCGGACTGGGCGTGCGGGTCCTGGCCGCCGAGGCGGCCGACCTGCCACTGCCGCCGACGGTGGAGACGGTCGCCGAGGCCACCCCGGACGTGCTCGACGGCTGCGAGCTGCTGATTGTGCTCGGCGGGGACGGCACCCTGCTGCGCGGCGCCGAGTTCGCCCGCGCCTCCGGCGTGCCGATGCTCGGCGTCAACCTCGGCCGGGTCGGCTTCCTCGCCGAGGCCGAGCGGGACGACCTCGACAAGGTCGTCGACCGGGTGGTCACCCGGGCGTACGAGGTCGAGGAGCGCATGACCCTCGATGTCACCGTCTACGACAACGGTGATGTCCTGCACGCCGACTGGGCGCTCAACGAGGCCGCCGTACAGAAGGTGGCCCCGGAGCGGATGATGGAGGTCGTCCTCGCCATCGACGGCCGTCCGGTGACCGGGTTCGGCTGCGACGGCGTGATCTGCGCGACGCCGACCGGCTCCACGGCGTACGCCTTCTCGGCCGGCGGGCCGGTGATCTGGCCCGAGGTGGAGGCGCTGCTGATGGTGCCGATCGGCGCCCACGCGCTGTTCGCCAAGCCGCTCGTCACCACCCCGGACTCGGTGCTGACCGTGGAGGTCGAGCCGCACACCCCGGACGGGGTCCTGTGGTGCGACGGGCGACGGACCATCGAACTGCCCGCCGGGGCCCGGGTGGAGGTGCGCCGGGGCGCCGTGCCGGTGCGGCTCGCGCGGCTGCACCACGCGTCGTTCACGGACCGGCTCGTCGCCAAGTTCGCCCTGCCGGTGTCCGGTTGGCGCGGCGCCCCGCACTGAGCGGACCCGGCGGGTGACTCCGCCGCGGCCGGCTACGCGGCGGTGACGACCCCGATGGCACGGTGCCGCAGCACCGCCCGCACCGGCAGCCCGGTGGCGAGCAGGGCCAGCAGCACCGTGCCTCCGGCTATGCCGAGGAGTACCGGCCCGGGGAGGTACGGCACGGGCGAGCCGTACACCGTCATGAGCATCGGGGCCAGCGTCGCCAGCGCGACCGCACCGCCCAGCACCAGCGCCGTCAGCGACACCACCAGCGCCTCCCAGGCCGCCATCGCCCGCACCTGGCCGCGCTGCGAGCCGATGACCCGCAACAGGGCGACGTCGCGGCGCCGCTCGAACGAGATCATCGCCAGGGTGTTGGCCGCGGCCGTCGCCGCGAAGCCGGCGTAGAGAGCCGTCCCGCAGTAGTCCAGCCACACCTCGCTCGCGGTGCCGGCCGAGCCGGTGCGGTGCTCGGCCGTCGTACGGGCGGCGATCTTCGTCACGCCGAAGCCGACCACCAGCACCAGCGGGATCACCGCCGCCGCGAACCGCCTCGGCTGGGACCGCACGTTCAGCATCGCCAGCCGGGCGCTCGCGCCGAACCTCCCGGTGACCGCCGACACCAGGCGGGCGACCGGGCCGACCACCCGCGGCCCCAGCAGTCCCGTGCCCACGCAGAACAGGATGAGGACCAGGAACGCCCCCTGGTTCGCGTCCTCGGCCGGCCCGCGCGACAGCAGGACGGACAGAACGGCCCCACCGGCGACCGCGACCAGCCCGAGCAGTGTCCTCGGCCACCCGAGGCCCCGGCGGCCCTCCGAGGCCTCCGCCAGCGCCCTGGAGGGGCGCAGCAGCGAGAACCGCAGCGAGGAGAGGAAACCCGCGAGCGTGGCCGTCACGGCGGCGACCGCCAGACACACCGGCAGGGCGAGCCAGCCGAAGCGGAACTCCGTCCCGGCCGGCACCAGACCGCGTGCCGCCATCCCGTCGAACCAGAGCCGCGCCAACAGCCCGCCAGGGACGAACCCCACCGCGGCGGCCGGCAGGGACGCCATGAGCGCCTGCACGACCACCACACGCCGCACCTGGCGCGGCCGGGCGCCCACCGTCCGGAACAGTGCCAGCTCCCGGTGCTGCTGCGCCACCGCCGTGCCCATCGTCGACGCGATCACGAAAATCGACATATAGACAGAGCCCATCAGGAGCACAAGCGCCGTCTCACCCGCCGCCCCGGTCGTCAGCATCATCGTCGACGCGCTCACCACGGTCGAGGCGAAGAGCGCGGCCACCGCCGTGCCTACGAAAGCGGGGCGGTGCGCGCGCAGGGTGGCCCCCGCCAGTCCATTACTCATGATGATCAGCGTGCCGCCGGCCACCTGCCCGGACCATGAGGGAGGCCACCCGGACGAGCGGGGGTAAACCCCACCCCGTTGGGTGACAGACGGATCACGGCCCTCCGCCACGACCTGCGGCTTCGGCGACGCGGGGCGGGGGCCGTCGCACATCGGGTCCCGGACCTCGTAAGGTCTTCCCCGTGTTGGAGGAGATGCGGATACGGTCGCTCGGAGTCATCGACGACGCGGTGGTCGAGCTGTCACCCGGTTTCACCGCGGTCACGGGTGAGACCGGCGCGGGCAAGACCATGGTCGTCACCAGCCTCGGGCTGCTGCTCGGCGGGCGCGCCGACCCCGCCCTGGTGCGGATCGGCGCCGCGTCGGCCGTCGTCGAGGGGCGGATCAGGGTGGCGCCGGACGCCCCCGCGGCGGAACGGGCCGGGGAGGCCGGGGCCGAGCTCGACGACGGCGCGCTGCTCATCAGCCGCACCATCTCGGCCGAGGGCCGCTCGCGCGCGCACCTCGGAGGGCGCTCCGTGCCCGTCGGCATGCTCGCCGAGCTCGCCGACGAACTCGTCGCCGTCCACGGCCAGACCGACCAGCAGGGCCTGCTCAAGCCCGCCCGGCAGCGCGGGGCACTCGACCGGTACGCGGGCGACGCGGTCGCCGGCCCGCTCGCCGCGTACGGCGAGGCGTACCGGCGGCTGCGGGCCGTCTCCGCCGAGCTCGACGAACTCACCACACGGGCCCGTGAACGGGCCCAGGAGGCCGATCTGCTGCGCTTCGGCCTCGGCGAGATCGAGGCCGTCGAGCCGCGGGCCGGAGAGGACGCCGAGCTGGCCGCCGAGGCCGAGCGGCTCGGTCACGCGGAGGCCCTCGCCTCGGCCGCCGCGCTCGCCCACGGGGCGCTGGCCGGCAACCCCGAGGACCCGGAGGTCCTGGACGCGACGACCCTCGTAGCGAGCGCCGGCCGGGCGCTGGAGGCCGTACGCTCACACGACCCGGCGCTCGCCGTCCTCGCCGACCGGATGGGTGAGATCTCCATCCTCCTCGCCGACGTCGCACAAGAACTGGCCGGGTACGCCGACAACCTGGACGCCGACCCGCGGCGGCTCGCCGCCGTGGAGGAGCGCCGCGCCGCGCTGACCGCGCTCACCCGCAAGTACGGCGAGGACATCGCCGCCGTACTGGCCTGGGCCGAGGACGGTGCCGCCCGGCTCACCGAACTGGACGGCGACGACGACCGGATCGGCGAACTCACCGCGGAGCGCGACGCCCTGCGGGCCGAACTGTCCGGGCTGGCCCAGGCGCTGACGGACGCCCGGACCGAGGCGGCGGCACGATTCGCCGAAGCGGTCACGGCGGAACTGGCGTCGCTGGCCATGCCCCACGCGCGCGTGTCGTTCGACATCCGCCAGACCGAGGACCCCGACGGCGTCGAGGTCGGCGGGCGCACCGTGGCGTACGGCCCCATGGGCGCGGACGAGGTGGAGCTGCTGCTCGCCCCGCACCCCGGGGCCCCGCCGCGGCCCATCGCCAAGGGCGCCTCGGGCGGTGAGCTGTCCCGCGTGATGCTCGCCGTCGAGGTGGTCTTCGCCGGAACCGACCCGGTGCCGACGTACCTCTTCGACGAGGTCGACGCGGGCGTCGGCGGCAAGGCGGCCGTGGAGATCGGCCGCCGCCTCGCCAAGCTCGCCAAGTCGGCCCAGGTCGTCGTCGTCACCCACCTCCCGCAGGTCGCGGCCTTCGCCGACCGGCAGCTGCTGGTGGAGAAGACCAACGACGGCTCGGTGACCCGCTCCGGCGTCACGGTCCTGGAGGGCGAGGACCGGGTGCGCGAGCTCTCCCGCATGCTGGCCGGCCAGGAGGACTCCGAGACGGCCCGCGCCCACGCGGAGGAACTCCTGGCGACGGCCAGGGCGGACGCCTGAGGGGTGTGCGTGCGGGGCCGCCGCCCCGCACACGCCGGCGCGGCGGCTTCGCGCCGCACGAGATAACGGGCGGCATCGGAACCGCGCCGGCGAGCGGCCGGGCCGGCCCCGCGACCCGGCCCGGTGCCGAGCATGGCGCACCCGTGGCGATCCATCGCGGCGTGCGCGGCGTGCCGGACCGGTCGACCACGCCACCGATCCTCCTGGAGGAGAACCCCACGACACCGGGCCGGCAGGGAGGCGAGCACGGGCCGGCGGCGCCGACCGCCCCCGCGGCGCGCATCCCGCCGGAGCCGGGCTCCGGTGCCGCCGGACACTCCTCGTAGGGTGTTTCCCATGATCGGAATCAGCAGGCTGACCGCGTTCGGGCTCGCCGCCGGTGCCACCAGGGCCGTCTACGCGGGTCTGCGCCGCCGCAGGGACGAGCGGTGGGAGCGGCGGAACCACGCCGGGCGGACCGTCGACCTGTACGCCGGGCCCGCCACGGCCCTCGGCACGGCGCTCGGGGCCCTTCCCGCCGCCGGGCGGGGACCCGCCGCGTTCGCCGTCCTCGCCGCCGGGGCGTGCGGGGCGTACGACGACATGCGGGGCGACCACCGGCGGGGGTTCCGTGCCCACCTCGGTGCCCTGCGGGCCGGTGAGGTCACCAGCGGGGCGGTCAAGCTGCTCGGGATCGGCGCCGCCGGGCTCGTCGCGGGGGCGCTGCTCAAGGAGAAGCCCGTCGACAAGATCCTCGCCGGTGTGGTGATCGCCGGCACCGCGCACCTCGTCAACCTCGTGGACGTACGCCCCGGACGCGCCGCCCTCACCGTCCTCGCCGCAGGCGCCCCCGGGCTGCTGCGCGGGCCGCTCGCCGCCGCGCCGATGGGCGCCGCCGCCGCGATCCTCGCCGACGACCTCGGGGAGCGCACCATGCTCGGTGACACGGGAGCCCACGCGCTCGGCGCGGCTCTCGGCGCCGCCGTCGCGACCGGCAACGGACGCCTCGGACTCATCGCCCATGCCGCCGCGGTGGTCGCCGCAGCCATGTGCGGGGAACAGGTCAGCCGACTCGCCGGATCACCCGTGTGAGTGATATCGGGTGACCGTTATTGCCCAGCGACACGGGTGCTTTGCCGCGCCGGTGCCGGAACGTGCGTACGGGCTGGCATTCTTGGGCGCGTGACACAGCTGCGTACGGTCCAAGTGCTGGGCGGCGGCAGCGCGGGCAGCAGCGCTCATGTCAGATCACTGGCCGCCGGGCTCGTGGCAAGGGGCCTGCGGGTGACCGTGTGCGCCCCGGCCGAACTGGACCACGACTACGACTACCTCGGCGCCGGGGCGCACTTCGTTCCCGTGCCGCGCCGCGGCGACCCGCTGGCCATCGGGTCGCTGCGCGCCGCCTGCGCCGACGCGGACGTGGTGCACGCCCACGGACTGCACGCGGCGCTCCGGGCGGCGCTGGCGATCGGCTCCCGCCGCGTACCGCTCGTCGTCACCTGGCACACGCGCGGCCACGCGTCGGGCGCCAGGGGGCAGTTGCTCCGGCTCATGGAACGCAAGGCCGCACGGGCGGCGTCCGTCGTGCTCGGCACCTCGTCCGAACTCGTCGACCGGGCCCGCCGCAGGGGTGCCCGCGACGCCCGCCTGGGGCCCGTCACCATACCGGCCGCCCCGCGCGGTGCCGACGTGCACGACGGCAAGGCCCGGGCGGAACTGGGAGCCATGGACCGGCCGTTGCTCATGGCCGTCGGCGCGCTCGAACCGCACCGGGGCTACGACACCCTTCTCGACGCGTCCCGGGCGTGGCTCGGCCACGAGCCCGTACCGCTCGTCGCCGTCGCCGGGGAGGGCCGGCTCCGGGGCCCCCTGCAACGCCGGATCGACACCGAGGAGTTGCCCGTGCGGCTGCTCGGCCGCCGCGAGGACGTCACCTCGCTGCTCGCGGCGGCCGACATCGCGCTGCTCCCGAGCCGCTGGGAGGCCCGCGCCCCGCTCGCCCAGGAAGCGCTGCGCCTGGGCGTCCCGCTGGTCGCCACCGCCGTGGGAGGAGTGCCCGAACTGGTCGGCGACGCCGCGGTCCTCGTCCCCTACGGCGACGCCACCGCCCTCGCCTCAGCCGTCACCGCCCTGCTCGCGGATCCCGCCCGGCGCACCGCCCTCTCCGCGGCCGGCCGGGCCCAGGCGGGCACCTGGCCGACCGAGGACGAGACGATCGCCCAGGTCCTGAGCGTCTACGACGAGCTGTGCGCGCGCGTTTGACGGGGCCGCCGCCACGGCGTCATGTCGTGTAACGGCGGGCCCGCAGCGCCAGCGACAGGGCGAGGACGGTCTGCGGGTCGTCCAGGTCCGTGCCCAGCAGGTCGCCGATCCGGGCCAGCCGGTTGTAGAGCGTCTGCCGGTTCAGATGGAGCTCCCGCGCCGTCTCCGCCTTGCGGCCCGCGTGCGCCAGATACGTCTGCAGCGTCGGCAGCAGCGCCGGCCGGGACGTCCGGTCGTGCTCCCGCAGCGGACCGATCGCCCGGTCGACGAACGCCGCCAGATCGGGGTGCTCCCGCAGCCTCCACAGCAGCAGGTCGATGTCCAGGCGCCGGGCGTCGTACCAGGGCCGGTCCGGCAGGCCCTGCGCCGCCGTCGCCGTCTCCGCCGCGTGCCGCAGGCCCGCCGAGGCCGCCGCCCAACCGCCCGCCACGCCCACCACCACGACCGGCGGGTGCGCCCCGGGCCGCTCCATACCGGCCCGCTCCAGGCCCGCCCGGAGCGCCGCCGCCACCCGGTCGGCGACCGCCGTCCGCTCGGTCTCGGCCCGCAGTCCGAGCAGCACCGGCACGCGGCCCTCGACCGGCCGGACACCCAGCAGCGCAGGCACGCCCACCGACGCCAGCTCCTCCAGCACCGCTCGCGCGAGCAGCGCCCAGTTCCCGGACGGCGACGGCTCCGGGCCCAGCCGCATCACCACCGGCAGCAAGGGCCCGTCGCCGGGCTTGAAACCCAGGACACGGGCCTGCGCCGGCGCGTCCTCCGCCGTGATCCGGCCCTCCGCCAGGTCCGTGAGGAAGTCGCCGCGCCCCCGCGCCGCCAGCTCCTCCTCCTGCCGGGCCTGCATCAGCACCACCGCGAGGAGGCCCGCCGCCCGCTCCGCCGCCATCCGGTGCACCGGCCGCAGCACACCGGACACGGCCGGAAGCACCAGCCGCGCGCGCACCGAGCCCGCGCCCGGGCCGCCGCCGGGCACGTCCACCAGCACGGAGCCGGCCGGCGGTCCCGCCTCACGGGCCGCCCGCTGCCCGCGCAGCCCCTCCCACACCTGCAGGGGGTCCGCGCACACGGGCCCCGACTCCGTCCCGGAGGCGTACAGCAGGGAGCCGTCCGCCGTCTCCAGGAAGACCGGGTTGGCGGTGAAGTCGGCGAGGATCCGCAGCACCTGCGGCACCCCACCGCCGCCGAGCAGCGCCTCCGTGCACCGCCGGTGCACTTCCTCGGCCTGCCGGAGCAGCGCGTAGTGCCCGTTGACGATCTCGGTGTGGACCTCCTCCGTCACCGAGACGAACGGCACCTCCCGGTGCAGCTGGACCAACGGCAGGCCCGCGGCGCGTGCCGTCTCCACGATCGTCGCGGGCAGCCGCGAGAACCTCGGCCCGAGCTCCACGACCAGCGCCGCGATGCCCCGTTCCGCGAGCCGCCGCACGAACGCCCGCTGCTCGGCCGGCCGGGTGCCGAGACCCAGCCCCGTCGTCAGCAGCAGCTCGCCGCCCTTCAGCAGCGACGCGATGTTCGGCACCTCACCGGCGTGCACCCAGCGCACCGTGCGGTGCAGCCGGTCCGCTCCGGCCACCACTTCCGGGAGCCCGCCGCGCAGCCCGGGCAGCTCCAGCGCCCGCTGCACGGTGATCCCGCCCTGTTCGTCCATGCCCTCGGACGCTACCCGGGGCTCTGTTCCGGCGACATCACCCCGCGGTGACAAGTGCCCGCGGCGCCCGACAACTCGTCGCACGGGCACCACACTTGCACGGGCCCCCGCCGGATGTGGCGTACGTCACTCACGCGGCAGGCGTCGCCCGGAGGTGAGCGCAGCGGGCTGCGCCGACGACCGACAACGCCGCGAGCGTGCGTGCCAGACGCCCCCGGCCGGACGGGACTCTCGAAACGCGCCCTAGCCGCCGTACGCGCCGGACGCCGTGAGCCGCAGCGCCGTGTCGATCAGCGGGACGTGGCTGAAGGCCTGCGGGAAGTTCCCGACCTGGCGCTGCAGCCGGGGGTCCCACTCCTCGGCCAGCAGACCCAGGTCGTTCCGCAGTGCCAGCAGCTTCTCGAACAGCCTGCGGGCCTCGTCGACCCGGCCGATCATCGCCAGGTCGTCGGCCATCCAGAACGAGCAGGCCAGGAAGGCGCCCTCGTCACCGGGCAGCCCGTCCACGCCCTCCTCCGCGCCCTCCGTCGGGTAGCGCAGGATGAAGCCGTCCTCCGTGGACAGCTCCCGCTGGATCGCCTCGATCGTGCCGATGACCCGCTTGTCGTCCGGCGGCAGGAAGCCCATCTGCGGGATCAGCAGCAGCGAGGCGTCCAGCTCCTTCGAGCCGTACGACTGCGTGAAGGTGTTGCGCTCCGGGTCGTAGCCCTTCTCGCAGACGTCCCGGTGGATCTCGTCGCGCAGATCCCGCCAGCGCTCCAGCGGGCCGTCCACGTCCCCGGACTCGATCAGCTTGATCGTCCGGTCGACCGCGACCCACGCCATCACCTTGGAGTGCACGAAGTGCCGGCGCGGACCGCGCACCTCCCAGATGCCCTCGTCGGGCTGGTCCCAGTGGTCCTCGAGGTAGTTGATCAGCTTCAGCTGGAGCAGCGAGGCGTAGTCGCTGCGGGCCAGGCCCGTCATGTGCGCCAGGTGCAGGGCCTCGGTGACCTCGCCGTACACGTCCAGCTGCAGCTGGTGCGCGGCGCCGTTGCCGACGCGCACCGGGGCGGAGTTCTCGTAGCCGGGCAGCCAGTCCAGCTCGGCCTCGCCGAGCTCGCGCTCGCCCGCGATGCCGTACATGATCTGCAGGTTCTCCGGGTCGCCGGCCACCGCGCGCAGCAGCCACTCGCGCCAGGCGCGTGCCTCCTCGCGGTAGCCGGTGCGCAGCAGCGAGGAGAGGGTGATGGCCGCGTCCCGCAGCCAGGTGTAGCGGTAGTCCCAGTTCCGCACGCCGCCGATGTCCTCCGGGAGGGAGGTGGTGGGCGCGGCGACGATGCCGCCCGTCGGCGCGTACGTCAGCGCCTTGAGCGTGATCAGCGAGCGGACCACGGCCTCCCGGTAGGGCCCGCGGTACGTGCAGTGCTCGACCCACTCGCGCCAGAACTCCGTGGTGGCCTCCAGCGCCCCCTCGGGGTCGGCCAGCGGCGGCTGCGGGTGGTGCGAGGGCTGCCAGCTGATGGTGAAGGCGACCCGGTCGCCCTGCCGGACGGTGAAGTCCGAGTACGTGGTGAGGTCCTCGCCGTGGGTCTCGACGGGCGTGTCGAGCCAGATGGAGTCGGGACCGGCGACCGCGACGGTCCGGCCGTCGATCTGGTGCACCCAGGGCACGATCCGGCCGTAGGAGAACCGCATCCGCAGCGCGGACCGCATCCGCACCCGGCCGCTCACGCCCTCCACGATCCGCACCAGCTGCGGGGCCCCGTCACGGGGCGGCATGAAGTCGGTCACGCGCACGGTGCCGCGCGGCGTGTCCCACTCGGATTCGAGGACGAGCGAGTCCCCGAGATACCGGCGCCGGTCGGCGGCCGGGGGCTCGGCGTCCTCCGGGTGCGCCGGTCCGATCCGCCAGAATCCATGCTCCTCGGTTCCGAGGAGCCCTGCGAAGACGGCATGCGAATCGAAGCGGGGCAGGCACAGCCAGTCCGCGGTGCCGTCCCGGCAGACCAGGGCGGCGGTCTGCATGTCTCCGATGAGTGCGTAGTCCTCGATGCGCCCGGCCACGTGCAATCTCCAGTCGAACGGCCACGTCGCCCCGCGGGGCGCTTACTGGGGGGTCTGGGGTCAGGGAGAATGTCAGAGCAGAATACGACGTGGCCAGACCTCCCGTGTGATCGTCCTGGTAGAGGTATTGAGCCGAACGGGTGAGCTAGTAGCAGCGTGTGCGAATCCGTGTGCCGCGCGTGGCGACGGACCGGCCCGGGCGTGGCCGAGGGCCGTGCCCGCGTGGCCGGAAGCGGTCGCTCCCTGTCGCTGATACCCTGGTAGCCCGTGGACCGGTGGGCGCCGCACCTCGAATCGGCGGCCCCCGAACCGCAGCGACGGCACCCCCGGAATCCTCCGGACCGGACGCCGGTACGCACCTCCAGAACGCGACCACGGGAGCCCCCTCTTGGCCATGCCGCCCAAATCCACGACGACCAAGCACATCTTCGTCACCGGGGGTGTCGCGTCCTCCCTCGGCAAGGGCCTGACCGCCTCCAGCCTGGGTGCGCTCCTCAAGGCGCGGGGCCTCCGGGTCACGATGCAGAAGCTCGACCCGTACCTGAACGTCGACCCGGGCACGATGAACCCCTTCCAGCACGGCGAGGTGTTCGTCACCAACGACGGCGCCGAGACCGACCTGGACATCGGCCACTACGAGCGCTTCCTCGACGTCGACCTCGACGGCTCGGCCAACGTCACCACCGGCCAGGTCTACAGCCAGGTGATCGCCAAGGAGCGGCGCGGCGAGTACCTCGGCGACACCGTCCAGGTCATCCCGCACATCACCAACGAGATCAAGCACCGCATCCGCCGCATGGCCACCGACGACGTCGACGTCGTGATCACCGAGGTCGGCGGCACGGTCGGCGACATCGAGTCGCTGCCGTTCCTGGAGACCGTCCGCCAGGTCCGCCACGAGGTCGGCCGGGACAACGTCTTCGTCGTACACATCTCGCTCCTGCCGTACATCGGCCCCTCCGGCGAGCTGAAGACCAAGCCGACCCAGCACTCGGTCGCGGCCCTGCGCAACATCGGTATCCAGCCCGACGCGATCGTCCTGCGCGCCGACCGCGACGTGCCGACCGCGATCAAGCGCAAGATCTCGCTGATGTGCGACGTCGACGAGGCGGCCGTGGTCGCGGCGATCGACGCCAAGTCGATCTACGACATCCCGAAGGTGCTGCACACCGAGGGCCTGGACGCCTACGTGGTGCGCAAGCTGGACCTGCCGTTCCGCGACGTCGACTGGACGACCTGGGACGACCTGCTGGACCGCGTCCACAACCCCGACCACGAGGTCACGGTCGCGCTCGTCGGCAAGTACATCGACCTGCCGGACGCCTATCTGTCGGTGACCGAGGCCATGCGCGCCGGCGGTTTCGCCAACAAGGCCCGCGTCAAGGTCAAGTGGGTCACCTCCGACGACTGCAAGACCCAGGCCGGCGCGGCCAAGCAGCTCGGTGACGTCGACGCGATCGTCATCCCCGGCGGCTTCGGCGAGCGCGGCGTCAACGGCAAGGTCGGCGCCATCCAGTACGCCCGCGAGAACAAGATCCCGCTGCTGGGCCTCTGCCTGGGCCTGCAGTGCATCGTGGTCGAGGCCGCGCGGAACCTGGCCGGCATCACGGACGCCAACTCCACCGAGTTCGACCCCGCCACCGCCCACCCCGTCATCTCGACGATGGAGGAGCAGCTGGCGTACGTCGAGGGCGCAGGCGACCTGGGCGGAACGATGCGCCTGGGCCTGTACCCGGCCAAGCTCGCCGAGGGCTCCATCGTGCGCGAGGTCTACGGCGACCAGCCCTACGTCGACGAGCGCCACCGCCACCGCTACGAGGTGAACAACGCCTACCGCGCGGAGCTGGAGAAGAAGGCGGGCATCGTCTTCTCCGGCACCTCCCCGGACAACAAGCTCGTCGAGTACGTCGAGTACCCGCGTGACGTCCACCCCTACCTGGTGGCCACCCAGGCCCACCCGGAGCTGCGGTCGCGTCCCACGCGCCCGCACCCGCTCTTCGCGGGCCTGGTGAAGGCGGCCGTCGAACGACAGCAGGGTGCGCGCAAGACGGGCGAGTGACCCGCGGGCGATACGGTTGACCGGGGTACGTGCCCTCGCGGGTGCGTGCCCCGGTTTTTCGCGTGTACGAGGGAGGACGTCTCACATGACCATCAAGGACACGCCCGAGGAATGGCGGGTCACCGCGACCGCCACCCCCTTCAGGGGCAACAAGACCAGTGTCCGCACCGACGACGTGGTCATGCCGGACGGAGCCGTCGTGCGCCGTGACTACCAGGTCCACCCCGGGTCGGTGGCGGTCCTCGCCCTCGACGACGAGGACCGTGTCCTGGTCCTGCGCCAGTACCGCCACCCGGTGCGCCACAAGCTCTGGGAGATCCCGGCGGGCCTGCTGGACGTGCCCGGCGAGAACCCGCTGAACGCGGCGGTGCGCGAGCTGTACGAGGAGGCCCACGTCAAGGCCGAGCGGTGGCATGTCCTCACCGACGTGTACACGACGCCCGGCGGCTGCGACGAGGCCGTGCGGATCTTCCTCGCCCGGGGCCTGTCGGAGGCCGAAGGGGTGCGCTTCGAGGTCGCCGAGGAAGAGGCCGACATGGAGCTCGCCCGGGTGCCGCTGGCCGAGCTGGCGCGCGGGGCCCTCGCCGGTGATCTGCACAACAACTGCCTGGTCGTCGGTGTGCTTTCGGTACTCGCGGCCCGCGCGGGCGACGGCCTGGACGCCCTGCGCCCCGCCGAGGCCCCCTGGCCCGCCCGGCCGTTCCGGGCGTGACCGGAGGGCGAGCGAACCGAGCCCGAGACAAAGATGTGACGATCGGCTGATCCGATCGGGCGATCTGCGGACCGCTGCCGCCGTGCGCCCCCGGAGTGGCCCACCCGTCTGAACTACCCTCGGATCACCCGTACGGAGACCCGGCGGGATCAGCTCGTGCAGGTGGACGGGAGCGTGACCCGTGACGGATCAGGCGGTGGACCTCGACGGCGGGGCGAAGCCGTCACGGGGTCAGTTCTTCGGGCGTCAGCGTGAGTTGAAGGAACTGCGGGCCGACATCGAACGCGCCGGGCTCGACACCCTCGCCGGCCGCAAGGTGCCCCGGGCGCGGGTGCTGCTCATCGCCGGCCGGCCGGGCAGCGGCCGTACCGCGCTCGCGGAGCGGCTCGTCCAGGAGGTGGCCGGGGACTACGAGGACGGGGTCCTGCGTGCGCGGCTCACCGAACCGGGCGGGGGGCGCGTGCCGATCGAGCGCACCGCCCGCGAACTCCTCGACGCCCTCCGGATCAGCACTCCCGCCGGGGCCGGCGCGGACGAGCTGGCCGGGCTGCTGCGCGAGGCCCTCGGCCGGCGGCGGGTCCTGCTGCTGCTCGACGACGCCGCCGACGCCGGACAGGTCGACGCCCTGCTGCCGGACAACGCCGGCTGCCTGGTCGTGGCGGTCTCCCGGGGACCGCTCACCGGCATCCCCGACGTACGGCCCTGCACGGTCGGCGGGCTCGACGCCAAGTCCGCCATCGAGCTGCTCGACGGCTTCACCGGCTCGGTGCGCATCACCGTCGACCCGCAGGCCGCCGAGACGCTCACCGAGCTGTGCGGCGGCCAGCCCGCGGCCCTGGTGCTGGCCGGCGGCTGGCTCGCGGCCCGGCCCATGTCGTCCGTGGCCGACCTCACCAAGAGGCTGCGCGCGCTGCCCGAGGACCCCGAGCGGCCGGTCGGCCTGCGCCCGCTGGCCCGTGCCTTCCGCCTCGCCTACGAGGCCCTGCCGCCGTCCGCCGCGCGCATCCTGCGGCTCCTCGCGCTCGCTCCGGTCGGGCTCGCCGACGCGCACACCGCGTCCGCCCTGGCCGGCTGCTCGGTGCAGTCCGCCGGGTCGGCACTGGAGGGCTTCGCCGCGTTCGGCCTGGTGCGCGAGGGGGACGCCGGTCAGTACGAGGTCCCGGGCTGCCTCGTACCACTGCTGCGCGGGCTGCTGGAGCGCGAGGACCGGCCCGCCGAGGTGCAGCTGGCGCGGGCCCGGATGCTGGAGCGGACCGTACGGCTGCTGCAGTCCTGCCGGGCGGTGACGGAGCACGAGGGCTCCGCCGCCCGGCGGAAGCTCGCCGGCCTGCCGCGGGCGCTGCGGTTCCCGAGCAGGGCCGCGGCCGCGGAGTGGCTGCGCACCCGGCAGCCCGCCCTGCTGGCCTCCGCCCGGCTCGCGGTCGCCGACGGCGAGCTCGACACCCTGGCCAGGCGGCTGGTGGCGGCCCTGGTACGGGCGCTCGCCGCCCACCGGGGCGCCGAGGCGGCCGCGCCCGAGCTGTACGGGCTGCACCAGCTCGTCCTCGACGTGGCCGAGCGGCGCGGACTCCACCGGGAGCGCGCCGCGGCGCTGCTGAACCTCGCGGACCTGGACGCCCACACCGGCCGGACCGAGGACGCCCTGCTGCGGTACCGGTCGGCCCTGGACGCCGGACGCGACGCATCCGACCCGTACGCGATCGGCCGTGCGATGGAATCCGTAGGGGGCGCCTATCAGGAGCTGGGGGACTGGCAGCGGGCGGCCGATTGGTACGGGAGGGCCCTCACTCACCGTCTCGCCCGGGACGAGCGGGCCGACCAGGCGCGGCTGTACGGCCGGCTCGGGGCCGTGCACACCTACGCGGGCCGGTACGGCGAGGCGCTGCGCAGCTGGCGGGCGGCCGCGGCCGGATATCGCCGTCTCGGCGATGTCGCGGGACACGCAAGGGCGTTGAGCGAGACGGCGCGGGTGCAGGAGTACGCGGGGCGGCCGCAGGACTCGCTGCGCACCTGCGAGGAGGCGGTGGAGTGGGCACGGCGCGCCAAGGACGTGCGGCTTCTCGCGGCGCTGCGGCTCAGGCTGGCCGACACGCTCGACCGGCTCGGCGATCCCGCCGCCGCCCGGCTGCAGAGGGCGGCGGCTGATCGGCTGATCGGAACGGAAGGGTCCGCAGATGGGGTGGCCTACGAAATCCGCAGTGCTTCAGCCAAAGATTAATGCTTTGCAAGGCTAGACAACGGGAAGTCCTTCAATAGACTGGGTGAGCCGCGGTTGAACGTGGTCTGTCCCGGTGCATCCCGTGCGTCCGGGTATGTATTGCATTGCCCCAGTACCCCCAACGCCAAGGACCGTGATCGACGTGAAGGTCGGCATCCCCCGCGAGGTCAAGAACAACGAGTTCCGGGTGGCCATCACCCCTGCCGGTGTGCACGAGCTCGTGCGCAACGGTCACCAGGTCTTCATCGAGCAGAACGCCGGTGTCGGTTCCTCGATCACGGACGACGAGTTCGTCGCCGCCGGTGCGCGGATCCTGCCCACCGCCGACGAGGTCTGGGCCACCGCCGACCTGCTGCTGAAGGTCAAGGAGCCCATCGCCGAGGAGTACCACCGCCTCCGCAAGGACCAGACCCTCTTCACCTACCTGCACCTCGCCGCGTCCCGCGAGTGCACGGACGCCCTGCTGGAGTCCGGCACCACCGCCATCGCGTACGAGACGGTGGAGACCGCCAACCGCGCGCTGCCGTTGCTCGCCCCGATGTCCGAGGTCGCGGGCCGGCTGGCCCCCCAGGTCGGCGCCTACCACCTGATGCGCTCGGTCGGCGGCCGCGGCGTGCTCCCCGGCGGCGTCCCCGGCACCCACGCCGGCAAGGCCGTGGTCATCGGTGGCGGCGTCTCCGGCTGGAACGCCACCCAGATCGCCGTCGGCATGGGCTTCCACGTGACCCTGCTCGACAAGGACATCAACAAGCTGCGCGAGGCGGACAAGGTCTTCGGCACCAAGGTGCAGACGATCGTCTCCAACGCCTTCGAGCTCGAGAAGGCCGTCGTCGAGGCCGACCTCGTCATCGGCGCCGTCCTCATCCCGGGCGCCAAGGCCCCGAAGCTGGTCACCAACGAGCTCGTCGCCAAGATGAAGCCCGGAAGTGTCCTTGTCGACATTGCGATCGACCAGGGCGGCTGCTTCGAGGACTCCCGTCCGACCACCCACGCCGAGCCGACGTTCACCGTGCGCAACTCGGTCTTCTACTGCGTGGCCAACATGCCGGGCGCGGTGCCGAACACCTCCACCTACGCGCTCACCAACGCGACGCTGCCCTACATCGTCTCGCTGGCCAACAACGGCTGGGTGGAGGCGCTGCGCCGCGACGCCGCGCTGGCCAGGGGCCTCAACACGCATGACGGCAAGGTCGTCTACCGGGAGGTCGCCGAGGCCCACGGTCTCGACCACGTCGAGCTGAACTCGCTCATCGGCTGACCCGTTCAGCACGACAGCCCGCATCCGTCAACGGGGGCCGTCAACCGCGCGCATCCGGCCGGACCTTGTTCGACGAGGTCCGGCCGGATGTGTGTCCGGCCACGCGGCGACGCCTGGTCAAGTCGCCTCGAACGTAACCCTTTAACCGTTTCGCACACCCGCGAAACGTGTCGATGAATGGCCGTGCGCCCTTGACAGGGAGGTGTTCCGTTGCCGACACATCGGCCCGTGTCCGGGCGATTGTGTTGCTGCGGAGCGGTGACACGCCATAGAGTCGCCAATCGTCGGCATGGTGCCACGCTGACCTATCGATAAGTTTCCTGGTCACATCCAAGGAGGTAAGACGACTTGTGAATGAGTCGACATTTACTCCCGGGGGTGGTCAACCAGGAACCCCTGCGACGGGCCATGGTCCTTCGTCCGGGCCCGAGGCTGTCGGCTCCGTCGCTGTCCGCACCTTCGCGACACACCAGCCCATGACGACAGCCCACACGATGAAGATGATGGACGGCCAACACGTGAACGCCATGGCCGGCAACGAGAGTGGCCGAGAGTCCACCCACTTCGCCGCCTACGACGAAGTGCCCGAGGGGCACTTCTACGACCCCGATGCCGAGTACGAGCCCGACCCGGAGTACGCGGCCACCCTCGCCCCCGACGCTGCCCGGCAGCGCCGCGAGCGGATCGGCCCCACCGGACGGCCCCTGCCGTACTTCCCGATCCCCGGACCGCTGACCGATCACGGTCCCGCGAAGATCATCGCGATGTGCAACCAGAAGGGCGGCGTCGGCAAGACGACGTCGACCATCAACCTGGGTGCCGCACTCGCCGAGTACGGACGCCGGGTGCTGCTCGTCGACTTCGACCCGCAGGGAGCCCTGTCGGTCGGTCTCGGCGTGAACCCGATGGAGCTCGACCTCACCGTCTACAACCTGCTCATGGAGCGGGGCATGTCGGCGGACGAGGTCCTGCTGAAGACCGCCGTGCCCAACATGGACCTGCTGCCGAGCAACATCGACCTCTCGGCCGCCGAGGTCCAGCTGGTGAGCGAGGTCGCGCGCGAGTCCACGCTGCAGCGTGCCCTGAAGCCGCTGCTGAACGACTACGACTACATCGTGATCGACTGTCAGCCCTCGCTCGGTCTGCTGACCGTCAACGCGCTGACCGCGGCCCACAAGGTGATAGTGCCGCTGGAGTGCGAGTTCTTCGCACTGCGCGGTGTGGCGCTGCTGACCGAGACGATCGAGAAGGTCCAGGAGCGGCTCAACCCCGACCTGGAGCTCGACGGCATCCTCGCCACGATGTACGACTCGCGGACCGTGCACAGCCGTGAGGTCCTCGCGCGCGTGGTCGAGGCATTCGACGACCACGTCTACCACACGGTGATCGGCCGGACCGTGCGCTTCCCGGAGACCACGGTCGCCGGTGAGCCGATCACCACGTACGCGTCGAACTCCGTAGGCGCGGCCGCCTACCGCCAGCTCGCCAGGGAGGTGCTCGCCCGGTGTCACGCCGAGTGAGTCTGCCCGGTGCCGACGAGCTGTTCCGTACGACCGGGGGCATGGCGCTGCAGGCGTCGTCCCCCAGGCGCCAGGCCGGCGGCACGAACGGCGAGCCGCGGGTTCCGGCGCCGGCCGGGGAGAGTGACCCGGCAGCCGCGGAGCGGGCCGGCGAGGGCGCGGGTTCCGGCGCGCCGTCGGCCCCGGCCCCGGCCGCCGAGGAGCACTCGGCCGCCACGGCGGACGCGGCGGAGCCGCGCAGCCGCGCGGGCGACGGCTCCTCGCCCGCCACGTCCGCCCCCGCCTCCGCCCCGGCGAAGCCGGCCGCGGCCCCGGCGCGGCGCCGCGGGCGTGCGGCGAACCGGCGGCCCAGCGGGCGCGAGCGACACGACGAGAAGATCACCGTCTACGTCTCGGCCGAGGAACTGATGGACCTCGAGCACGCGCGGCTGGTGCTGCGCGGCGAGCACGGGCTGGCCGTGGACCGCGGCCGGATCGTCCGCGAGGCGGTCGCCGTCGTGCTGGCGGACCTGGAGTCGCGGGGCGACGCGAGCATCCTGGTGCGGCGCCTGCGCGGGCGCTGACGGTAGCCTGCGCGGGCCGCCGCCCGTAGTTCCGCCCCGCCCCCTGGACCACGATGCCCCCGACCGACGCCCCGACGCCCCGCCGCCGCACCCTGGGCCGCGGCCCGGGCACGGCGCCCGCGGGGCCCTCTCTTCCGCCCCCGGAGACGCCCCTGGAGGCCGCTCCCGTCGACGCGGAGGCGCGCCCGGCCCCGGAGGCCCCAGGACACCCCGAACCGCGGCCGGCGGCCCCGCAGAGCCCCCCGGCGCCGCAAGCCCCCGCGGCGGAAACTGCCCCGACGCGTCAGCCGGCCCCGCCGCCGTCGCCCGGCCCCGCACCGGACGTCGCCCCGGTGCCCGCACCGGACCTCGCCCCGGTGCCCGAAGCCACTCCCCAGCCGGCCGCCGGCGCCGTGCCCGGGGCGCCGCCCGTTCCGGGACCCGGCCCCGCACAGGAGGCGGCCCGCGCGCCGGGCGCCGGTCCGGTGCCGGAAGCCGGTGCCGCGGACGGAATGCCGGAGTCTCCGGCCGCCGTCCCCGCGGAGGTGGGGGACGGGCGGTTCACCGTGCGGCTGGCGAACTTCGAGGGGCCCTTCGATCTGCTCCTGCAGCTGATCTCCAAGCACAAGCTGGACGTCACCGAGGTCGCCCTCTCCAAGGTCACCGACGAGTTCATGGCGCACATCCGTGCCATGGGGCCCGACTGGGATCTCGACCAGACCACCGAGTTCCTCGTCGTCGCGGCCACGCTGCTCGATCTCAAGGCCGCCCGGCTGCTGCCCGCCGCCGAGGTGGAGGACGAGGCGGACCTGGCGCTGCTGGAGGCGCGGGACCTGCTCTTCGCCCGGCTCCTGCAGTACCGCGCGTACAAACGGGTCGCCGACATCTTCGGCGAGCGGCTGGAGAGCGAGGGCAAGCGCTACCCCCGCACCGTCGGTCTGGAGCCGCACCACGCCGAGCTGCTGCCCGACGTCGTCATCAGCATCGGCGCCGAGGGGTTCGCGAAGCTCGCGGTCAAGGCCATGCAGCCCAAGGCCAAGCCGCAGGTGTACGTCGACCACATCCACGCGCCGCTCGTCAGCGTCAGGGAGCAGGCCGGGGTCGTGGTCGCCCGGCTGCGGGAGCGCGGCGAGGCGACCTTCCGGGAGCTCGCCGACGACGCCCCGGACACACTGACCGTCGTCGCCCGCTTCCTCGCCCTGCTGGAGCTCTACCGGGAGAAGGCCGTCGCCCTGGACCAGGACGACGCCCTGGGCGAGCTCACGGTCCGCTGGACGGGCGGGGAGGGCACCGCCGAGGTGACGGACGAGTTCGACCGGCTCGTGGAGGAGGAGAAGGCGTGATGGAGCTGAAGCCGGCGCTGGAGGCCGTCCTCATGGTGGTCGACGAGCCGGCCACCGAGGAGCACCTCGCCAAAGTGCTGGACCGCCCGGTGCGGGAGGTCGCGGACGCGCTGCGCGAGCTGGCCGACGAGTACGCCGTCCAGGGGCGGGGCTTCGAGCTGCGGCTCGTCGCCGGGGGGTGGCGCTTCTACACGCGCGCCGAGTACGCGCCGGCCGTCGAGGCCTTCGTCCTCGACGGCCAGCAGGCCCGGCTCACGCAGGCGGCCCTGGAGACGCTCGCCGTCGTCGCGTACCGCCAGCCGGTGAGCCGGTCGAGGGTCTCGGCGGTGCGCGGGGTGAACTGCGACGGGGTCATGCGCACCCTCCTTCAGCGCGGGCTGGTGGCGGAGGCGGGCGCGGAACCCGAAACAGGTGCGATCCTGTACAGGACGACGAACTACTTTCTGGAGCGGATGGGCCTGCGTGGCCTGGACGAGCTCCCGGAGCTCGCGCCCTTCCTCCCCGAGGCGGACGCGATCGAGGCCGAGACCCAGGAAGGGGTCCCGTCGTTCGATCCGGATGCACCGGATTCCGAGGACGCAGACGACAAGACGGATATTTGATGCGAAGCAGCAGCGGCAGGAACAGCAGCGGAGACAACGGCGGGAGCCGTGGTGGCAAGAGCGCGGGCCGCGGCAACTACCGGGGCGCCGGGAACAAGCGCGACGACAAGCGCGGGGTGAACCCGCGGCGCCCGCGCCCCGAGGAGCGCACCTACGACGTCGGCGGCGACGCCGATGCCCCGCGCCGGGGACGCGGCGCGTCGGCCCGCGGCGGGGCGAAGGGCGGCCCCCGGCAGTCCCCGCAGCGCGGCGGCGGCCGTACAGCCCCGGCGCGCTCGCGGGAGTACGACGCCCGGACCGAGGAGCGCAACCGGGAGCGGTACGCGAACAAGCCGCAGATCAAGACGCCCAAGACCTTCGGGGAGCAGGAGGGCGAGCGGCTGCAGAAGGTGCTGGCCAGGGCCGGTATGGGCTCGCGGCGCGCCTGCGAGGAGCTGATCGACGCCGGCCGTGTCGAGGTCAACGGCAAGATCGTGATCGAGCAGGGCACCCGTGTCGACCCCGAGAAGGACGAGATCAAGGTCGACGGCCTGACCGTGGCCACCCAGTCTCACCTCTTCTTCGCGCTGAACAAGCCGGCGGGCGTCGTCTCGACGATGGAGGACCCCGACGGCCGCCAGTGCCTCGGCGACTACGTCACCAACCGTGAGACGCGGCTCTTCCACGTCGGGCGGCTCGACACCGAGACCGAGGGCATCATCCTGCTCACCAACCACGGCGAGCTGGCCCACCGTCTCACGCACCCGAAGTACGGCGTGCAGAAGACCTACCTCGCAGCCATCCAGGGACCGCTCCCGCGCGAGGTCGGCAGGCGTCTGAAGGAGGGCATCCAGCTCGAGGACGGCTACGCCCGCGCGGACCACTTCCGCGTCGTCGAGCAGACCGGGAAGAACTACCTGGTCGAGGTGACCCTCCACGAGGGCCGCAAGCACATCGTCCGCCGCATGCTCGCCGAGGCGGGCTTCCCGGTGGAGAAGCTGGTGCGGACGGCCTTCGGCCCGATCCAGCTGGGCGACCAGAAGTCCGGCTGGCTGCGCCGCCTCACCAACACCGAGGTCGGCATGCTGATGAAGGAAGTCGGCCTGTAGAAACCGGCCTTCACCGGGTCACAACCGCACGAAAGCCCGCGACCGTCCCACGGTCGCGGGTTTTCGTGGTTGTGGCACCCGCCCCTCTCCATTTATAGTCAAGTTGACTCTTAAGGAGGTGGGTGTGCGACTCGCGGACATCCTCGGCCCCCTGCAGCAGCCGCTGTTCACCGTGCTCGACACGCCGGTCAGCTGGACCGAGGTCCTCGGATTCGGCAGTGGCGCGCTGTGCGTGTGGCTCGTCGCCCGCCAGCACATCGCCAACTGGCCCATCGGCATCGCCAACAACGTCCTGTTCATCCTGCTGTTCTGGCAGGCGGGCCTGTACGCCGACGCGGGCCTCCAGATCGTCTTCATCACCCTCGCCGTGTACGGCTGGTGGACCTGGACCCACGGGGGTGGACCAGGCTCCGACGCCCTCCCGGTGCGCCGCACCTCGCGCACCGAGTGGACGTGGCTGCTCGCGGCGGGGGTGGTGGGGACCCTCGCCCTCACCCTGCTCCTCGACCGGGCCACCGACTCGACGGTCCCCTTCTGGGACGCCCTGACCACCGCCCTCTCCCTCATGGCCACCTACGGCCAGTGCCGCAAGCGGCTGGAGTCGTGGTGGCTGTGGATCGCCGCCGACGTGGTGTACGTCCCGCTGTACGCCTACAAGGAGCTGTACCTGACCTCCCTGCTGTACGTCGGGTTCATGACGCTCTGCGTCATGGGGTTGCGCAACTGGACCCGGGACCTCGGCCACCGGCGGACCCCGCTCGCGGAGGTGGCGGCATGAAGCGCTACGGGCACGGCCTGGTGCTGGGCAAGTTCTATCCGCCGCACGCCGGCCACCACCATCTCGTACGGACGGCGCAGGACCGCTGCGAGCGGCTCACCGTCCTCGTGTGCGCCGCCGACGTGGAGTCCGTCCCGCTCGCCGACCGTGTGGCGTGGATGCGCGAGACACACCCCGGTGCCCGGATCGTGGGCACCGTCGACAACGTCCCCGTCGACCTCACGGACCCCGACGTGTGGGCCGCCCATGTGGAGATCTTCCGCGCGGCCGTGCCCGAGCCCGTGGACGCCGTCTTCACCTCCGAGGCGTACGGCGAGGAGCTCGGCCGCCGGCTCGGCGCCGAAGCGGTGTGCGTCGACCCCGGCCGTACCGTCTTCCCGGTCTCCGGCACCGCCGTCCGCAAGGACCCCGTCGGCTGCTGGGACTTCCTGGAGCCGCCCGTACGGGCCGCGCTCGCCCGCCGCGTCGTCGTCCTGGGAGCCGAGTCCACCGGAACCACCACCATGGCGACGGCACTCGCCGAGCACTACCGGCGCCGCGGCGGCATCTGGGCACGGACCCGCTGCGTCCCCGAGTACGGCCGGGAGTTCAGCGAGCGGAAGCTGGCCGCCCTCAAGGCCGAGCGGCCCGGAGCGACCTGGGACGACGTGACCTTCCACAGCGCGGAGTTCCCGCTCATCGCCCGCCGGCAGACCGAACTGGAGGACGCCGCCGCACGCACCGGCTCGCCCCTGCTCGTCTGCGACACCGACGCCTTCGCCACCACCGTCTGGCACGAACGGTACCTCGGCGGCCCCCACCCGGAGGTCGAGTCGATCGCCGAACGCGACCGGCGCGGCCACCTGTGGCTGCTCACCGACCACGAGGGCGTGCCGTTCGAGGACGACGGACTGCGCGACGGCGCACACCTGCGGCCCTGGATGACCGGGCGGTTCGCCGAGCGGCTCGCCGCCACCGGACGGCGTACGGTCCTCCTCACCGGCCCCCGCGACCAGCGGCTGGCGACGGCCGTGCGCGCGGTGGACGCGCTGCTCGCCGAGGGCTGGGAGTTCGCCGCGCCCCTCCCGGAGACCCGGTGAACGGCCGGCCGCGCGCCGAGCGCCCCGAGGGCTACGATCCGCGCGCCTTCGAGCCCTTCGCCGTCACCGTCGACCTCGCCGTCTTCACCGTCCGCGAGGAGCGGCTGCACGTGCTGCTCGTCCAGCGCGGCCAGGAGCCGTACCGAGGTGCCTGGGCGCTGCCCGGCGGCTTCGTACTGCCCCGCGAATCCGCCGGGCAGGCGGCCAGGCGCGAACTCGCCGAGGAGACCGGCCTGTCCGACGACACCGCGGCCCGCCTCCACCTGGAGCAGCTGGCCACCTACAGCGACCCGGACCGCGACCCCCGGATGCGGGTCGTCTCCGTGGCGTACACCGCGCTCGTGCCCGACCTGCCGGAGCCACGGGGCGGCGGCGACGCGGCGCACGCCCAGTGGCTGCCCTACGGGGAGTACGGCGGCCCGCTGGCCTTCGACCACGACACGATCCTCGCCGACGCCCACGAACGCGTCGGCGCCAAGCTGGAGTACACCTGCCTCGCCACCGCCTTCTGCCCGCCCGAGTTCACGCTCGGCGAGCTGCGGCAGGTGTACGAGACGGTGTGGGGCGTCGAGCTCGACCGCCCCAACTTCCGGCGCAAGGTCCTCGCCACGCCCGGCTTCGTCCAGGCCGTGGCAGGACCGCCGCGCCTGACCGGCGGACGGGGGAAACCGGCCGCTCTCTACCGGGCGGGGGAGGCCACGGCCCTGCACCCGCCACTGCTGCGACCGGAAGGACGGGAGACACGATCATGACCAGGACCCTCACCAAGCAGGGCGCCACCGGCTCCCTCGTCGGACTCGCGCTCGGGGACGCCCTGGGCTTCCCCACCGAGTTCAACGACGTCCCGCGCATCCTCGCCACCTTCGGTCCGTGGCGGAGCATGCGGCTGCCCACCCCCGCGTTCGTCACCGACGACACCCAGATGACCCTCGCGGTGGCGCGCGCCGTCCGCACCGCCATGGACCGCGGGGCGCTCGACCCGCTGCGGCTGACCCGGCCCCTCCGCGACGAATTCGTCGCCTGGTACCACTCACCCGACAACAACCGGGCCCCCGGCCGCACCTGCCTGGTCGCTTGCGAGAAGCTCGACAGCGACCTTCCCTGGCAGGAGGCCAGCCAGATCGGCTCCAAGGGCTGCGGCGCCAACATGCGCGTAGCGCCCCTGGGCCTCGTGCCCCGCCTCGGTGACGAACAGCGCGCCGGCGCCGCCCAGCTCCAGTCCGCGCTCACCCACGGCCACCCCACGGCCCTGGCCGCCTCCGACCTCACCGCCCGGGCCGTCCATCTGCTGACCCGGGGAACCTCGCCGACGAGCCTCCTCAGCCGGCTGCGCGCGTACGCGTACGAGAACCGCTCCCGCTACCACGCCACATGGCTCGGCGACCTGTGGACCCGCTCCCACGACGCCACGCCCCGGCAGTTCATCGAACGCGGCTGGGACGAGTGCCTGCACGCCCTGGACACCGTCGCCGCGGCCCTGGACACCGCCGACCCGGAGACCGACCCCTGCCTGCTGACCGGCGCGGGCTGGATCGCCGAGGAGGCCCTGGCCACCTCCCTGCTCTGCTTCCTGCTCTTCCCCGACGAGCCCGTCACCGCCCTGCGCAGGGCGGCCTGCACGAGCGGCGACTCCGACTCCATCGCCTGCCTCACCGGCGCCTTCGCGGGCGCCCACCTGGGCGCCGGAGCCTGGCCGAAGGAATGGTCGGAACGGATCGAGTACCGCAGCGAGCTGCTGACACTCGGAGCGCTCTGGGACGCTTGACCGCATGACAGGACTCCTCGACCTCCCCGGCCTCGGCGCCGTCGTCGCCGAACAGCCCGACCCTCTGCTGTTCGCCACCGTCTCGGGCGCGCATCTGTACGGCTTCCCGTCCCGTGACTCGGACGTGGACGTACGCGGTGCGCACCTGCTGCCGGTCGAGGCGCTGACAGGACTGCGCGAGCCGGAGGAGACCAGGTCCCGCATGTGGGACCGGGACGGCACCGAGATGGATCTCGTCACGCACGACCTGCGGAAGTTCGTGCGGCTGATGCTGCGGCGCAACGGATACGTACTGGAGCAGCTGCTCTCCCCGCTGGTCGCCCACACGACCGACGCCCACGCGGAGCTGATCGCGCTGGCGCCCGGGGTGCTCACCACCCACCACGCCCACCACTACAGGGGATTCGCGGCCACCCAGTGGCGGCTGTTCGAGAAGACCGGCGAGCTCAAGCCCCTGCTCTACACATTCCGCGCCCTCCTCACCGGGATCCATCTCATGCGTGCCGGTGAGGTCGTCGCCCACCTGCCGACGCTGCTGGGAAGCGTCCCGGCGCCGGAGTACGTGGCCGAGCTCATCGCCGCCAAGGCGGACGCCGAACACGGGGCCGCGCACGGAGTCGACACCGAGCGGGTGCGGGCCGACATCGACGCGCTGCACGGTGTCCTCGACGAGGCGCGGGCGGCCTCAGCGCTGCCCGGCGCCCCCGTCGCGCACGACGCGCTGCACGACTTCGTCGTCCGCGTACGCCTGGAACGCTGAGGCCCGGCGGATGCGGTGGAGGAAGTCCTCGACCGCCCCGCGGTCCGGCTCCGCCGGCAGCGGGGTGGTGAGGGCCGCCTCGTCGGCCTCGGCGGCGAGGCGGCCCATCCACGCCTCGATCTCCGGCCAGCGCACCTCGCCGCGCCTGACCGCGAGAAGGCGGTCGCGATCCGGGCCGGCGTCGATGACCAGGACGCCCGTGTGCAACAGGTCCCGGCAGCTCGTGAGCAGACGCAGCAGGTGCATGGCGTGCTTCCAGCGCGGCGCGCCGTGCCGGCGGACGTCCGCCTCGAGCTTTCTGCGCTGGCCGTCCGCGTAACGCACGAACGTCTGGTGCACCCGGCGGGAGAGGAACGCGTCCCGCAGCGCGAGCAGTTCACGGCCGGTGTCGTCGATGTGCTCCACCAGTGGGGAGTGCAGGCACTCCAGGATGTTCGGGTTGGCCCGCAGCGCGAGTTCGCAGAAGCGCTCGAGCTCCCAGCTGAACTGCTCCTCCGCGGGGCCCTCTATGTGCGTCGGCGGCTTGTCGAAGCGCCACTGCAGCGGTGTCGGGGCGAGGAACACACCGCGCACGTCCGTGTCGCTGTCGTCGGTGGCCAGTCCGAAGGCGCGCGACCCCATGACACAGGAGTAGATCGTGTGGTCGCGCACCAGCTCTTCGGGGGTCATGGCTCCGACCCTAGACGGCCCTCACACCAGGCTGATGGAGTCCCCCGACACAGTGATGTCCTCGGCCGGGAGCGGCCTCGTGGCGGGGCCCCGCTCGACCGCGCCGTCCGTGATGCTGAACCTGCTGTTGTGGCAGGCGCAGTTGATGGTGCCGTTCTCGACCGTGGCGACGATGCAGCCCTGGTGGGTGCAGACCGCCGAGAACGCCTTGAACTGCCCCTTCTGCGGCTGCGTCACCACCACCTTCCGCTCCTTGAAGATGGTGCCGCCGCCGACCGGGACGTCCGCGGCCCGGGTCAGCTCACCGGTGGCAGGGGCCGACGGCGACACCGGCGCCCCCGTCGCGGGAGGCGACGCATCCGTGGGACCGGTGGGGGGAGCGGGGCTCGTGGTCGCGGTGTCACCGCCGTCGTCCCCGCATCCCGCCGCGAGCGCGACGGTGGCGGCGGCGGTCAGGACGGTACGGCGGGGTGTGGGGGCTGGACTCATGCGCGCCATCCTGGACCGCCGGCCGCGCCGGACGAAGCAACCGGGCGGGCCGGGGACGGGCCGAACCACCCGGGGGACCCAGTCACGGCACACCCGGGGACCCGTCACGGCCGGCGGGCGAGTCCGGTGGCCCGGCCGTCCGCGTCCCGGCGCACCTCCCGCACCTCCACGACCGCGTCCCGTTCCACCGGCCCGTACACATGGGGGAAGACCTCCTCCCCGGACCCCTCCCAGCGCACCTCCGCCGCCAGCCGCTCCTCGTCGATCAGCAGCACCAGCAGCGGCCCCGGCACGTCCCGGTAGTGGGCGTCCGCGACGGTGAGCGCCGAGGCCTCGTCGGCCGAGCAGTGCACGAAACCCTCGGAGGCCAGGGAGGCCGGGCGGTACGGGCCGGCGGCATCGGCGGACCAGTCGGTCAGGGGCACGACATGGAGCAGCATGCCGACAGTGTCGCGCACGACGGCGCCCTTCCCGTCTCGGAAGGCGGTCGCCGCACCCCCGCACCCACCGCGCTGATTAGGCTGAACACGAGCACGCGCGACCGCGCGACCGGGTGAAGGAGTACGACGTGGCGGTACGAGCGGTCCGAGGGGCCGTCCAGCTGGAGCGCGACGACGCCGGGCACATGGAGGAGCGGGTCGGCACGCTCCTCACCGCCGTGCTGGAGCGGAACGGCCTCACCGCCGACGACCTGATCAGCGTCTGGTTCACCGCCACGCCCGACCTGCACAGCGACTTCCCGGCGGCCGCGGCGCGCAAGCTCGGCATCGTCGACGTACCGCTGATCTGCGCGCAGGAGCTGGACATCGAGGGCGCCATGCCGCGCGTCGTCCGCGTCCTCGCGCACATCGAGACCGACCTGACCAAAGCCGCCGTCGCGCACGTCTACCTCGGCGCCGCGGCGGCCCTGCGCAAGGACATCGCCCAGTGAGGACCGCGCTCGTCATCGGAACCGGCCTGATCGGCACCTCGGCCGCGCTCGCGCTGACCGGCCGCGGCGTCACCGTGCACCTCGCCGACCACGACCCGGCCCGGGCCCGTACCGCCGCGGCCCGCGGCGCCGGCACGGACGAGGAGCCCGACGGCCCCGTCGACCTCGCCGTCGTCGCCGTGCCGCCGGCCCATGTCGCCACCGCCCTCGCCGACGCGATGCGCCGCGGTGTCGCCCGCGGCTACCTCGACGTCGCCAGCGTCAAGGGCGGCCCCAAGCGGGAGCTGGAGGCCATGGGCCTCGACCTGTCCGCGTACATCGGCACGCACCCGATGTCCGGCAAGGAGCGGTCCGGCCCGCTGGCCGGCAGCGCCGACCTCTTCGAGGGCCGCCCCTGGGTCCTCACGCCGACCCGGGACACCGACACCGAGGTCCTCAACCTCGCCCTGGAGCTCGTCGCCCTGTGCCGGGCGGTGCCCGTCGTCATGGACGCCGACGCCCACGACCGGGCGGTCGCCCTGGTCTCCCACACCCCGCAGCTCGTCTCCTCGATGGTCGCCGCCCGGCTGGAGGAAGCGGACGAGACCGCGGTACGGCTCTGCGGGCAGGGCATCCGGGACGTCACCCGCATCGCCGCGTCCGACCCCCGGATGTGGGTCGAGATCCTCTCGGCGAACCCCGGACCGGTGGCGGACGTCCTGGCGGGCGTCGCCGCCGACCTGGACGAGACGGTCCGCGCCCTGCGGGCCCTGCAGTCCTCCGACGAGGACAAGCGCCGTGACGGTGCGACCGGCGTCGAGGACGTCCTGCGCCGGGGCAACACCGGCCGCGCCCGCGTCCCCGGCAAGCACGGCGCCGCCCCGGTCGCCTACGAGACGGTCGCCGTCCTGATCAGCGACCAGCCGGGGGAGCTGGCGCGGATCTTCGCGGACGCGGGGCGCGCGGGGGTGAACATCGAGGATGTGCGGATCGAGCATGCGACGGGTCAGCAGGCGGGTGTGGTGCAGCTCATGGTGGCTCCCTCCGCGGCTCCGTCGCTGGCGGCGGCGTTGCGGGAGAGGGGTTGGGCGCTGCGGCAGTAGGGGCCCGGTCGGCGGGCGGTCCGGGGCGGGGCGCCGCGGCGGGTACCGGTCACCCGGCCTGAGGGCCGGGTAGCCCGAATGGGTGCAAGGTCCGGGGGCAACAATCGGTAACCTTGTGCGGGGCCCCTCGCATCCGGCCGGCCCTGTCCCGCGTACCAGGAAGGTGTCCGACACCGTGGAATCCGTGATCGTCGCCATCGACGGGCCCTCCGGCACGGGCAAGTCGAGCACGTCCAAGGCGGTCGCCGCCAAGCTGGGGCTCAGCTACCTGGACACCGGCGCCCAGTACCGGGCGATCACCTGGTGGATGATCAGCAACGGTGTGGACGTCGATGACGCCGATGCCGTCGCCTCGGCCGCCGGCAAGCCCGTCATCGTCTCCGGCACCGACCCCTCCCACCCGACGATCACCGTCGACGGCGCGGACGCCTCCGGCCCCATCCGGACCCAGGAGGTCACCTCCAAGGTCAGCGCCGTCAGCGCGGTGCCCGAGGTCCGCACGCTGATCACCGAGCTCCAGCGGTCCATCGCCGCCGGCGCCGAGCACGGCATCGTCGTCGAGGGCCGCGACATCGGCACCACCGTGCTCCCGGACGCCGACCTCAAGATCTTCCTCACCGCGTCGCCCGAGGCCCGCGCCGCCCGCCGTTCCGGCGAGCTCAAGGGCTCCGACGTGCACGCCACCCGAGAAGCCCTGATCAAGCGGGACGCGGCCGACTCCAGCCGCAAGACCTCCCCGCTCGCCAAGGCGGACGACGCCGTCGAGGTCGACACCACCGACCTCACCCTCCAGCAGGTCATCGAATGCGTCGTCACCCTCGTCGAGGAGAAGCGGGCCGCCAAGTGACCCCTTCCGCCAAAGGTGCCGCGGTCGGCCGGGGCATCGGCATCGGGCTGATGTACGGGCTGTGGAAGCCGCGCGTCCTCGGCGCCTGGCGGGTGCCCGCCGCCGGACCGGTGATCCTCGCCGTCAACCACGCGCACAACCTCGACGGCCCCATGCTCATGGGCACCGCGCCCCGGCCCGTGCACTTCCTGATCAAGAAAGAGGCCTTCGTGGGGCCGCTCGGCCCGTTCCTGGAGCGAATCGGGCAGCTGAAGGTGGACCGCGAGGCCGCCGACCGCACCGCCATCACCCGGGCCCTGGAGGTCCTGGAGAACGACGGTGTGCTGGGCATCTTCCCCGAGGGCACCCGGGGCGAGGGCGACTTCGCCGCGCTGCGCGCCGGTCTGGCCTACTTCGCCGTGCGCAGCGGTGCGCCCATCGTGCCGGTCGCCGTCCTGGGAAGCACCGACCGCCGCGGACGGTTGATAAAGGCGCTGCCCCCACTGCGCAGCCGCGTGGACGTCGTCTTCGGCGACCCCTTCGAGGCGGGCGACGGCTCGGGCCGGCGCACCCGCAAGGCGCTGGACGACGCCACCGTACGCATCCAGGAGCGGCTCACCGCCCACCTGGAAAACGCCAAGCGCCTCACCGGGCGCTGAGCGAGACTTGAGTAGCGGATCGCTCGATCCGCCGATGATGAACGAGGAACGGACTTCATGAACGACCAGCACGACCACGGGGCACTTGGCGACGCCGAGTACGCGGAGTTCATGGAGCTCGCCGCCGAAGAGGGCTTCGACATCGAAGAGGTCGAGGGCGCGATCGAGGAAGCGGGCCACGGCCCCCTCCCCGTCCTCGCCGTCGTCGGCCGCCCGAATGTGGGCAAGTCGACCCTGGTGAACCGCATCATCGGACGCCGCGAGGCCGTCGTCGAGGACAAGCCCGGCGTCACGCGCGACCGGGTCACCTATGAGGCCGAGTGGGCCGGCCGGCGCTTCAAGGTCGTCGACACCGGCGGCTGGGAGCAGGACGTCCTCGGTATCGACGCCTCCGTCGCCGCCCAGGCGGAATTCGCGATCGACGCCGCCGACGCGGTCGTCTTCGTCGTGGACGCCACCGTCGGAGCCACCGACACCGACGAGGCCGTCGTCAAGCTGCTGCGCCGGGCCGGCAAGCCCGTCGTGCTCGCCGCGAACAAGGTCGACGGCCCCTCCGGCGAGGCCGACGCCGCCATGCTGTGGTCGCTCGGCCTCGGCGAGCCGCACCCGGTCTCCGCCCTCCACGGCCGGGGCACCGGCGACCTCCTCGACGAGGTCCTCGAGGCGCTGCCCGACGCCCCCGCGCAGACCTTCGGCACGGCCGTCGGAGGCCCGCGCCGCATCGCCCTCATCGGCCGCCCGAACGTCGGCAAGTCCTCCCTGCTCAACAAGGTCGCGGGCGAGGAGCGCGTGGTCGTCAACGAACTCGCCGGCACCACCCGCGACCCGGTCGACGAGCTCATCGAACTGGGCGGCAGGACCTGGAAGTTCGTCGACACCGCCGGTATCCGCAAGAAGGTCCACCTCCAGGAGGGCGCGGACTACTACGCCTCGCTGCGTACCGCCGCCGCCGTCGAGAAGGCCGAAGTCGCCGTCGTCCTCATCGACACCACCGACTCCATCTCGGTCCAGGACCAGCGCATCATCACCATGGCCGTCGAGTCGGGCCGCGCGCTCGTCATCGCGTACAACAAGTGGGACGAGCTCGACGAGGAGCGCCGCTACTACCTCGAGCGCGAGATCGAGACGGAGATGCAGCAGGTCTCCTGGGCTCCGCGGGTCAACGTCTCGGCGAAGACCGGCCGCCACATGGACAAGCTCGTCCCCGCGATCGAGACCGCGCTGGCAGGCTGGGAGACCCGCGTCCCGACCGGCCGCCTCAACGCCTTCCTCGGCGAGCTCGTCGCCGCCCACCCGCACCCGATCCGTGGCGGCAAGCAGCCCCGCATCCTGTTCGGTACGCAGGCGGGCACCAAGCCGCCCCGCTTCGTGCTGTTCGCCTCCGGCTTCCTGGAGCACGGCTACCGCCGGTTCGTCGAGCGGCGGCTGCGCGAGGAGTTCGGCTTCGAGGGCACCCCGATCCACATCTCGGTGCGGGTGCGCGAGAAGCGCGGCCGGAAGAAGTAACACCCCGGCACGACACCGCGGGGCCGGAGCGACTGATGCGCTCCGGCCCCGCGGTCTTCACAGCCCCCTGCGGGGCGCCGGCGGCAACGCCGCCGGAACGTGATGGTGCCCGGTGTGCCGGCTCATGCCCGCGACCGGCTGCCAGACGGCCGGATAGCCGCCGTGCTGACTCTGGTACGCGCCACCCGGCCCGCCCCTGGACGAGTGCGACCCGAGCCCGAACGCCTTGAACCCGAGGTCCTCCTCGCCGCTGCGGTCACCCGGCAGCGTACGGAACGCCCTCATGTACTCGGAGTACAGCGCGTCGTAGATCGGCGTGGCCGAGTGGCCGGACGGCCCGTCCTGCGACGAGCGCATGGCGGGGATCTGCTGGTACGACTGGCGAGAAGGCTCGTATGCGTGCACGTATGTGCCAACGACCTCACCGCCCGTCGGATGCGGCCCGGGCCAGGAAATCGCCGGTGACCGTATGGCCGGGCGCAGTCCATCCATCAGGTACCGGCCAGCGGCATCGCGGCCGCGACCAGCCGGCCGTCGGCCGCGGCCTTCTCCAGCGCGTCACGCAGCAGGTCCTCGCGCGGCTGCTGGCCGATGGAGCCGACCGGGGCCGCGAACACCAGGACCGTGTGCGACTTGTTCGCCGCGGCGCGCCAGCCCTCGGTGACCTGGAGCGGCTGGTGGGCCTGCCACCAGGCGACCGGGCTGCCGCCGCTCGTGCCCGGCTGCAGGATGGCGTGCAGCCGGCCCATGGCCAGCAGCACCGACCAGCCGGGGAGGACGGCCGGCTTCTGGTTCACATGGCTCACCGGAAGGAAGCCCTGCTCGATCAGGAGCGGCAGGAACTCGTCGCCGCCACCGGTGGAGCCGGGACGGGCGATGGGGTCGGTGGGCTCCACGACGAGCGCCGGGTGCAGCTCGTTCTCGATGAGGACGAGGCCGCTCGTGACTCCCAGGACAGCCTGCTCACCCCCGGCCGGAACCTGCTGCTCCGTACCGGTGATGGAGCGGACGGCTCCCTGCAGCTGGTCCTCGGCGACCCGGACGACCTGGGAGGGGATACACGTGGCGTGGGCGAAGGCCAGAACGGCCGTCTCCTCGCCCACGAACAGCACGGTGCTGGTGCGTTCCTGCTCGGAGTCGCCCGGGGTGCGGCAGGAGGTGCAGTCGTAGCTGCCCGGGGCGTTCTCGCCGGCGAGCAGCCGGTCGGCTTCTTCGTCGCCGATCTCGGCGCGTACGTCCTCGCTGACGTCGAGCATGCGCGGCACGGGTGGCTCCTCGGAACTCTTGCGTTGCGAAGCCGGGCGGATCCCGGCTCGTCTCATGAAGAGCTCAACGCATGATGTACGGCCGGGGTCACGCGCGCGCGGGTACGGGAATCGGACGTGCGGCGCGTCGGCCGACCGGGTGGGGCCGGCCCGCGCCCCCGCGCGCCACGGCCGCGGGAACCGGAACCGCTGCCTAGCGTGGCCCGATGCCGAAGATCCGCTTCTGGCCGGCCGTCGTGTCGGCCGTGTCGCTGCTGGTGCTCGTACCGTCCGGGGCGGCCGCCGCGCCCGCCGCGACCGCGGCCTCCGCCGCGCCCGTGGTCCCCGCCGCGACCGCGCCCCGGGAGCACTGGCCCTCGCCCGGCACCGGGCACCCCTTCACCACCGCCGACTGCGCCGACGACCAGTGGCCCTGGGGTTGCCTCGCCCAGTGCGAGAGCAGCGGCCGCTGGAACGTCAACACCGGTAACGGCTACTACGGCGGCCTGCAGTTCCGGCAGTCCACGTGGGAGGCCTACGGCGGACTGAAGTACGCCGCTCGCGCCGACCTGGCGACCCGTCAGCAGCAGATCGCGGTCGCCGAGGAAGTGCTGCGGTGGCAGGGCTGGAAGGCCTGGCCCACCTGCTCCAAGCGGTACGGGCTGGCCGGCCGGGCCCACACCGTCCAGGCCGGCGACTCGCTGAGCTCCGTCGCCCGCCGCTTCAAGGTGAAGGGCGGCTGGCAGGCGCTCTTCACGTCCAACAAGAAGATCATCGGGAACGATCCGAACCGGATCCGCCCGGGGATGATGCTGTCCCTGACCAAGAGCTGAACTCGCCGCCCTCGCCGCTGAGGGCGACACGGCCGCGGCGCAGTTCATGGACGAGCGTCCCGCGCGGCAGACCGGGTGGCAGTCGCTGCTCGGCCACCACGACGGCCGCGTCGCGGATGCCGCCCAGGAGCGCGTACGTGCGGGCCGCGACGGACGGCGACATGCCGAGCGCCGGCTCGTCGACGAGGACGACTCGCGCGGGCGCCAGCAACGCACGGGCGACCGCCAGCATGCGCTGCTCGCCGCCGGAGAGGGTGCCGGCCCGGCGGGCAAGGAGCACGCCCAGCTCCGGGTACGCGGCGAGCGCCGCTGCCGTGTCCCCGCGCGGGGCGGCCAGGTCGAGGTTCTCCTCGACGGTGAGCGTGGCGTACACGGCCCGCCGGTCCGGTACGAAGCACAGGCCGCGCCGGGCACGCTCGTGGGCGCGCAGCCGGGTGACGTCGGCGCCGCGCCACACGACGCGGCCGGCGCTGAGGGGCACCGCGCCGGCGAGGGCGCGCAGCACCGTCGTACGGCCCGAGCCGTTGCGGCCCAGGAGAACGCTGAGCGTCCCGGCCGGGACCGGCAGGTCGACGCCGTGCAGGGCCTCCAGCGGGCCGTAGCGGACCCGGGCGGCGCGCAGCTCGATCTCGACGCTCATGACACGATTCGCCCCGCCTCCATGACGTGCACGGTGTGTGCGACGTCCGCGACGAGGTCGAGGTCGTGCTCGACGACGAGGACGGCCGTCCCCTCCGCCGCGAGGGCCCTCAGCACGCGGGCCAGCGCGGCCGTCTCGGCGGCGTCGAGCCCCGCTGCGGGCTCGTCCAGCAGCACGGTGTGCGGCTGCCCCGCGAGTGCCCGCCCCAGCTCGACCCGGCGCAGCACGCCCGTCGACAGCCCGGCGGCGGGGCGGTCACGCAGCGCCGTGAGGTCGAGCAGGCGCAGCGTCTGCTCCACGCTGCGCGGGTCGTCCTCGCGTACGCGGCCCTGCTCGGCGCCGACGCGCACGTTCTCCTCGACGGTGAGCGACGGGAAGACGGCCAGCTCCTGGAAGGTCCGCGCGACACCGAGACGGGTACGGGCGTGGGCGGGCCGCGCGGTGATGTCCGTGCCGTCGAGGGTGACGCGGCCGGAGGCGGGCCGCAGGGTGCCGGCCAGGCAGTGGAAGAGCGTGGACTTGCCGGCGCCGTTGGGGCCCACCAGGGCGGTGACCGAGGCGGGCCGCAGCAGCAGATCGACGCGGTCGAGCGCGGTGAACCCGGCGTAGCGCACGGTCAGCCCGTGCGCGGCGAGGCCCCGCGGGGCGCGGCCGGGGCCGCCGGTCGCGGGCCGGTGGCCGGCGCGCCGGGGCACCGGCCGGGCGGATGGAGCTGCCGGCTGCGGCTCCCCCCGAGGCGCGCCCCCGCCGCCGGTGGCCGTGGGCGGCTCCGGCCCCCGGCCCGCGGCCCGGCCCGCTTGCGGGGGTCGCCCGGTCTCGGCCGGCCGGTGGTCCGCCGTGCCGGCCGCGCCCGTGGTGGGCGGTGCGGGCGCGGTGGGCGGGGGAGTGGGGTGGAGCCGGGGGCCGGGCCCGGCCCGGCCGGCGGGTGCGGGGCGGTGGGCGGCAGGGGCCGGGGGTTCCTGGGGGCGGGCCCCCGGGAGCAGGGACGTCAGCGGGGGGATCCTCGCCGTGAGGGCGGCGAGGAGGCCGATCAGGGCCGCCGCCGCCCCGCCGCGGGCGCCGGCGTCGAGGCCGACCAGGAGAGCGGCGGCCGCCATGGGCGCGAGGAGACTGTCCGCGCCGAGGACCAGGACCGCGGCGAACCACAGCAGGCCGCGCACCGGGTCGAAGGCCGCCGGGTCGAAGGCGCGCAGGCCCATGCCCAGCAGGCCGCCGCCCAGGGCGGCCAGGGCCGCGCCGGCCACGAACGAGAGGAGCTTCAGGGCCGGGACGGGGACTCCCGCGGCCTGCGCGCCCGCCTCGTGGTCGCGCAGCGCGGCCAGGGCCCGGCCCGTGCGGCCCCGGCGCAGCGCGGCCACCGCGGCCAGCGCGCAGGCGAGCACGCCCAGTTCGAGGACGTAGTACACCCGGTCGTCGTCGAAACCGGCCGGCCGTGACAGGGACAGGCCCGCCGTGGCGTACGGCTGCGCGAAGACGAACCGGCTCACCGCCACCCCCACCGCCAGGGTCGCCAGCGCCAGCGCGAGGCCGTGGCGGCGGATCGCCGGCCCGCCCGTCAGCAGGCCCAGGGGGGCCACCAGGACGGCGGCCACGAGCAGCGCGGCGAGTTCCGGCAGCCGGGGCAGTCCGGGGAACCGGTCCGCCGCCAGCAGTGCCGTGAACAGCGCGCCCAGACCGGCGTAGGCCGCTTGGCCCAGCGAGATCTGCCCGCCCCGTCCGGTGACCACGACCAGCGACAGCAGGACCACGGCCAGGGCGGGCACCTGGACGGAGGTGTGCAGGTCGGTGCCCGCGAAGCCGAGCGGCAGCAGGAACAGCACACCCACGACCACCCACAGGCCCGGAGGGACACGCGTGCCGGCCGTGGACGCGCGGGGCAGGGCGTCGCGCGTTCCCACCCCCGGCAGGGCGAGGGCGGCGAACAGCAGGGCGACGACGAACAGGTTCGTCGCGACCGCCTGCACCAGAGGTCCCGCCCACCCCTCGGGGTGAAGCCGCGTCAGCTGGGCCTGGGCGACGCCGACGGCCAGCGCGGTCCCCACCGCGACCGGCAGGCTCCGCATCCGGGCCACCACGGCGACCGCGACCACCTCGACCACCAGCAGCGGCAGCCCGTACGGATCGAGCCGTACGTACGGCGCCAGCAGCACGCCCGTCAGCCCCGCGGTGAGCGACCCGAACGCCCAGCCGACCGCGGAGACCCGGTCGGCGTCGATCCCGCCCAGCGCGGCCAGCTCGCGGTTGTCGACGACCGCCCGCAGCTCCCTGCCCAGCCGCGTCCAGCGGGTCACCGCGCCCACCGCGCAGGCCAGCAGCACGGCCGCGGCCAGGTGCAGCCACGGGTCGTCGCCGAGCAGTTCCGGCGCGTCCGCGCGCGCCCCGGAGCCCCACACCAGCGCCGCCCCGCCGACGAGCAGCACGAACACGCCGATCGACGCGACCAGGGTGCGGGCCGGGTCCGCGCCGAGCACCGCCGCCGGGCGGAACACCGCCCGGTCCAGCACCAGGCCGATACCCGGGGCGACGACGAGCAGCGTCAGACACGCCGCGAGGGGCAGCGGCCAGCCCCACTCGACCACGAACTGGCGCAGCACGTACGCGCATACCATGGCGATCGCGCCGTGGGCGAGGTTCAGCACGCCGGTCGCCCGGTAGGTGACGATCAGGCCGATCCCGGTGAGGGCGGCCGCGCTTCCCACGGCGAGACCGGCCAGTGTCAGGTCGTAGGTCAGCGAGGCCACGGTTCACACACCGGGCAGGGTTCCAGCGCCTCGTCGCCCGCGGGCACCGCCTCCGCCTTGCCCGCCACCAGCGGGCAGTCCGGCCGGTGGGCGAGGGTCCCGCCCGGCACCCGCACCGGCGGGGCGTCGGAGGACGGCGCGTCGGACGGGGCGGCACCGTCCGAGGGGCGCACCCCCGCGGGCTCCCCTCCCGGGCCGTTGACCGCGTCCGCTCCCTCCGGGGCGGCACCGGCACCGCCACCGGCACGTCCGGCCCCGAGGCCCACCGCCGCGAGCAGCACCGCCCCCGCCACGATCAGCGCGGCGCCGGGCACCGTGCACGACGCCAGGTAGGGGATCTGCCGCTCGGCGAACCGCTCGCCCGACACGCCGTACCAGCCCAGTACGCACAGGACGGCGCCGGCCGCGGCGGCCACGGCCCCGCCCCACCACAGCAGACGACAAACCGGCATCCGAACCCTTCCGCTGGCGGTCTGGGGCGATTCCTTGCACTATGCCCGTGAAGGGACATTCCCTGGAACCCGGTGGTGAGCCAGATGGTCCACAGCAGCTCGGGCAGGCACCCCCGTACGGCGGCGCTCATGGCCGCCGCGGTCCTGGCCCTGGTCCCGGCGGCCGCGGCCTGCTCCGACGACGGCGGCGAATCCTCCTCGCAGACCCCGCGCCCGACCGCGACCGGCACGACCCCGCCCGCGAACGAGCAGCCGGCCGACCCGGCCGCCGCCCGGCAGGAGATCGAGAAGAACTGGGCGACCTTCTTCGACCCCAAGGCCTCCACGGACCAGAAGGTCGCGGTACTGGAGAACGGCGACGCCCTGCGGCCCGTGCTCGCCGCCTTCTCCAGCGACAGGAACGCCGCGCAGACGTCCGCGCAGGTCAAGAACGTCGCGTTCCTCTCGGCCACCCGGGCGGCCGTGACCTACGACCTGCTGGTCGCCGGCACACCCGCCCTCCCCAACGCCAAGGGCACGGCCGTCCTGCAGGACGGGACCTGGAAGGTCTCCAAGAACACGCTGTGCGCCCTGGTGAAGCTCAGCGGCAATGCGGCCGTGCCGGGCTGCTGAAGCCCTGCTGCTCGCGGCGCTCCTCGCCCTGACCGCCGCCTGCGGCAGCAGGCTGCCCGAGAGCGACTTCGAGAGCCGCCGCCCCACCACGGGCGCCGCGCAGCCGATCCGGGTCGGCATCATCACCAGCGCCACCAGCCCGGTCGGCGGCGAGGCCTTCACCGGGCCGCGGGACGGCGCCCGGGCGTACTTCGACGCGCTCAACGCCCGCGGCGGCGTCGACGGCCGCCGCGTCGAGGTCGTCACCTGCGACGACGGCGGCAGCGGCGTCGGCAACAACGAGTGCGTGCACAAACTCGTCGACGAGAGCCGGGTGTTCGCCCTCGTCGCCACCACCGCGCTGGACTACGCCGGAGCCGAGCGGGTCTCCGAGGCGGGAGTCCCCGACATCGGCGGCCAGCCGATCGGCCCGGCGTACGACACGTATCCCCACCTCTACGGGATCTACGGCAGCATCGCCCCGCGCACCGGGCGGAGCCCCGGCTGGGACGGCACCCTCTACGGAGGCACCGAGGTCTACCGCTGGTTCAGGACCGAACTCGGGGCCCGTACGGCCGCCGTCGTCTCCTACAACCAGGCCTCCTCCGCCGCCTACGCCCGGCTGGTCACCGACGGTCTGAAGGCCGAGGGCTACCGGGTCGTCACCGAGCAGGTCGACTTCGCCCTGCCGAACTTCCGCGCCGTCGCGGCCGATCTGCGCGACCAGGGCGCCGACCTCGTCTTCGACGCGCTCGACAGCCACGGCAACGCCCAGCTGTGCGAGGCGATGGACGCCGTCGGTGCCCGCGTCACCGCCAAGATCACCAACGTCCAGAACTGGTCGTCGGCGGTGCCGCGCGAGTTCAAGGACGCCCCCCGTTGCCGCAACGCCCTGTGGGTCACCGGCGCCAGCCGCAACCACGACGAGACGGCCCATCCGGCCGTACGGGAGTTCCGCGCCGCCATGAAGGGCGCCGGCACCGTATCCCAGTGGCAGCTGGAGGGCTGGGCCGCCGCCATGTGGTTCACCGACGCCGCCCGCTCCTGCGCGCGGACCGGTCTCACGCGCGCGTGCGTCGAACGGTTCGTCAACCGCCCGGAGCCGTACACCGCTCGCGGGCTCCTGCTCCCCGTCAGCTTCGAGCGGCTCGCCGAGCCGCCCCGCACACGCCGCACCTGTCTGTCCGTCGCACGCTGGCAGGACGGCCGGGGTTGGGTCACCCAGGGCGGCGACATGAACGCGAACTGCGCCACCGTCCCCCAGCTCGGCTACCAGCCGTGAAAGCCAAGTACAGTCCCCTTCTGACGACCAAGGGACCAGTCCTACCTGGGGGACGCGGCGACGCGATGCGTATTTCCTTCCTGCTCCACAACGCGTACGGGATCGGCGGCACGATCCGTACGACGTTCAATCTCGCCCGGACACTTGCCGAGCGGCACGACGTAGAAATCGTCTCGGTCTTCCGCCACCGCGACGAGCCGACCCTGGGCGCCCCTGCGGGCGTGACGATGAAGCATCTTGTCGACCTGCGCAGGAACAGCCCGTCGTACGACGGCGACCACCCCGACTACAAGAAGCCGGCCAAGGTGTTCCCGCGCGGCGACGGCCGCTGGAAGCAGTACAGCCGGCTCACCGACACGCGGATCGCCGCCCACTTGAAGTCCCTCGACGCCGATGTCGTGGTCGGCACCCGCCCCGGGCTCAACGTCCACATCGCCCGCCAGGCCCGCCGCGGTCCGGTCCGCGTGGGCCAGGAGCACCTGACGCTGGACAGCCACGGATACCGGCTGCGCCGCGAGATCGGCCACCGGTACGCCCTGCTCGACGCGATCACCACGGTCACCGAGGCGGACGCCCGCTCGTACCGCACCAGGCTCAAGCTGCCCGGCGTGCGTATCGACGCCGTCCCCAACAGCGTGCCCGCCCCCACCGTCGAGCCCGCCGACTCCACCGCCAAGTGGGTCGTCGCGGCCGGCCGGCTCACCCGTGTGAAGCGCTACGACCTGCTGGTCGAGGCGTTCGCGAAGGTCGTCGCCACCCGTCCCGACTGGCGCCTGAGGATCTACGGCTCCGGCGACGCGACCGGCAACGAGAAGAACGCCCTGCGCACGCTGATCGACGAGCGCGGTCTGCACAACCACGTCTTCCTGATGGGTCCGGCCAATCCGCTCGAGCCCGAGTGGGTCAAGGGCTCCGTCGCCGCCGTCACCTCCCGGCTCGAGTCGTTCGGCATGACCATCGTCGAGGCGATGCGCTGCGGACTGCCGGTGGTCTCCACCGACTGCCCGCACGGCCCCGGCGAGATCATCGAGGACGGGGTCGACGGACGCCTGGTGCCGGTCGGTGACGTGGACGCCGTCGCCGAGGCGCTCCTCGGCCTGATCCAGGACGACGACCTGCGGCGCCGGGCCGGACAGGCCGCGCTGGCCGCCTCCGAGCGCTTCGACCCGGCCCGGATCGCCGAACGCCACGAGGCGCTCTTCGCCGAACTCGTCGCGCAGGGCACCAACGGCCGCTCCCGCGGCCGGGTCCGCGACACACTCCACCGGGCCCGCGGCGCGGTGCTCGACGCCGCGTACACGGCGCGCTACAAGGCCGCCGACGTGCTCCGGAAGGGAAAGACCGCATGACCGACTCCACGCCCGCCGGAGAGGCCGGGCACGGCGCGCCACGTGCGGACTGCGTCGCGGACTCCGCCGGTGGCATCACGTTCGACATAGCGGTGGTCGGCGCGGCCGAGCCGGTCCTGGTCCTGCGCCGGCGCGGGACGGAGCCGCCCGAGGAGACCCTGCTGCCACTCACGCCCACGACCGAGGGCCGGCTGCGGGCGGTGCTGCCCATCGGCGTCGAGCTCGCCGAGGGCCGCTGGGACGCGTACGTCGACGACCGGGCGGTCGAGCCCGGCATCCGTGACCTGAGGGCGCTGGTCGACCGGATCCCCGAGGAAGGCGTCCCGCTGACCGTCCGCATCCCGTACCCGACCGCCGACGGCCGGCTCGCCGTGCGCTCCTGGACCCGGGCCGTGCACGCCGAGGCGGGCGACATCTCCTTCGGCGAGGGCAGCTGCACGGTCGAGGGAGTGCTGTACGGGGCGGGGCTCGGCGCCGGCGCGGTGGCGGAGGCCCGGTTCGGCGAGCGGGTCGAGCAGGTGCCCGTCGAGGGCGAGAAGGGCGTGTTCACCTTCACCCTGCCGTACGGTGCCCTGGTGACGGCCCCGATCCAGAAGCAGGAGACGTGGGAGCTGTGGCTGCGCCCCGGCCGCGACGCGGAGCCGGTCCGGATCGCCCGCATCCTCGACGACGTCTGGGACCGCAAGAACATCTTCGTGTACCCGGTGCACGTGGGGGAGGGCTTCCGGGCCACGCCCTGTTACAGCACCGACAACGAGCTCTGCGTGCGCCTGACGAAGTGAGGGCCGTGAGGGGCCGGTGACGGCCCCGCGGAGTTCCGGCCGCAGGGCCGTCGCGGACAGTACCTGTCCGCGACGGCTGGCAGACTCACCCGCATGTTGGAGACCTCGGCACGACTGCTGCGCCTGCTCTCACTGCTGCAGGCCCACCGCGAATGGTCGGGCGCCGATCTCGCCGACCGGCTCGGCGTCACCCCGCGCACCGTGCGGCGGGACGTCGAGCGGCTCCGTGAGCTCGGCTATCCGGTGAACGCGAGCCCGGGCACGGGCGGCGGCTACCAGCTCGGCGCCGGCGCGGCCCTGCCGCCGCTGCTGCTGGACGACGACGAGGCGGTCGCGGTCGCGGTCGGCCTGCGCACGGCAGCCGGCAGCGGCATCGAGGGCATCGGGGAGACGTCCGTCAGGGCCCTCGCCAAGCTGGAACAGGTGCTGCCCGACCGGCTGCGCCGCCGCGTCGGCGCGCTCAACGCCTTCACGGTGCCCATGCTGCGCGCCCCCGAGGCGCGGCAGACCGACCCGGCCGTCCTGACCGAGCTCGCGGCCGCCTGCCGGGACAGCGAGCGGCTGCGGTTCGAGTACCGCGACCACAGCGGCTCCGCGACCCGCCGGACGGTCGAGCCGCACCGCCTGGTGTGCACCGAGCGCCGCTGGTACCTGGTCGCCTGGGACGTGGACCGCGCCGACTGGCGCACCTTCCGCGCCGACCGGATCGTCCCGAAGCCCCCGCACGGGCCGCGCTTCCCGCCCCGTGAGCCGCCCGCCGACGACCTGGCCGCCTATGTCTCCCGGGGTGTGTCGACGGCGGCGTACGCGGCCGAGGCGGTGATCAGGCTGCACGTGCCGATGGCCGAGGCGGCCGCGGTCGTCGGGCCGTCGGACGGCGTGCTGGAGGCCGAGAGCGACACCACGTGTCTCCTGCGCACGGGCGCGGCGAGTCTGGACGTGCTCGTCATCCACGTGGTGCTCATGGGTCTCGCCTTCGAGGTCGTCGAGCCGCTCGCGCTTGACGACCGGATCAGGGCTGTCCGCGACCGTCTCTCCCGGGCCCTGGAGCTCTCCGGCGGCTGTGGCAATTCTGCGGGGAACCCGTGAATTCCGTCGGGACGTCCAATTTCGTGATGATGTGCCGAGGTGTTTTCCGGGGCGCCGGGAATTCGCTGGGACGCGTCGGCGGCGGGCGGCTGGGAATTCCCCGGAGCGGCTCCCGGTGCAGGGCCGGAGGATGAAGAAGTCCTCATAAACGCGTGTCGTGATCCTGTGACACAAGTGTGACCGCTGAGGTACGTGGGGCTGCTGGCGGCGGTGTCGGCCCATGTGCCCGCTCCGGCTTCCGTCACTCTGCGCCGCCGCCTACGGTGAGGGGCATGGCACCGATTCCGACCCCTCCCGCTCAGCCCGACGACACCCCCGAGTCGTATGTCGGCCTCGACGACCGTGGCGCCGAGCAACTCGCGCGCTCCCGTGGCTGGACCACGGTGCGGGCGCTGCCGCCCGGCTCCGTCATCACCATGGAATTCGTGGCAGGCCGGCTCAACTTCGAAGTCGACGACCACACCGTCACCCGCTGCTGGGTGGGCTGACGGCGCGGCGTCCGCGCCCGCGCGGAAGGCCCCCGGACACGACGAAGGCCCCGGCCGGAGCCGGGGCCTTCGTCGCGCGGACGCCTGTCGGGGGGCCGTCAGCCGCCCGTCAACGGCCGTGAGCGGGCCGGTCGGCGGCTGCCCGCGGGCGTGAGCGGGTTCCGCTCCGAGCGCACCACCGCGTGCGGCCGCGGCTGGGTGAGCGTGGTCCGCCCGCTCGGCGCCCGGCCGGTGCCCGCCGCCGCGACCGGCTCGGCCACCGGCTCGCGGGCGGGCTCCGCCTCGGCACCCGTCGTGCGCTGCGGGTATATGGCCGGACGCGGGCCGCCCGCGGCGACCGGCAGGGAAGGCGCCTGGCGGCGGCGGGCCCGCAGCTGCTCGCGCACCCCGAACACCAGCGCCTCGGCACGGGCGATCACCGGCTCGCACCACGGCAGTCCGAGCAGGATCAGCAGACCGGCGGCCCAGCCCAGCAGCACATCGCTCAGCCAGTGCGTACCGAGATAGACGGTGGTGAGACCGACGCCGAGCGCGACCACGGCGGACAGCGCCGAGAGATACCGTCTGGCGCGCGGCGTGGTGGCGAGGTAGGCCAGAATGCCCCAGGTGACCACGGCATTTGCGGTATGTCCGGAAGGAAATATATCGCCGCCGGCGAAGAGTTCGGCGGAGCCGATCTGCGTCGCGTAGTGAGGTCCGAGCCGGCCGAGGCCGATTTTGACCGCGCCCACCGTGGCGTTCAGCAGCAACAGTGCGGCGCCCAGGACCAGCAGCGGGCGGAGCGTGTGCTGACGCCAGGAGCGCCAGCCCAGCCAGGCCGCGACCATCACCGCCGTCGGGCCGCGCTGACCGAGCACCACGAAGTAGTCGAGCGTCGCGTGCAGTTCCGGCCACTGCTGGTAGGGCCGGAACAGCATGACCTTCCAGTCGAGGGTCACCAGCCACGACGACACGAGCACGGCCACCACGATGGCGGCATAGAACGCGGCCGTCCCGCCGAAGAGGGCGAGACGGGTGCGGCTCATGCGCGGGATCTCAATCTTCGGCGGTTCCGGCTCCCGGTCCAGACGGGCAAAGATGTCGGTACGCACCCAATCGACGTTACAGCGAGTGAGTGTCGACCCAGGCCGATCCGGTCTCTTCGTGATGACGATGTGATGTGGAGTGCGTCTCAGGGAGATGCTTATTCCCCGCTTATACAAAAACCTTCGGGACCCCGTGTCCTATTGTTCCGAGGCCCCTTCCGGAACGGTGTTCGCCCGCCGTGGAAATGGGCCACGCCGACCGCCGCGCGCAATTCACCCGAACGTCCGCCCCCGAGGCCGGGGGCTCCGTGAGTGGTGTACGCCACACTCCCGCGACTGCCCAGGTGAGAGGTGGAACACGCGCCACCGGGGTTAACTCGCGTACGCTGACGGCTCACTCGCCCGTCGATGCCGGGCCGCCCCGGAGGGTGTCCCTCCCCCGGCAGGTGCCCACCGAGCGCGAGGGATCATCTGTGGGAGGTACGTACATGTCCGGGACGACCACGGCCGGAGCACGGCTGCGTGCCGCCGCCGGCGGTGCCAACCGCTGGGTCGTCCTCCTCGTCCTCTGCGTCAGCCTGCTGCTCGTCGCGCTGGACGCCACCGTCCTTCACGTCGCCGTACCCGCCGTCACCGAGGACCTGCGCCCGAGCTCCACCGCACTGCTGTGGATCGTGGACGCGTACCCGCTCGTCTGCGCCTCACTGCTGATCATGTTCGGCACGCTCGGTGACCGGATCGGGCGCCGGCGTGTCCTGCTCGCCGGCTACGGACTCTTCGGCGTGGCGTCCGCGGTCGCCGCCCTCGCCGAGACCCCCGCCGTGCTGATCGCCGCCCGCGCGCTGCTCGGTGTCGGCGGCGCGATGATCATGCCGGCGACGCTGTCGATCCTCCGCGCGGTCTTCCCCGACCGGCGCGAGAGAGCCACCGCCATCGGCATCTGGACCGCGGTCGTCGCCGTCGGCGCCGCCACCGGGCCGGTGCTCGGCGGCTTCCTGGTCGAGCACTTCTGGTGGGGCTCGGTCTTCCTGATCAACATCCCGCTGATGGCGCTGATCCTGCCGATAGGCCGGTGGCTGCTGCCCGAGTCGCGGGGCAGGGGCGACGGGCCCTGGGACCTGCTCGGCGCGCTGATGGCCGCCACGGGCGTCATGGGCGTGGTGCTCGGCGTCAAGCGGCTGGGCGCCGGCGAGTCCCCGATCGGGGCGGGCACCGCGGTGCCGCTGCTCGCCGGAGCCGCGCTGCTGCTCCTGTTCGTGCGGCGGCAGAAGCGCCGGCGTCACCCGCTGATCGACATGCGGATGTTCTCCCGCGCCGCCTTCACGACCTCCGTCGGCTGCATCGTGCTGGCCATGCTCGCGCTGGTCGGCCTGGAGCTGATCGCGGTCCAGTACCTCCAGCTCATCCTGGACCTCAGCCCGGTCGAGACGGGGCTGAGGCTGCTGCCGCTCACCTTCGCCGCGATGGCCGCCGGTGCCACGGGCTCGTACACCCTGCGCCGCATCGGCCCGCGCCGCATGGTCGGCTGGGGCTTCGTACTGACCGCCGGTGCCGTCCTGCTGCTGGTCCTCATGGGCCAGCACGACCGGCCGCTGCTGCTCACCGCCGGGTTCGTGCTGCTCGGCTTCGGACTCCAGACCACGCTCTTCGGGGCCTACGAGTCGATGCTCAGCGAAGCTCCCGCCCGCAGCGCGGGCGGCGCCGCCGCGATCGGCGAGACCTCCTACCAGCTCGGCGCGGGCATGGGCATCGCCTTCCTCGGCAGCGTCATGAACGCCGCTTACGCGCCCGGCCTGTCCGCGGTGCCCGGTGTGCCGGCCCAGGCCGGCTCCGCCGCGGCCAACTCGCTGGGGGAGGCCTACCAGGTGGCGGCCCAGCTGGGCGGGCCCGCGGGCGACGCCCTGCGCACGGCCGCGCGCCACGCCTTCGTCCACGGTCTCCATGTGACGCTGGTCGTCAGCGCCGGCCTGCTGCTGCTCGGCGCGCTCATGGCGCTGCGGCTGCCCCGCGTGATGGAGTGCCCGGTCGACCCGGACGGCCTGGAGGACGTCCTCGACGACGTGGCCGCCCCGCACGCCGACTCCCGCACCCCGGTCCCGGCCGCCCGCAGCGGTGCCGGGGACCGGCCCGGCGCCGGTGTCCCGGCGCGGCGCGAACCGGCCGAGACGAGCGGGTCTGGACGCGCGGCACGCTGAGCCGTAACGTCGGCCGAGCCGTAACTAACGCCGCTAGTTTTAGTGGCTGTGTGAGCCGCCGGAGGCCCCCATGTCCGCATCCTCGAAGCTTCCGCCCTTCGATCCCAGCGACCCCCTCGGCATCGACGACCTGCTCGGGCCGGAGGACCTCGCCATCCGCGACACGGTCCGCACCTGGGCGGCCGACCGCGTACTGCCGTACATCGCCGACTGGTACGAGAAGGGGGAGCTGCCCGGCATCCGGGAGCTCGCCCGCGAGCTCGGCTCCCTCGGTGCCCTCGGCATGTCGCTGACCGGCTACGGCTGCGCGGGCTCGAGCGCCGTCCAGTACGGACTGGCCTGTCTGGAGCTGGAGGCCGCCGACTCCGGCATCCGTTCCCTCGTCTCGGTCCAGGGCTCGCTCGCCATGTACGCGATCTGGAAGTACGGCTCCGAGGAGCAGAAGCAGCGCTGGCTGCCGTCCATGGCGGAGGGCACGACCATCGGCTGCTTCGGGCTGACCGAGCCCGACCACGGGTCCGACCCGGCCGGTATGCGCACGTACGCCAAGAAGGACGGCGGCGACTGGGTCCTCAACGGCCGCAAGATGTGGATCACCAACGGCTCGGTCGCCGGAGTGGCGGTGGTCTGGGCCCAGACCGACGAGGGTATCCGGGGCTTCGCCGTACCGACCGACGCCCCCGGCTTCTCCGCCCCGGAGATCAGGCACAAGTGGTCGCTGCGGGCCAGCGTCACCAGTGAGCTCGTCATGGACGACGTCCGGCTCCCGGCCGACGCCGTCCTGCCCGGTGTCACCGGGCTCAAGGGCCCGCTCAGCTGTTTGTCGCACGCCCGCTACGGCATCGTCTGGGGCGCCATGGGCGCCGCGCGCTCCTCGTTCGAGGCGGCCCTGGAGTACGCGCGGACCCGTGAACAGTTCGGCCGGCCGATCGGCGGCTTCCAGCTCACCCAGGCCAAGCTGGCCGACATGGCGGTGGAGCTGCACAAGGGCATCCTGCTCGCCCATCACCTCGGGCGGCGGCTCGACGCCGGGAGGCTCCGCCCCGAACAGGTCAGCTTCGGCAAGCTCAACAACGTGCGGGAGGCGATCGAGATCTGCCGCACCTCGCGCACGATCCTCGGCGCCAACGGCATCTCGCTCGAGTACCCCGTCATGCGCCACGCGACCAATCTCGAATCGGTCCTCACCTACGAGGGCACCGTCGAGATGCACCAGCTGGTACTGGGCAAGGCGCTCACCGGACTCGACGCCTTCCGGTAAGCGGCCCTGCGGGTCAGCTCTGGTTGAAGAAGCCGTCCTCCGGCCGGCCCCCGGGCTCCCCGGTGACGATCTGCGTGTTCGCGGGCGTCAGCAGGAAGACCCGGGTGGCCACCCGCTCGATCGAACCGCGCAGACCGAAGGTCAGGCCGGCCGCGAAGTCGACCACGCGCTTGGCGTCGGCGGATTCCATGGCGGTGAGGTTCACGATGACGGGGACGCCGTCGCGGAAGAGTTCGCCGATGGCCCGGGCGTCCCGGAAGCTGTCGGGGGAGACCGTGGCGATCCGGCGGCCCTCCTCCTCGGCGCTCTCGGAGGCGACCCGTACGCGCGGGTCGGTCACCCAGGCGTCGCCGCTGCGGTCACTCTCGGCGTACTCGTCGTCGTAGTAACGCTCGTCGCTGTCCTCGACGAGTCCGAGCCATGCACTCGCCTTGCGCACCGATCCCATGGACGCCTCCTTTCAACGCGGTCACTTGTGGTTCCGCACCCCTATGGTCGTCCATGATGCGGATCGCGCGCCAAGTGGATAGTCGCCGCGCGAGGGATTCGTGACGGTACTGGTGCAGAAGATGTGGCGATTCGTCAAGGTTCTTCCCGCGTACGGCCCCTGGGCAAGCCTCCCCGTAACTCAAATATGAAATTCGGGCCAGACGGGTGAGTGCGGGGACGTACGGGTGAACGAGCAGGCTCGGTACGATGCCCGCCGCACAGTTGAACGACTATCGGGGGAACGTACCGTGTTCGGAATCGTCAGGCCCTGCACCCACCGCCTCGGCGACGTGCTCAAGACCGAGTGGATGGCGCATCTCTGCGGCCTCTGCCTGGCACTTCGCGCCGACCACGGGCAGTTCGCCCGGGTCGTCACCAACTACGACGGCTTGATTGTCTCGGTTCTGACGGAGGCTCAGACCGAGCGCACCGCGGCCACCCGCCGCACCGCCGGGCCCTGCCCGCTGCGCGCCATGCGCACCGCGTCCGTCGCCCGGGGCGAGGGCGCCCGGCTCGCCGCCACCGTCTCCCTCGTGCTCGCCTCGGCGAAGGTGCGCGACCATGTCGCCGACGGTGACGGACTGCTGGCACGCCGACCGGTGGCCGCCGCCGCCCGCCGGGTGGCCCGCGGTTGGGACCGGGCGGGCGCCCGGGCCGGCCGTGAGCTGGGCTTCGACACCGCCCTCCTCGTCGACGCGGTGGACCGGCAGACCGGCATCGAAGCGCTGGCCGGCCCCGGCACACCCCTGCTGACGGTGACCGAACCGACCGAGACGGCGACCGCCGCGGCCTTCGCCCACACCGCCGTCCTGGCCGGCAAGCCCCATAACATCGCCCCCCTGGCCGAGGCCGGACGGCTCTTCGGGCGGCTCGCGCACCTGCTGGACGCGGTGGAGGACAAGGAGGCTGACGCCCTGTCGGGAGCCTGGAACCCGCTCACCGCGACCGGCACCGACCTGGCCGAGGCACGGCGCCTCGCCGACGACGCCGTGCACGGCATCCGGCTCGCACTGCGCGACGCGGAGTTCGTCGACGACAAGCTGCTGCACCTGCTGCTCGCCCATGAGCTGCGCCAGTCCGTGGACCGGGCCTTCGGCACGGCCGGCTGCTCCCACCAGGGCTACGGCCAGCAGTACGGCGCCCCGGGGTACGGCGCCGCGCAGCCGCCGCAGCCCGGCAACCCGTACCAGGGCGGAGGCCAGGGCCCGTACGGCACGCCCAACCCGTACGGCGGCGGGCACCCCGGCACCCCGGGTGGGCACGGCGGACACGGGGGGCACGGCGGACACGGCGGGTACGGCGGGGGATCCGGCGGTTTCGGCGGGATGCCCCCCGGCCCCGGCGCCGGAGGCGACCCGTCGAAGCCCAAGCCGCGCGGCTTCCTGGCCGGCTGCGCCGCCTTCACCTGGCTGTTCTGCACCTGCCAGATCTGCTGTGCCAAGGAGTACGAGGGCCCCTGGTCCCGCAAGAAGCGGGAGGGCTGCTGCCGTGACTGCGACTGCAACCCCGGCAGCTGCGACTGCTGCTGCCCCTGCGACGGCTGCTGACGGACTCGCGGTCACCCCCGCACAACCGTCGGCCCGGCCGCTCGCGGAGCGCGGTGTGGAAGGGTTGACCGCATGAGTCTCGACGACGCACAGCAGGACTGGAAGAACTGGCACGATCAGCGCATCGCGACCGTCTCCGCGCCGTACGGACCGCTCTCCCTCACCGGCACCCACTGGCTCGCGGACCGCCCGGAAGGTCGAATTCCGGCCGTTCCGGGGATCTGGCGCGAAGACGGCGACCACGTCGTCCTCATAGCCACCGCCGAGGACGGCATCACCGTCGACGGGCAGCCCCTGACCGGCGAGGTCCGCCTCACCGCGGACCACACCACGATCCCGCGGTCCCGCGCCGCGGCCGGTGAGCGGCGGCTCTTCGTACTGCGTCGCGAAGGACGGTGGGCGGTACGGGTCTTCGACCCGCAGGCACCGGCACGGCGCGCGTTCCACGGGGTCGAGGCCACGCCGTACGACCCGAGCTGGGCGGTGCCGGGCACTTTCCACCCGTACGAGCGGATCCGCAGCGTCCGGGTCGAGAACGCCGACGGGCGCGAGCGCGGGCTGAGCCTCGCCGGCGAGCTCTCCTTCGCACTCGCCGGCACCCCGCTCGGCCTCCAGGTCGCCGTGGAGGACGACGGCTCCCTCTGGGCCGTCTTCGCCGACGCCACCAGCGGGAAGGACTCCTACCGCTTCCGCTTCCTGCGGCCCCCGGCGCCGGACCCCGACGGCAGGGTCACCGTCGACTTCAACCGGTCGCTGCTGCCGCCGTGCGCCTTCGCCGCACACTTCATCTGTCCCTTCCCGCCGCCCGGCAACACGCTGCCGGTGCCCGTCCCGGCGGGCGAGCGGAACCTCGCGGGCCGCTGACACGTCGCAGCGACGACCCCGGCGGAGGGGGCGCACCCCGCCGGGGGAGTGGCGCGTGCGCGCCCACGGGCGGCTGAATCGCGCCCTTGTCACGTGTAGTTGATCCCGCGAATACTCCCGAAAGCAGCGCTTGTCAGGGGCACGGCGTGTCCGGAAAACGGACACCACCGAGCCCAGCAATGGGGCGAGTGAGCCGAAGAGGCGCGCGGGTGC
>NZ_JBUEFZ010000035.1:0-62916 GCF_054963715.1 Streptomyces sp. STAM6 | reverse complement strand
CCCACGGGGTGTCCGGGGGGTCGCCGTGGGGAGAGGAGCGGCGTTCGGCGCCGGCGATCGCACGGCGGAGGAGGGAGTTCCCCGCGGGGCGCCGGCGACCGGCGACGGCTCCGCGGCCGGGCGCCCGGCCCCGGCCGTGGGGTCGGTGCCCAGCGGCCGCGTCGCGCTGGGGGCGCGGTGGGGGTGCGGCCGCTGGGCGGTCAGGCCGCCCGTACCTCGCGCTCGGCCGGCGCGGGGGTGATGTGGGCGCACGGGCGGGCGGGGCGGGACTCGCCGCGGCGGGCGAACGGGCGCGGCAGGGAGAGGGTGATGAAGCCCTCCGCCTGCATCGAGGCGAAGCCGATGCGCGGCAGGTCGCGGGCGTTGCGGTAGACCACGAACCGCGGCTCCCAGCGGGGCTGGAACTTCGCGTTGAACTTGTACAGCGACTCGATCTGGAACCAGCGGGACAGGAACACCAGCAGGCCGCGCCAGAGGCGCAGGACCGGGCCGGCGCCCAGCTTCTCGCCGCGGGCCAGGGCCGAGCGGAACATCGCGAAGTTCAGCGAGACGCGCTGGACGCCCAGCTTGGGCGAGGCCTGCAGGGCGGCGACGATCAGCAGCTCGTTCATGCCCGGGTCGGCGGAGCGGTCCCGGCGCATCAGCTCCAGGGACATGCCGTCCGTACCCCACGGAACGAAGTGGATGATCGCCTTCAGGTCGCCGTACGGAGAGTCCGCGGTGTCCTCGTCCACCTTGTGGGCGGTGGCGATCACGGCGTCGCCGTCGGCCGGGTCACCGATCCGGCCCAGGGCCATGGAGAAGCCGCGCTCGGTGTCGGTGCCGCGCCAGTCGGCGGCGGCCCGGCGTATGCGTTCCAGCTCCCCCTCCGAGAGGTCACGGGCGCGCCGGACCCGGGTTTCGTAGCCATTGCGCTCGATACGCTTCACCATCTGGCGCACGTTCCGCATGGCGCGCCCGGAGAGCGAGAAATCCGCGACGTCCACCACCGCCTCGTCACCCAGCTCAAGGGCGTCCAGGCCGGTCTCGCGGGTCCAGACCTCGCCACCGGTCTCGGAGCAGCCCATGACGGCCGGGGTCCAGGAGTGGGCCTTCGCCTCGTCCATGAAGCGCTCGATGGCGCCGGGCCAGGCCTCGACGTCGCCGATCGGGTCGCCACTGGCGAGCATCACGCCGGAGACGACGCGGTAGCAGACGGCGGCCTTGCCGCTGGGGGAGAAGACGACGCCCTTGTCGCGGCGGAGCGCGAAGTGGCCGAGCGAGTCACGGCGGCCGTGCTTCTCCAGCAGGGCGCGCAGCCGCGTCTCGTCGTCCTCGGTGAGCTGCGCCACCGGGTGCTCGGGCCGGAAGGCCAGGTAGATGGTGGTGATCGCGGTCAGCAGACCGAGCGCGCCGAGCGAGTAGCCGACGGTCCAGTCGACACCGCCGGCGTAGCCGACGGGGCCCTCGAAGCCGAAGAGGCCGTAGAGCACGTGCTCCAGACGGTCGCTCAGGCTCGGGCTTCCGATGACCTTTCCGGGGTGGGCGCTGACGATGACCAGGCCGAGCGCGATCGAGCCGGCGCCCATCAGCACGAAGTTGGCCAGCGCCTTCCAGCGGCTGCGGGGGTCCGGCAGGGCCGCGAACTCACCGCGGTGCCGCAGCAGCAGCGCCAGCAGCGCCACGGACAGGACGACGCCGACGACCGAGTGGCGGTAGACGAACTGCGCCACGGCCCCGAGCGGCAGCAGCAGCACGGCGGCGCGCCAGGCGCGGCGCTTGTGGCGCTTGAGCCCGTGGGCGAGGAGCAGCAGCAGGACGCCGACGCTCAGGGAGAGCGCGGCGGACAGCGGCCCGAAGGTGCCGGGCAGCACTTCGGCGACCGCGTGCATCCGGCTGGCGCGGAAGCGGGGGAAGACCCCGGCCGCGATGTCGATCAGACCGATGAGCGTGCAGGCGGTACCGACCAGAGAGGGAACCTTCTCGGGGCGTGGTCCGCGCAGGACCCGACGCAACCGATTCGGAACCTTTCCCGACTTATCCCCATCTACCGTCACAGACATCGCTTCCCGTGGCTCCGCGAGAGATCGTTTTGTCCCTTGGGTCGGAATTCATTTCCCGATCCGGACAATGTGCGCCCTCTAGGACGGCACTTCCGGGACGCGGGTTCACTCGCTGCCGGGAAATTCTCGACCGAAGAAGGCTAGATCGACTCATGGGTCTCACCAGCAACAAGGTTCTGGCGCTGGCCGCCCTCCTGGCGGTGGCGCTGTTCGCCGCCACCGTCTGGCTGTGGCCCAGGCTGTCGCGCGGCGGCTGGCGCCCCGTGCTCGGGCGGATCGGGCTCCTGCTGGCGACGCAGCTGGCGCTGTTCGCCTCGGTCGGCCTGGCCGCCAACAACTACTTCCTCTTCTACGGCTCCTGGGCCGACCTGCTCGGGCAGGAACAGGAGATGGGGGTGGTGGTCGACCATTCGGCCGGCAGCAAGGACATCAAGGTCGTCTCCACGCAGAAACTGGACGTGCCCGGCGGTGGCCGGCCGGCGACCGGCGGCCAGATCCAGAAGGTCGTCATCGCCGGCGAGAAGTCCAAGATCACCAGTCCGGCGTACGTGTACCTGCCGCCGGAGTACTTCCAGCCGGAGTTCGCGAAGAAGACCTTCCCCGCGTCGGTCGTGCTCACCGGATACCCGGGTACGGCGGAGAATCTCCTCAAGGGGCTGAAGTACCCCCGCACGGCCTACGAGCAGGCCAAGAACAAGAAGATGCAGCCGATGATCCTGGTGATGATGCGGCCGACCGTCGCACCGCCGAGGGACACCGAGTGCGTCGACGTCCCGGGCGGCCCGCAGTCCGAGACGTACTTCGCCAAGGACCTCCCCAAGGCCGTCTCCGAGACGTACCGGGTCGGCACCCACCCGCGGAACTGGGGCTTCATCGGCAACTCGACCGGCGGCTACTGCGCCCTGAAGATCGCCATGCACCACCCGGAGCAGTACGCGGCGGGCGCGGGCCTGTCCGCGTACTACAAGGCCGCCGAGGACGTGACCACCGGCGACCTCTTCCACGGCGACCGGAAGGCGCGGCAGCGGGCCAACCTGCTGTGGAGCCTGGACAACCTGCCCATGGGCACGTCGTCCTTCCTGGTCACGACCTCCAGGCAGGGCGAGGGAAACCTCAAGGGCACCCTCGACTTCATCAAGAAGGTGAAGGCCCCCGCCCGGGTCTCCTCCATCACCCTCGACAGCGGCGGGCACAACTTCAACACCTGGAACCGGGAGATCCCGCCCACCCTGGCGTGGATGAGCGGCCGGCTCAGCGCCGCGTGACGCCCCGGCCGACCGTCTCCAGGTCGACCTCGGCGCGCGCGATGTCCTGAGCGTCCGCGTCGATCGAGCGGCGCAGCGCCTCGTGGAGCCGGTCGGGCGTCAGTACGCCGAGGAAGCGGCCCCGGTCCTCCCCGTCGGTCACGGCGATCCAGCCCGCGTCGTGCTGGAGCATGGTCGCGAACGCCTGCTTGAGCGAGGCGCCGACGGGCAGCCGGGCGTCCATGCGCCGGACGTGGTCCCGTACGGAGCCCTTGCCGAGACCGGCTCGCTCCGCCGGGATCCAGCCGTGCGGCCGGCCCTCCCCGTCCAGTACGACGGCCCAGCGCGAGCCGAGCCCCCCGGGCAGCGGCAGCGGGTCGTCCAGGTGGACGACCGGCGGCTGCTCCAGGTCGCCTTCCTCGATGGGAGTCACCGACAGCCGCTTCAGGCCCCGGTCCGCACCGACGAAGTCGGCCACGTACGGGGTGGCGGGGGCGCCCAGCACGGTGGCCGGGGCGTCCAGTTGCTCGATCCTGCCCTGCCCGTAGACGGCGATGCGGTCCCCGAGCCGCACCGCCTCCTCCATGTCGTGCGTGACGAACAGCACCGTCTTGCGCACCTGCGACTGGAGCTTGAGGAACTCGCTCTGCAGGTGCTCGCGGACGACCGGGTCGACCGCGCCGAACGGCTCGTCCATGAGCAGCACCGGCGGGTCGGCCGCCAGCGCGCGGGCCACACCGACGCGCTGGCGCTGGCCGCCGGAGAGCTGCTCGGGGTAGCGGTGGCCGTGGACCGAAGGGTCGAGGCCGACAAGGTCGAGGAGTTCGGCCGCGCGGGCGTGGGCCGCGGCCCGCTTCACACCCAGCAGGTGGGGCACGGTGGCGGTGTTCTCCAGGACCGTCTTGTGCGGGAAGAGGCCCACCTGCTGGATGACGTAGCCGATCCGGCGGCGCAGGCGTACGGGGTCGGCTTCCGCGATGTCCTGCCCGTCGACGAATATCCGGCCCTCGGACGGCTCGATCAGCCGGTTGACCATCTTCATCGTGGTGGTCTTGCCACAGCCGGACGGCCCGACGAGCGTGACCAGTTCACCCTCGGCGACCTCGAAGGACAGGTCGTCGACGGCGGTGGTGCCGTCCGCATACCGCTTCGTGACGTGTTCGAATCGGATCATGGCTTCCCATTCTGGGGGATCGCTTGTGAAGGGCGTGTTGCCGTGGTGTGGCGACCCTCGGTGATTGTCGGCGGCGGGGGTTAGGGTCGAATTCAAGTCGAACGCCGTGTCGAGGGACAACGCTGTCGACATCGGTGTCGTTCCGCGGCGCGGGTCGTAGGGGGAGGTGGGGGAAGTATGAGCGCTCAGGGCTGCCTGGCGGCGAACGACTGGATCTGCGCGGAATACGTCCGCTCCCGCGGCCAGGAGCTCACCGACGCGACGCTTCAGCACATCGGGATCACGGCCGTTTCCGTGCTCATCGGGCTGGCCGTCGCGTTCCCGCTGGCCCTGCTGGTCCGGGCGCGGCCGCGCTTCGCGGGCCCGGTGCTCGGCCTGACGACCGTGCTCTACACGATCCCGTCGCTGGCGATGTTCTCGCTGCTCCTGCCGCTCCTCGGGCTGTCGGCGGCGCTGGTGGTGACCGGCCTGGTGCTGTATTCGCTGACCATCCTCGTCCGGAACATCCTGGCCGGACTGGCCGCGGTGCCCGACGAGGCGCGGGAGGCGGCGCGCGGCATGGGGTACGGCGCCGGACGGCTGCTGTGGGAGGTCGAACTGCCCCTCGCTCTGCCGGCGCTGATGGCCGGCGTCCGGATGGCGACCGTCTCGACCGTCGCGCTGACGACCGTCGGCGCCCTGGTGGACCACGGCGGACTCGGCACCCTCATCACCACCGGACTGAAGAGCTTCTTCAAGGCACAGGTGCTCACCGCCTCCGTGCTGTGCGTCCTGCTGGCGATCGCCGCCGATCTGCTGCTCCTCGGGCTGCAGCGGCTCCTGACGCCGTGGACCCGCGCGGGCGCCGCGCCCGCCCGAATACGTAAGGCGGGCTGAGCGATGGGCGCCGTGGCCGGTGCGTGGACGTGGCTGACGACCGGGGCCAACTGGCAGGGCGAGAGCGGGGTGTGGAACCGGCTGGGCGAGCACCTGTACTTCAGCGGGGTGTGCCTGGCCGTGTCCTGCCTGATCGCACTGCCCCTGGCGTTCTGGCTGGGGCACATCGGAAAGGGCGGCGCGCTCGCCGTCAACCTCTCCAACGTGGGCCGGGCGGTGCCCACGCTGGCGGTGCTGGTGCTGCTGACACTCACCCCGCTGGGCAGGCAGGGCCATCTGCCGACGATCGTCGCGCTGGTGCTGTTCGCCGTGCCTCCCCTGCTGACGAACGCCTATCTGGGCATGCGGGAGGTGGACCGGTCGGTCGTGGAGGCGGCGCGGGGGATGGGCATGTCGGGCGGGCAGCTGTTCCGCAGGGTCGAACTGCCCCTCGCCTACCCGATGGTGATGACGGGCGTGCGCTCGGCGACGGTCCAGGTCATCGCGACCGCGACCCTCGCCGCGATGGCGGGCGAGGGTGGTCTCGGCCGGATCATCACCGCCGGCTTCAACACCTACAACACCCCTCAGGTCGTGGCGGGAGCGCTGATCGTGGGGGTGCTGGCGCTGGCGGTCGAAGGCGCGCTGGCGGTGGCGGCCCGGCTCTGCGACCCGGGTCGGCGCAGGCCCGCCCCCGATCCGGCCCGCAACCCGCCCCCCGAACAGAAGACTCCCGGACCCAGGACACGGAAGACGTGGTGATCGTGATGAGCAGGACCTCGCGCAGGGCGGGTGCGGTAGTGGGTGTGCTGGCCGTGGCCGGCGGTCTCGCCGCGTGCGGCGGCGAAAGTCTGGAGCAGAAGGGCGGCGGTGGCGGCGCGCCGGCAGGCGGTGGCGCGAAGGGCACCCTGGTCGTCGGATCCGCGGGCTTCACGGAGGCCAATGTGCTGGCGGAGCTGTACGCACAGGTGCTGCGCGACGCCGGATACGGCACTTCCGTCAAGACCGTGGAGAACCGGGAGCTGTACGAACCGTCTCTGGAGAAGGGCGAGATCGACGTCGTACCGGAATATGCGGCTACGCTTGCGGAATTCCTGAACGCGAAGGTGAACGGATCGAAGGCGCCCACCGAAAAGCCGGTCGCTTCCAGCGATGTGACCGCCACGGTCGCGGCCCTGGAGAAGCTGGCCGGCCCGCGTGGACTGAAGGTGCTCCCGGCCGGAGAGGCGGTCGATCAGAACGCGTTCGCGGTGACCGCCGAATTCGCCGCGAAGAACAACCTCAGGACTCTTTCCGACCTGGGCGCCTCGAAGCTGAAGGTGAGGATCGCCGCCGGTGACGAGTGCGAGATCCGGCCGTTCTGCGCACCGGGTCTGAAGAAGACCTACGGCATCGACGTCGCGGGCATCGACCCCAAGGGCGTCGGGACGCCGCAGGCCAAGCAGGCGGTGAAGGACGGCATCGACCAGCTCGTGCTGACGACCACGACCGACGCCACGCTGGACAACTTCGGACTGGTGCTGCTGGCGGACGACAAGAAGCTGCAGAACGCCGACAATGTGCTGCCGGTCGTCAATGCGAAGGACGCGGGTTCGGCGGAGATCGCGGCCGCTCTGAACAAGATCACCGAGGTTCTCACCACGGCCGATCTCACCGAGTTGAACAGGAAGGTCGACGCCGAGCGGGCAAAGCCGGCCGACGCGGCGAAGGCTTACCTGGAGTCCAAGGGTCTGATCAAGAAGTAAGCCTCGCGGAGGGGGAGTCGGCCGTCGGCATCACAGTGGCAAAACATTGCCGGGCCGACACCCCACAGGGCACCTACGCACGGTAAATTTCAGGCCATGCCACGTGGACGCCACCGCCATTCCCCACCCTTGCACCGGCTTCTGCCGCCCTCCGCGGTCGCCGGAGCGGCCGTCCTCTGCGCCGGAGGCGCCTGGCTCCTCGCGGATCCGCTGGTCCTGCGCGTCCTGACCGCCGCCGCTGCCGCCGCCGCGGTCACCGGCTCGGTCATGATGCGCAGTTGGGACCGCGCGGCGGGCCGCCGCGTCGCCGAGCTGACCCGGGCCCGGGCCGGCGACCAGTGGAAGACCGAGGAGCGGATAGCCGAGCTGGAGACCGACATCGAGGAGTCCCGCGAGCTGCGTGCCAAGCTCGACGCCAAACTGCGCGCCAAGCGCGTGGAACTGGCCGGGCTGCGCAGCGAGCACGCCGAGCTGCTGCGCCGGTACGCCACGGCGGAGACCGAGCGGGCGAGCGCGCTGGAGGGCCGCCGGCAGCTGGCCCTGGAGGCCGCGACCCCGGCCAAGGAGCTGCCCGCCGCGGGCGGCACGCCCACACCGGCGGCCTACGCCCGGGCGGCCAGGGCGCTGGAGAACCTCACGCGCAACGCCGCCGCCCAGGAGGCCAGGCGCACCACGGAGGAGGCGCGCCGCCGGGATCTGGCCGAGCGCGCCCGGGAGGCGGACGAGCCACAGGGGAAGCACGCGGCGGCCGCCGGGACCGCGCGGCAGGAGCGCCCGTCGTCCGCCACCCTCGCGCGGCGCCCGGTCCCCGCGGCGGCCGCGATCGTCCCGTACACCGCACAGCGCCGCCCGGCCCCCCGGCTGGAGGGCGGGTTCGACTTCTTTGGCACGCAGAGCGCGCAGAGCACGCAAAGTGCGCAGAGCGGGCCGGGCACCCAGAGCGTGTCGAGCACCGGCAAGAAGGCGGTGGCCGCCATCGAGGCCGTGCAGAACGAGGACTTGGCGGACGTGGTGGGCGAGGAGGCCCTCGCCGCGCACCGGAAGACCGGCCCGTCCCCGGAGCGCGCCGTCGGTCAGGTCATCGACCTGACCGCGCACGACGAGACCGAGCAGCTGGACATGGCGCAGCTGCGCGACGCGGTCTCCTGAAGCGCGGTGTCGTCGGCGGCTACTTGTCGATGTCGCCGACGACGAAGAAGAACGAGCCCAGGATCGCCACCATGTCGGCGACCAGGGTGCCGGGCAGCAGCTCCGTGAGGGCCTGGATGTTGTTGTACGACGCCGAGCGGAGCTTGAGCCGGTACGGCGTCTTCTCGCCCTTGGAGACCAGGTAGTAGCCGTTGATGCCGAGGGGGTTCTCGGTCCAGGCGTAGGTGTGGCCCTCAGGTGCCTTCAGGACCTTCGGCAGCCGCTGGTTGATCGGACCGGGCGGCAGCTCGGCGATCCGGTCGAGGCAGGCGTCGGCGAGGTCCAGCGCGTTGTGCGTCTGCGCCAGCAGCACCTCGAAGCGGGCCAGGCAGTCGCCGTCGTCCCGGGTGACGACCTCCAGTGTGTCCTGGAGCTCGCCGTAGGCGAGGTACGGCTCGTCGCGGCGCAGGTCGAAGTCGACGCCGGACGCCCGGGCGATCGGCCCGCTCACGCCGTACGCGTGCACGATCTCCGGCGACAGGACGCCGACGCCCCTGGTGCGGCCGCGGAAGATCTCGTTGCCGAGGACGAGACGGTCGTACACGTCCATGCGGGAGCGGACCTCCGCCACGGCGGCCCGGGTCCGGCCGAGCCAGCCGGCCGGAAGGTCCTCCTTCAGGCCGCCGACCCGGTTGAACATGTAGTGCATCCGGCCGCCGGAGACCTCCTCCATCACGTGCTGGAGATCCTCCCGCTCCCGGAAGGCGTGGAAGATCGGGGTGATCCCGCCCAGTTCGAGGGGGTAGGAGCCGAGGAACATCAGATGGTTGAGGACCCGGTTCAGCTCGGCGAGGAGCGTACGCGTCCACACGGCCCGCTCCGGGACCTCCATGCCGAGCATCCGCTCGACGGCCATGACGACGCCCAGTTCGTTGGAGAACGCCGACAGCCAGTCGTGCCGGTTGGCCAGCATGATGATCTGGCGGTAGTCCCGCGCCTCGAACAGCTTCTCCGCGCCGCGGTGCATGTAGCCCACGACCGGCTCGGCGTGCTGGATCAGCTCACCGTCCAGCACCAGCCGGAGACGGAGGACACCATGGGTGGACGGGTGCTGAGGGCCGATGTTCAGCACCATGTCGGTGCTCTCCGCGGCACCGCCGACGCCGACCGTGGTCTCCATGGGCTGCCTCGTCTCCCTCGCCGTCATGGCGGACAGTATCCCTCGCCGGGCACCCGCTGGAGCAGCCAGGTGAAGTCCCCGAGTCCGCCCCGGGCGGTCAGCTCGGCCGCCTCACCGGCGACGGCGAGAGCGCGTACGTACGCCGCGGGGTCGCTCGACGCCAGGGCGAGCGGCGGCCGGGCGCCGTCCACCCCGAGCCGCCGCAGCACCTCCCGCTGGGACAGCAGCTCGGCACCGCCGCCCGGGTACCACGGCAGACCGGTGCCCTCACCGTCGGCACCGCCGGCGGGTGCCCCGGCCGCCCCTCCCGCCTCCGTGCCCGCCCCTCCCGGCTCCGCGTCCGGTCTCCGCGCGGCCCGCGCCCCGGCGGGGCGGGCGGCCGGAGCCTCAGGACCGGGGGCGGTGGCCCGTCCGCCGGGGGCGGGCGCGGGCTGCCGGTCCGTGGGACCGGAAGGGGGTCCCGGCGTCCGGGCGGCGGCGCGGGCGCCCGCGTCCGCGCAGGCGTCCAGGGCGACGTGTGCGGTGATGTCGCAGCTGCCGTCCGGCGCCGGCGGCACCTCGCGCCCGGCGCGGAAGCCGGTCAGCGTGCCGAACGGTGGCCGGGCCTCCCGCCGGTGCGCGTAGTCGACCGCCACCGCGAGGCCCGCCGACAGCGACGCCACCGCCCGCGCCCACGCCTCGTCGCGCGGGCGGCCGATCTCCGCCCGCTCGCCCGGCTCCCGCAGGGGCCACCAGCGGGCCAGCCACACCGCGTCGGCCCCCGCCACGGGCGGGCCCAGCCGCTCGGTGCCGTCCGCGCGGACCTCGACGTACCGGGGCGTGCCCGACTCGTCGGCCTGTGCCACCTCCACCGGGACGTTGTCCAGCCACTCGTTCGCGAAGAGCAGTCCGCGCACCCCCGCCGGGGGCCGCTCCAGCCACGCCACGCGCGGGTCCAGCCCGGCCGGCCGGGGGGCGCGCTCCACGGCGTGCGCCCGTACGCGAAGACCGGCCGGAGCCGCCGCGAGGACCCCCGTCAACAGCTCACCGCGACCCGCCCCCACATCCACCAGCGCGACCTCGTCCGTGCCGAGGTCGTTCGCGACCCGCGTCAGCAGGCGGGCCACCGCGGAGGCGAACAGCGGGGAGGCGTGCACGGACGTGCGGAAGTGGCCGGCCGGGCCCTCGGGCCGCAGGTAGAAGCCGCCGGGCCCGTACAGCGCCGCCTCCGCGGCGGCCCGCCAGCCGGTCCAGCCGTCGCCCCCGGCCCCGGCGGAAGCGGACGGCGGGCCGTCTCCCGGCGCGCCGTGTTGACACGTCTCATCCGTCACGGGCACCAGTCTCCACCTTCCGGAGTAGCTTCCCGTGCCACGGATCGGACCTCCGGTTGACCCCTGCACCTATCGGGTTTCCCTACGCTGGGTTACGTGCAGCGCCTCTACGACTTCATCCGCAGACACCCCACGGGCGTCGACAGCTTCTGGGCTGTGATGCTCTTCGGGTTCGCGATGCTGTGGGTGGCCCAGGATCCGGAAGGCGCCGAGCCCCGCCTCGCGGCCGCCGTGATCGTCCTCCTCCTCTGCCTCGCCATCGCGCTGCGCCGCCGCGCGCCCGAGAAGATGCTGGTGCTCGTCGCCGCGATCGGCGTGGCCCAACTGGCACTGGGGATCGATCCCAACGTCGCGGACTTCGCGATGCTGGTGGTGATCTACACGGTCGCCGCGCACGACGGCCCCCGCTGGGCCTCGCGGCTCGCGCTGGTCGGCGGGTTGTCCGCGGCGCCGCTGTCGCAGTTGCGCTGGCCGGAGGAGAACATCTCCATGCCCGGCAAGATCTTCTTCACCGTCGTGATGACGGTGCCGTTCGTCCTCGCCTGGGTCCTCGGCGACTCGATCCGCACCCGCCGCGCGTACTTCGCGCAACTGGAGGAGCGTGCCTCCCGGCTGGAGAAGGAGCGCGAGGCGCAGGCCAAGGTCGCCGTCGCCGCCGAACGCGCCCGTATCGCCCGCGAACTGCACGACGTCGTCGCCCACAACGTCTCGGTCATGGTGGTCCAGGCCGACGGCGCCGCGTACGTCCTGGACTCCTCGCCCGACCAGGCCAAGCAGGCCCTGGAGACCATCTCGACCACCGGTCGCCAGGCCCTCGCCGAGATGCGCCGGCTCCTCGGCATCCTGCGAACCGGCGAGCACCAGGAGGCCGGCGAGTACGTGCCGCAGCCCGACGTCCAGCAGATCGAGGAACTGGTCGAACAGGTCCGCACCGCCGGCCTGACCGTCGACTTCAGGATCGAAGGCACCCCGCGCCCCCTGCCGAGGGGCGTCGAGCTCACCGCCTACCGCATCGTCCAGGAGGCGCTGACCAACACCCGCAAGCACGGCGGACCGAACGCCGGGGCGAGTGTGCGGGTGGTCTACTTCGACGACGGAATCGGCCTGCTGGTCGAGGACGACGGCCGGGGAGCGGCGCACGAGCTGTACGAGGACGGCGGAGCCGACGGGCAGGGCCACGGACTGATCGGCATGCGCGAGCGCGTCGGTATGGTCGGCGGCACCCTCGACGCGGGGCCGCGCCCGGGCGGCGGCTTCCGGATCAGCGCCCTGCTTCCCCTCAAGCCCGCCCACTGAACCGAAGGACCCCTTATGCCGATCCGCGTGATGCTCGTCGACGACCAGGTGCTGCTGCGCACCGGCTTCCGCATGGTGCTCGCCGCCCAGCCGGACATGGAGGTCGTGGCCGAGGCGGGCGACGGGGCCGAGGCCATCGAGACCCTGCGGTCCACCGCCGTGGACGTGGTGCTGATGGACGTCCGGATGCCGAGGCTCGACGGCGTCGAGGCGACCCGGCGCATCTGCGGCCGGCCCGACGCGCCCAAGGTCCTCATCCTCACCACCTTCGACCTGGACGAGTACGCCTTCTCCGGGCTCAAGGCGGGCGCCAGCGGCTTCATGCTCAAGGATGTGCCGCCCGGCGAACTGCTGGGCGCGATCCGCTCGGTGCACAGCGGCGACGCGGTCGTCGCGCCGTCCACCACCCGGCGCCTGCTGGACCGTTTCTCCCCGATGCTGCCGTCCACCGGCAAGGAGCCCGGGAACGCGGCCCTGGAGAAGCTGACGGACCGTGAGCGCGAGGTCATGATGCTGGTCGCCCAGGGTCTGTCGAACGGCGAGATCGCCGCCCGGCTCGTGCTCTCCGAGGCCACGGTCAAGACCCACGTCGGCCGCATCCTCACCAAGCTGTCCCTGCGCGATCGCGTCCAGGTGGTGGTGCTGGCCTACGAGACGGGCCTGGTGCGTGCCGGCGGCGGCGCGGCGGGCTGACCCGTGCTGCTGTGGATCAACGGTCCCTTCGGCGGGGGCAAGACACAGACCGCGTACGAGCTGCACCGGCGGCTGCCCGGCAGCGTGGTGTGCGACCCCGAGCACGTGGGCTTCGGACTGCACCGGATGACGCCGCCCGCGCTCCGGGGGGACTTCCAGGACCTGCCCGCCTGGCGGCAGGGGGTGTACGAAGTGCTGGACCTCGTGCTGCGGAGGCACGACGGCGGGCCGGTCATCGCGCCCATGACACTGGTCGATCCGGTGTACTTCGAAGAGATCATCGGCAGGCTCGGGGCACGGGGTCACGACGTCCGCCACTTCGCGCTGCTCGCCGAGCGCGCGACCGTACTGCGGCGGCTGACCGAGCGGGGACTCGGTCGCGGGCTCAAGCGGGAGAGCTTCGCCGTGGCCGGACTGGACCTGTGCCTGGAGAGGCTGTCCGCACCCGCTTTCGGGGAGCACATCCGTACGGACCGGCTGACCGTGCCCCAGGTCGCGGACCGGGTGGCGGCCTCGGCGGGGCTGCGCCTCCGGCCGAACACGGACGGGCAACTGCGGCACCGGCTGCGACGCATCGGCGTGGGCCTCCGGCACATCCGCTTCGACTAGGGCGTGTTTCGCAAGGAGCGTCGTCCGCCCGGAGGGCGGGGCCCCTGTCAGACGGGACTCTCGGAACACGCCCCTGGAACGCGCCCGCCGGAGTGGCGGCGGCCCCGGCCCGCGGGGCGGCTCCGCCGGCATGCGGTGCCCCGGGTTCCTTCCGGTGCCCGAAGGGCTACGGAGACATGGAGGACCGGCGGCGACGGCACGGCTCCCACCCCGGCGAGCCCCGGGGGTTGCGCACTCGGCCCTCGTCGGGCGGACGGGCCCGCGCGGACCGGTCCGCAGCCCCACCGGCCGGCCCGCTACGCGCCGCGACCGCTCAGCGCAGCACCGTCTCCAGGAAGTCGCTGCCGATCCGGGCGACCGCCGCCACGTCCAGCTGGTGCAGGACGTACCGGCCGCGGCGCCGCGTCGTGATCAGCTGTGCCTTCTTCAGGACCGCCAGGTGGCGCGAGACCTCGGGCGAGGTGATGCCGTACGCGTCCGCCAGCTCTCCCGTCGTGTACGCGGCGCGCGCCAGCTGTCGGCACAGGCGCATCCGCATCGGGTGGGCCAGCGCGTCCATCCGCCGCTGGAGGAGCTCGACGGAGGCCGGACCGGACAGCTCCGGGTCGCCCACCGGGTAATGGACGACGGGCCGCCAGCCGGGGGCGTGCAGGACCCACAGGTGGGGCCAGCCGAAGCTGGAGGGCACGAACGACACCCCGGTGCCCGCCGGGCCCGCCGCGGTGGCGGTCGTCCGCCCGTCCGTCAGCTTGTCCACCTCGATGCGCTGCCCGCCGCCCTCCTCGCCGAGCGTCACGGCGGGCGACACCGCGCGCAGCGTCTCGGCGAGGCCCTTGCGGCGCAGCAACTCGGTCTTGTGCCGGGCGTCGGCGGCCAGCCGCGGCTGGACCCGGCGCCAGGTGTCGGCGAAGAACGCCTCGTCGCAGTCCTCGAACAGCCTGCGCAGCCAGGTGCGCACACGCGCCGGGTCGTCGAGCAGCCTGCGGGTGAACTCCAGCTGCTTGGGCCCCCGGTTGGCGGCGAGCTCCAGGGCGCGCTCGGGCCGGACCGGGACGCCGGTGGCGTACTGGGAGCAGGTGAACTCCAGCGCGGCGGTGATGAACCGCTCCTCGTCCAGCCGGTCCATCATGTCCAGTTCCTCGGCGAGCGTGGCGCCGGTGCGGCCGTCGCCGTCCCTGATGCCGGCGAAGGGCATCAGCACGTCGGAGAACGCGGTCGTCCACAGGAAGTTCGCCTCGTGCAGCCGGTCGGCCAGGTCCGGCTTGAGGCCGGCCGCGGTGGCGGTCGCCCAGCCGTGCAGTCCGGGGTGGTGCCCGGGTTCGGACAGGGCGTGCAGTGCCACGCCCAGCTCGGCGAGGGGCGAGATGTCGAAGACGATGCGCTCGGCGGGCAGGCCGGTGATGTCGATGGTCACGGTCACGCACCCCATGGTGAGGGGTGCCGGTCGGGTCCTCGCGCCGATTGACGGGCCTCGTCAATCGGCGCGGCGCCGCCCGCCCGGCGGGCGCAGCCTGGCGTAATGAACGCCCTGCAGCAGCACATGATCGACCTGTACCGTTCGGCCCAGCACGGCCGGCCGCTCCCGCCTCCCCCGGGCCGCGACGACCGCGACGTCCTGGCCGCGGTCCTCGGCCGCCGCCGCTCCACCACGTCCGCGACGGGACGTCTCGCGCGCCGCCGGGCCCGCCGGGCGAAGTAGCGCCGAGGCCCGTGTTCGCCGGGCGCAGCAGCCCGCCGGGGCCTGTCCAGGGCCCGCGGACCGGCTCGTTCGCACCGGGGCGGACCCCTCTGTGCCCACAGGCTGTGGACAGGGACAGGACTCCCCGTAACGCTGGCGTAGCATGACGAGAAATCGTCCGGTACCCCCCGCGGACTGGAACGGAAGGCCGTCGCCGCGTGAACGCAATCGAACACCGCCCCGCCCGGCTCACCGTCGGCGTCGTAGGCGCCGGACGGGTCGGGCCCGCCCTCGCCGCATCCCTGCGGCTCGCCGGGCACCGCCCCGTCGCCGCGTCCGGGGTGTCCGACGCGTCCCTGCGCCGCGCCGCCGAGCTGCTCCCCGGCGTCCCCGTGGTCCCGCCCGCGCAGGTGCTGGAGCGCGCCGAGCTTGTCCTGCTGACCGTCCCCGACGACGCCCTGCCGGGCCTGGTCGAAGGCCTCGCGGAGACCGGGGCGGTGCGCCCCGGCCAGCTCCTGGTGCACACCTCGGGCCGGTACGGCGTGGGGGTGCTCGACCCGGCCCGCCGCGCCGGCGCCCTCCCGCTCGCCCTGCACCCCGCCATGACGTTCACCGGCACCGCCGTCGACGTCCAGCGGCTGGCCGGCTGCTCCTTCGGGGTCACCGCCCCCGAGGAACTGCGGCTGGCCGCGGAGGCGCTGGTCATCGAGATGGGCGGCGAGCCCGAGTGGATCGAGGAGTCGGCCCGCCCGCTCTACCACGCGGCCCTCGCCCTGGGCGCGAACCACCTGGTCACCCTGGTCGCCCAGTCGATGGAGCTGCTGCGCACGGCGGGCGTGGCCGCCCCGGACCGGATGCTCGGCCCCCTCCTCGGCGCCGCCCTGGACAACGCGCTGCGGTCGGGCGACGCCGCGCTCACCGGCCCGGTCGCGCGCGGGGACGCCGGGACCGTCGCCGCGCACGTCGCCGAGCTGCGCAAGCACGCCCCCGCCACCGTCGCCGGGTATCTCGCCATGGCGCGTATGACCGCCGACCGGGCACTCGCCCACGGACTGCTGAAGCCGGAGCTCGCCGAGGACCTGCTCGGCGTGCTCGCCGAGGGAGACAAGTGATGGGCCACGCCTTCGAGCTCGTTCCCACCCGCGACGACCTGGAGTACGTCCTGGAGCACCACGCGCCACGCGGCCGCACCGCCGTGGTCATGACCATGGGCGCGCTCCACGACGGCCACGCCACGCTGATCCGCACCGCGCGTGAGCACGTCGGCCGCAAGGGCTTCGTCGTCGTCACCGTCTTCGTCAACCCCCTGCAGTTCGGCGCGGGCGAGGACCTCGACCGCTACCCCCGCACCCTGGAGGCCGACCTCAAGACCGCCGAGCAGGCCGGCGCGGACGTCGTGTTCGCCCCGTCCGCCGACGAGGTCTACCCCGGCGGGGAGCCCCAGGTCCGGATCACGGCCGGCCCCATGGGCGAGCGGCTCGAAGGGGCCTCCCGCCCCGGCCACTTCGACGGCATGCTCACGGTCGTCGCCAAGCTGCTCCACCTGACCCGCCCCGACGTGGCGTTCTTCGGCCAGAAGGACGCCCAGCAGCTGGCGCTGATCCGCCGCATGGCCCGCGACCTGAACTTCCCCACCGAGATCGTCGGTGTCCCCACCGTGCGGGAGCCGGACGGGCTGGCGCTCTCCAGCCGCAACCGCTACCTCTCGCACGCCGAGCGCCGCACCGCCCTCGCCCTGTCGGGCGCGCTGTTCGCCGCCCGCGACCGGCTCGCCGCCCAGCAGGCCCTGCGCGCCCGCGCCGCGACGCTGCCGACGTCGGAGAGCCGCGCGGAGGCGCTGTCCCGGCTCGGCGAGTCCCGGGCGGCGGCCGACGCGCACGCCGTCGCCCAGGCGGGCCCGGGTGTCGCGGACGCGGTTCGGGCGGCGGCCCGCGCGGTACTCGCGGAGGCGGAGAAGGCCGACCCGCCGCTGCGGCTCGACTACCTTGCGCTGGTGGACCCGGCCGACTTCACCGAGGTCCCCGACGACCACACCGGTGAGGCGATCCTCGCCGTCGCCGCGAAGGTCGGCACGACGCGGCTGATCGACAACCTTCCCCTCACCTTCGGAGCCCCCGCATGACCGGCATACGACTCCAGGCGCCCGCTCCCGGCTGGGCCATCGACGCGGACGTGGTCGTGGTCGGCTCGGGCGTCGCCGGGCTGACCGCGGCCCTGCGCTGCACGGCCGCCGGGCTGCGCACCGTGGTCGTCACCAAGGCCCGTCTGGACGACGGCTCCACCCGCTGGGCCCAGGGCGGCATCGCCGCGGCGCTGGGCGAGGGCGACACCCCCGAGCAGCACCTGGACGACACCCTCGTCGCCGGCGCGGGCCTGTGCGACGAGGAGGCCGTGCGGACCCTGGTCACCGAGGGACCGGACGCCGTACGCCGGCTGATCGCCACCGGCGCCCGTTTCGACACCGACGACGCCGGGGCCATCGAGCTCACCCGGGAGGGCGGCCACCACCGGCGCCGCATCGCGCACGCCGGCGGCGACGCCACGGGCGCCGAGATTTCCCGCGCCCTGGTCGACGCGGTCCGCGACAGGGCCGTACGCACCATCGAGAACGCCCTGGTCCTGGATCTGCTGACGGACGCCGACGGCCGTACGGCGGGTGTCACCCTGCACGTCATGGGCGAGGGCCAGCACGACGGCGTCGGCGCCGTCCACGCCCCGGCCGTCGTCCTCGCCACCGGCGGCATGGGCCAGGTCTTCTCCGCGACCACCAACCCCGCGGTCTCCACCGGCGACGGCGTCGCGCTCGCGCTGCGGGCCGGCGCCGAGGTGAGCGACCTGGAGTTCGTGCAGTTCCACCCCACGGTCCTGTTCCTCGGCTCGGACGCCGAGGGCCAGCAGCCGCTGGTCTCCGAGGCGGTACGGGGCGAGGGCGCCCACCTCGTCGACGCCGACGGCGTGCGCTTCATGACCGGACAGCACGAGCTGGCCGAGCTCGCGCCCCGCGACATCGTCGCCAAGGGCATCATGCGCCGGATGCGGGAGCAGGGCACCGAGCACATGTACCTGGACGCCCGGCACTTCGGCGCCGAGATGTGGGCCTCCCGCTTCCCGACGATCCTCGCCGCCTGCCGCGCGCACGGCATCGACCCGGTGACCGAACCCGTCCCGGTCGCGCCCGCCGCCCACTACGCCTCGGGCGGCATCCGCACCGACCTCCACGGCCGCACCACCGTGCCGGGTCTCTACGCGTGCGGAGAGGTGGCCTGCACCGGCGTCCACGGCGCGAACCGGCTGGCGTCCAACTCGCTCCTGGAGGGGCTGGTCTTCGCCGAGCGCATCGCCGACGACATCGCGGCCGCCGCGGCCCGGTCGGACGCGCCGGTGCCCCAACCCGCGCCCGTGCCCCACCCCGCGCCCGTCGTCCTGCCGCTGCTCGACCCGGCGGCCCGCACCCGCATCCAGCAGATCATGACCGCCGGTGCCGGAGTGCTGCGGTCCGCCGAGAGCCTCGCGGAGGCCGCCGAGCGGCTGGACGCCGTGCACGCCGACGCCGCGGCCGGCGCCGAGGAGCGCAAGGCCGCCGAGCCCGGCGTCGAGTCCTGGGAGACCACCAACCTGCTGTGCGTCGCCCGCGTGCTGGTCGCCGCGGCCCGCCGCCGAGAGGAGACCCGCGGCTGCCACTGGCGCGAGGACCACCCCGGCCGCGACGACGCCGCCTGGCGTCGCCATCTCGTCGTCACCCTCACCCCGGACCGGGCCCTGGACGTCCGCAGTACCGAGACCCAAGACTTCCCCCCGATCGCCGCCGACGCCCCCATGGAGCCGTAACCGTGAGCACGCCCGAAGAACGCCCGCAGCCCGTGGACGTACCCCTGATCCAGATCGGTGCCCCCGCCGCCCAGGCGGGCGGCTGCGGCGACGGCTGCGGCTGCGGTGACGAAGAGGTGTACGAGTGCGGGCTCGACCCGGCGCTCGCCGCGCTCCTCGCCGACGCCGGGCTCGACCCCGTCCTCGTCGAGGACGTCGCCTACCGCGCCATCGAGGAGGACCTGGACGGCGGGGTCGACGTGACGACCGCCGCGACCGTCCCCGAGGACGCCGTCGCCACCGCCGACTTCACCGCCCGCGAGGCCGGCACCGTCGCCGGCATCCAGATCGCCGAAGCGGTGCTCTCCGTCGTCTGCACCGAGGCGTTCGAGGTCGAGCGGCACGTCCAGGACGGCGACCGCGTCGAGGCCGGCCAGAAGCTGCTCTCCGTCACCACCCGCACCCGCGACCTGCTGACCGGCGAGCGCAGCGCGCTGAACATCATGTGCCGGCTGTCCGGCATCGCCACCGCCACGCGCGCGTGGGCCGACGCGCTGGAGGGCCACAAGGCCAAGGTCCGCGACACCCGCAAGACCACGCCGGGCCTGCGCGCCCTGGAGAAGTACGCGGTGCGCTGCGGCGGCGGCGTCAACCACCGCATGTCGCTCTCCGACGCGGCCCTGGTCAAGGACAACCACGTGGTCGCCGCGGGGGGCGTGGCCGAGGCGTTCAAGGCCGTGCGCGAGACCTTCCCCGACGTACCGATCGAGGTCGAGGTGGACACCCTCCACCAGGTGCGCGAGGTGCTGGACGCCGGCGCCGACCTGATCCTGCTGGACAACTTCACGCCGGCGGAGACGGAGGAGGCCGTCACGCTCGTCGCCGGCCGCGCGGTCCTGGAGTCCTCCGGCCGTCTGACGCTGGAGAACGCCGCGGCCTACGCGGCGACCGGTGTCGACTACCTCGCGGTGGGCGCCCTGACGCACTCGTCCCCGATCCTCGACATCGGCCTGGACCTGCGAGAGGCGGAGCAGGGCTGATGCTGCTCACGATCGACGTCGGCAACACCCACACCGTCCTCGGCCTCTTCGACGGCGAGGAGATCGTCGAGCACTGGCGCATCTCCACCGACGCCCGCCGCACCGCGGACGAGCTCGCCGTGCTGCTGCAGGGCCTGATGGGCATGCACCCGCTGCTCGGCGACGAACTGGGCGACGGCATCGAGGGCATCGCCATCTGCGCGACGGTCCCGTCGGTCCTGCACGAACTGCGCGAGGTGACCCGGCGGTACTACGGCGACGTGCCCGCCGTCCTGGTCGAGCCCGGCATCAAGACGGGCGTGCCGATCCTCATGGACAACCCCAAGGAGGTCGGCGCGGACCGCATCATCAACGCGGTCGCCGCGGTCGAGCTGTACGGCGGCCCGGCGATCGTCGTCGACTTCGGCACGGCGACGACGTACGACGCGGTCAGCGCCCGCGGCGAGTACACGGGCGGTGTCATCGCCCCGGGCATCGAGATCTCGGTCGAGGCCCTCGGGGTGCGCGGCGCCCAGCTCCGCAAGATCGAGCTGGCCCGCCCGCGCAGCGTGATCGGCAAGAACACGGTCGAGGCGATGCAGTCGGGCATCGTGTACGGCTTCGCCGGCCAGGTCGACGGCGTGGTCCACCGCATGAAGCGCGAGCTGGCCGGCCCCTCGGGCGACCCGTCGGAGGTGACGGTGATCGCCACGGGCGGTCTGGCGCCGATGGTCCTGGGCGAGGCGGAGAGCATCGACGAGCACGAGCCGTGGCTGACCCTGATCGGGCTGCGCCTGGTCTACGAACGCAACGTCTCCCGCATGTGACCCCTGGGGTGGTCCCGGGGTCGCTCGTCGCCGGGCGGCGGCCACCGGGCCTTCGGCTGACGGTGCCCCCGACACTCGTCCACCCCCGGGTGGCCTTGGGACGCTGGTGGCCGGGCAGCGACCACCGGGCCTCCGGCTCACGGTGCCCACGACGCAGGGTCACCCCCGGGTGGTCCCGGGGTCGCTCGTCGCCGGGCGTCGGCCACCGGGCCTCCGGCTGACGGTGCCCCCGACACTCGTCCACCCCCGGGTGGCCTTGGGACGCTGGTGGCCGGGCGTCGGCCACCGGGCCTTCGGCTGACGGTGCCCCCGACACTCGTCCTCCCCCGGGTGGCCTTGGGACGCTGGTGGCCGGGCAGCGACCACCGAGTCTCCGGCTCACGGTGCCCACGACGCAGGGTCACCCCCCGCCGCGCCCACCGGCTCACCGTTAAACAAATTTTGTCCGATTAGCGCGTATTGTCGGTCCATGCCCACGCCATACGGATCCCGCGGCGGCCTGGCGTTCGGCGCAGACGAGCTGCGAGTGCTCCGACGCGCCCTCGCCCACGCCCTCCACCCGACCCCGCTCGACGACGAGGACGTCCAGGACTGTCATCGGCTCGCCGGCTCCGTGGACGAGGCCGTCCGCGAGGCCGGCCGGCTGAGGGCCTTCGTCCTCGCCGACCTGGCCCGCTACCGGGACGCGCTCCCCGGCTCGGCCAGTGGCTATCTGGAGCTCCTCCAGGACGCCCTGGCCGCCGGGTACGACCCGCGCCCCGAGGACCTCGCCGCACTGCGCACGCTTCGCACCTCGCCGGCCGGTGCCGCTCTCCTGGCCCACTGCCACATGCTGGCCGAACGGGCCGTACGGTCCCGGCTCACCGGACCCCGTACCGCCCCGGCCCCGCGCACGCCGCTGCTGGCGCTCCCCGGCGGCCGTGCGGCCGCCGACCGGCCGAAGCCGAAACCCACGCCGGCCAAGCCGACCCCCAGTACCAAGCCGGGCGCCGCTCCGGCGCCGCACGAGCGTCCGGTGCCCAAGCCCTCCGAGGTCTTCCCGCCACGGCGCCGCCCGGCCCCGCCGCCGTCCGAGCAGCGCGCCGCCGGATAGGGCGCGGGCCGGACAGGGCGTGGCCGGTCCGCCCGGCCGGGGAGGGCCTCGCTACCCTGGACGCCATGGACTACGTATCCGCGCTCCTTCCCCCCGTGGTGATGGCCGCCTTCTTCATCGGCGTCGTCGTGACGATCGTCAAGAGCCAGGGCGGTCCCAACAAGGCCAAGGAGGACGCGGCCGTGGACGCGGCGCTCGCCCGCGCCGAGGCCGCCCGTCAGGCGGACGGCACCGCCACCCCCGGCCAGGCCTGACCTCCGGGCGCCGCCGGCGCCGCGCTCCGGCTCGTTCCCGGAACGCACCGAGGACGCACGACAGCCCCTGTCGTGCGTCCTTTTTGCTACGTCAATAGCTGGTCACTCCGGCTTCTCCCACTATGGTGGCAATGTGCCCCGTCAATTGGGAGAGCTCGAAGACGCCGTCATGACTCGCGTCTGGCAATGGAACCGCCCTGTCACCGTCCGGGAAGTCCTCGAGGATCTCCAGCAGGAACGGTCCATCGCCTACACCACGGTCATGACGGTAATGGACAATCTCCATCAGAAGGGCTGGGTGCGACGGGAAGTCGCCGGCCGCGCCTATCGATATACCGCGGTCTCCACCCGTGCCGCCTACTCGGCCGCACTGATGAACGAAGCCTGGTCGAAGAGTGACAACCCCGCGGCCGCTCTCGTCGCCTTCTTCGGCATGATGTCCGCCGAGCAGCGCGAAGCGCTGAACGACGCGGTTCGGATCGTGCAACGCGACACGCCGGAAGATCCCGCGTCCGAAGGGCCGGAAGGAGAACCCGGACGGGAACGCGAAGTCGCACGCCGGGCGGAACCCGAAGTCGAACCCGGCGCCGAACGGGAAGAAGCCGAACCAGAAGCCCGCCGGGGTGCCGACGGCGGGGCCGCCGCAGGGCGATAGCGTCCAGCCATGTCCTCCTCCGCGCTTCCGCCCACGCCGCCCAATCCCGCCGCAAAAGCCGTGACCGTCCGGCGGGCCAGGACCAGCGATGTGCAGGCGGTCCGACGGCTCGTGGATCCCTACGTCACACAAGGCATCCTGCTCGACAAAGCGACCGTGACGCTTTACGAGGACATCCAGGAGTTCTGGGTCGCGGAACGCGACGAGGACGGTGCCGTCGTCGGCTGCGGCGCACTCCATGTGATGTGGGAAGACCTTGCCGAAGTGCGCACTCTCGCGGTCGACCCCCAGTTCAAGGGCGGCGGCGTCGGCCATCAAGTGCTGGACAAGTTGCTGCACACCGCCCGCTGGCTCGGTGTGCGCCGGGTATTCTGCCTGACCTTCGAAGTCGACTTCTTCGCGAAGCACGGCTTCGTCGAGATCGGGGAGACTCCGGTCGACGGAGATGTCTACCGCGAGCTCCTGCGTTCCTATGACGAGGGCGTCGCCGAGTTCCTGGGTCTCGAACGAGTGAAGCCGAACACCTTGGGCAACAGCCGGATGCTTCTGCACCTGTGATTCGCGCCAGCGAACCGGATCCCTATGTCCGAATCGCGCACGTTTCCCGCGTTCTCGCGGATCTGAACCTCTCCCAGGGGTTTGTGTTTTCCAGGGAAAAGCGGTTTCCTTTCCGCGTACTGCATTTTCGATGAAAGGAAATCCGGTGGCACAGAAGGTTCAGGTCCTTCTTGTCGACGACCTCGACGGCGGCGAGGCGGACGAGACCGTGACGTTCGCGCTGGACGGCAAGACCTACGAGATCGACCTCACCACCGCCAACGCGGACAAGCTCCGTGGTCTGCTCGAGCCGTACACCAAGAGCGGGCGCCGCACCGGCGGCCGTGCCGCGGCCGGCCGCGGCAAGGGACGGGTGGCCGCCGGCGGCAGCCCCGACACCGCGAAGATCCGCGCGTGGGCCAAGGAGAACGGTTACAACGTGAACGACCGCGGCCGCGTCCCCGCCGACATCAAGCAGGCCTACGAGGACGCCAACCGCTGAGTGCCCCCGGCACCCAGCAGCCGGACCCGGTGACATTCCGATGCCGCCGCGTCCACGAGCCGTACGAGACCGGGGGCGCCGGCGCCGCCCCCCACGGCCGGCAGGGCCGGGAGCGTCGGCTCCACCTCGCGCCCGGGCTCGGGAGGGCGCAGCCACACGGCGGCGTCGGGCGCACCGGATCCGCTCCATCCTGGGGGAATCGGAGCGGCCATCCGGCCGCCCGGGCCCCAGGCGGCCAGATCCAGGGTGATGCCGCCCCACTCGAGCCAGTCGAGCAGCCCGGGCACTTCCTCCGCGCCGCCCGCGGCCACCAGCATCCGCATCCTGCGCCCCACGAGGGCGACCGGCCATGTGCCGCCCAGTCGCCGCAGCACGGCGAACCCGGCCGCGGCGGGCAGCTCCAGGACGTCGAAGCGGAGCCCGGTGAGCAGCTGTACCGGCGGACCCTCGGTGGTCGCCCAGCCCAGCCGGTGTTCGTACCACCACGTGTACCCGTCCTGCTGCGGCGTGCGTGGCGACGGGAGCTGAACAGGGGCGGTGAAGGCCATACCCCGGGAACTCTTCGAACCCCCTGATGGTTACGCAGTGTCAATCACTGATTGCGCTCCGTATTCAGAATGGGGGCGTGAAGGCGCGCGAAGAGGCGCAAGTGTGTTCGCCCGTAGCTGAGGGAACCGGGGTGCGCCGCATGGAGTGTCAGTCCTTACGGGTAAGACATTCCTAGTGGGGAGGGGCGACACGCAGGATCTGGCGTCTCACGTTCGCCATCGGCGTACTACTGGTGAGGGTAAGTGCCTGGCCTGCGGGAACATCGTCTCGCACCATCGGGTTGGAGCATTTGTCGGCGTTCGGGTCAGGAGGCCAGAGACGGGTGTCGGCAGTTGGAATGAGCGGTCCCCGCTTGCGGGACTAAGCTGCGGAAGGACAGGGAGGGGACCGACCCCTTACTGCCTGACCGCTCTGAGGAGCGATTAACGATGTTCGAGAGGTTCACCGACCGCGCGCGGCGGGTTGTCGTCCTGGCTCAGGAAGAAGCCCGGATGCTCAACCACAACTACATCGGCACCGAGCACATCCTCCTGGGCCTTATCCACGAGGGTGAGGGTGTCGCCGCTAAGGCCCTGGAGAGCCTCGGGATTTCGCTCGAGGCGGTCCGCCAGCAGGTGGAGGAGATCATCGGCCAGGGCCAGCAGGCGCCCTCCGGCCACATCCCCTTCACGCCCCGTGCCAAGAAGGTCCTGGAGCTGTCGCTCCGCGAGGCCCTTCAGCTCGGCCACAACTACATCGGCACCGAGCACATCCTGCTCGGCCTGATCCGCGAGGGCGAGGGCGTCGCCGCCCAGGTCCTCGTGAAGCTGGGCGCCGATCTCAACCGGGTGCGGCAGCAGGTCATCCAGCTGCTCTCCGGCTACCAGGGCAAGGAAGCCGCCACCGCCGGTGGTCCTGCCGAGGGCACGCCCTCGACGTCCCTGGTCCTCGACCAGTTCGGCCGGAACCTCACCCAGGCCGCTCGTGAGTCCAAGCTCGACCCGGTCATCGGGCGCGAGAAGGAGATCGAGCGGGTCATGCAGGTGCTGTCCCGCCGTACCAAGAACAACCCGGTCCTCATCGGCGAGCCCGGCGTCGGCAAGACGGCGGTCGTCGAGGGCCTGGCGCAGGCCATCGTCAAGGGCGAGGTGCCCGAGACCCTCAAGGACAAGCACCTCTACACCCTGGACCTGGGCGCGCTGGTCGCCGGCTCCCGGTACCGCGGTGACTTCGAGGAGCGCCTGAAGAAGGTGCTCAAGGAGATCCGCACCCGCGGCGACATCATCCTGTTCATCGACGAGCTCCACACCCTGGTGGGTGCGGGTGCCGCCGAGGGCGCCATCGACGCGGCGTCCATCCTGAAGCCGATGCTCGCCCGAGGCGAGCTCCAGACCATCGGCGCCACGACGCTCGACGAGTACCGCAAGTACCTGGAGAAGGACGCCGCGCTGGAGCGCCGCTTCCAGCCCATCCAGGTCGCGGAGCCGTCGCTGCCGCACACCATCGAGATCCTCAAGGGTCTGCGCGACCGGTACGAGGCCCACCACCGGGTCTCCATCACGGACGAGGCCCTCGTCCAGGCCGCGACGCTGGCCGACCGGTACATCTCGGACCGCTTCCTGCCGGACAAGGCGATCGACCTGATCGACGAGGCCGGCTCCCGGATGCGCATCCGCCGGATGACCGCGCCGCCGGACCTCCGCGAGTTCGACGAGAAGATCGCCGGTGTCCGCCGCGACAAGGAGTCCGCGATCGACTCCCAGGACTTCGAGAAGGCAGCCTCCCTCCGCGACAAGGAGAAGCAGCTGCTGGCGGCGAAGGCCAAGCGGGAGAAGGAATGGAAGGCCGGCGACATGGACGTCGTCGCCGAGGTCGACGGCGAGCTGATCGCCGAGGTCCTCGCGACCGCCACCGGCATCCCGGTCTTCAAGCTGACCGAGGAGGAGTCCTCGCGACTGCTCCGCATGGAGGACGAGCTGCACAAGCGCGTCATCGGTCAGAAGGACGCCATCAAGGCCCTCTCGCAGGCGATCCGCCGTACGCGCGCCGGCCTGAAGGACCCGAAGCGCCCGGGTGGCTCGTTCATCTTCGCCGGTCCGTCCGGTGTCGGTAAGACCGAGCTGTCCAAGACGCTCGCCGAATTCCTCTTCGGCGACGAGGACGCGATGATCTCCCTCGACATGTCGGAGTTCAGCGAGAAGCACACGGTTTCCCGTCTCTTCGGTTCCCCGCCCGGATACGTGGGTTACGAAGAGGGCGGCCAGCTCACCGAGAAGGTGCGCCGGAAGCCGTTCTCCGTCGTCCTCTTCGACGAGGTCGAGAAGGCCCACCCCGATATCTTCAATTCCCTTCTCCAGATCCTGGAGGACGGTCGCCTGACCGACTCCCAGGGCCGGGTCGTGGACTTCAAGAACACGGTCATCATCATGACGACCAACCTCGGGACCCGGGACATCTCGAAGGGCTTCAACCTGGGCTTCGCGGCACAGGGCGACGTCAAGACCGGCTACGACCGGATGAAGGCGAAGGTCAACGAAGAGCTGAAGCAGCACTTCCGGCCCGAGTTCCTCAACCGTGTCGACGACACGGTCGTCTTCCACCAGCTCAGCCAGGAAGACATCATCCAGATCGTCGACCTGATGATCGCCAAGGTGGACGAGCGCCTGAAGGACCGCGACATGGGCATCGAGCTCAGCGGTTCCGCCAAGGAGCTCCTCGCCAAGCACGGCTACGACCCCGTGATGGGCGCCCGGCCGCTGCGCCGGACGATCCAGCGCGAGATCGAGGACGTGCTGTCGGAGAAGATCCTCTTCGGCGAGCTGCGCCCCGGTCACATCGTGGTCGTGGACACCGAGGGCGAGGGTGAGGAGAAGAAGTTCACCTTCCGCGGCGAGGAGAAGTCGGCTCTGCCGGACGTTCCGCCGATCGAGCAGGCGGCCGGCGGTGCCGGGCCGAACCTGTCGAAGGACGCGTGACGCTCACGCCGAGCTGAACGGCTGAAGGGGCTGCCCCGGACCGTGCGAACGGTCCGGGGCAGCCCCTTTTCCGCACCCTCTTCCCGCTTCCGTGCTTGTCAGCAGGACTTCGGCTTCTGCCAGGAGCACTCCAGACCGGTGGGGAGCTCGCCGGTCCGTGCGCCGCGCGGGGTCACCGCGCTGATCGTGCCCCGGGCGGTGTCGGACGTGGCGAGGGTGACCACGATGGCGTCCTCGATGCTCTTCACGGACGACGCGAGGTAGTGGTTGAGGACGACGGAGTAGACGAGGTGGCGGCCCGCGGCGTCCGTGACGTAGCCCGACAGGGCCGACGCGCCCGTCAGCGAACCGGTCTTCGCCCGGGTGTTGAGCGCGGCGGGGGTGTTGCACATCCGGGTGCGCAGGGTGCCGCCGACCGCCCGGTCGGGGTGGCAGGCGACGGGGAGGGACGCGTACCAGTCGGTGAACCAGGGGGCGTCCTGGACGGCCACCAGCAGCCGGGCCAGCTGTTCGGCGGGGAAGAGGTTCATCCGGGACAGGCCCGAGCCGTCGACCTGGCGGATCGTGCCCGTCTCGACGCCCTCCGTCTTCAGGTACGCGGCGACGGCGGTGAGGCCCGCGCTCCAGGATCCCCGGCCCGATGTCTCGTGCCCGATCGTCTTGGTGAGCGCCTCGGCGTGCATGTTGTTGGACAGCTTCATGAAGGGGCGCATCAGCTCCTTCAGCGGCATGGAGGTGTGGACGGCCAGCACGCGCGCGGCGGCCGGTGTCGCCCCACCGAGCCGGGGAGGCGCCGCGACGCGCACCCCATGGGCAGCGAGGGCGTCGCCGAACACGGCGGCGGCATAGCCGGTCGGCTCCCAGACGGTGATCCACTCCTTGGTGGCGGAGCCCCGGAGGGGGACGGCACCGGTGAGGCGGATGGTGTTGGTGCCGTGGACCCGCTCGACGGTGAGGGTGTCGGGCTGCCCGGCGGCGACGGTGGTGGCGCGGTTGTCGATGCGTACGTACGCCGTCGCGGGGGTGACGGTCACGCCCGGTCTGCCGCCCACCCCGCCGGCCGGGGTGGCCTCGACGACGACCGTGCCGGAGTCGTAGTCGGTGTCCGGGGCGACCGTGAGCGGGGAGATCTGCGCGGAGTAGTACGACGACTCGTCGTCGGCCGCCCAGGAGCGGCCCAGTCGCTGGGTGTCGAAGCGGGTGTCGTCGGCGACGATCCGGCCGGTGACCCGTTTGATGCCGGCCGCGGCGACCTCGGCGGCGAGGCCGTCGTAGTCCTTGGCGAGGGTGGTGGGGTCGCCGGTGCCGCGCAGATAGAGGTCCCCGTGGAGCACCCCGGCCCTGGGCCGTGCCGTGGCCAGCACCTCGGTGCGGAAGCGGTGGTCGGGGCCGAGCAGCGCCATGGCCGCGAGGGACGTGGCGATCTTGGTGTTGGAGGCGGGCATCAGCCGGTCGCCCCCGTCGCGCTGGTACAGCGTGTCCCCGGTGGTCGCGTCGGCGACCACGACGCTCACGGCGCCGCCGTCGAGCCGGGGGTCGGTGAGGATCGTGTCGATGGCGCCCTTGAGCCCGGTGTCGGACGGCCCGGCACCGGCGGGCGGTGAGCCGAGGGTGCTCCCCGCGAGCAGGGCGGCGAGTCCGAGGGCCAGGGCGGTCACGCGCGTCACGTGTCTCATGGGGAGGAGGATGACGGAGCCGGATGGGGCTGGGAAGAAGGCCTGCCGTGGAGTCAGGGAGTGACCTGGACGGTGGGCGGCAAGTGTTCCGTGCCCGTGACGCCGGCGTCGCAGTGGAGCCACTCGAGGTGGCGCAGAGCCGCGAAGGGCGTCGCGTCCAGCGCGTGCCCGGAGGGGCCGCTCTCGACGATCAGTTCCTCGACCCGGGGGAAGGTGCGGACCACCTGCTCAGTCGGCACAGGGGCCCGGTCTTGGCCGAGGGCGAGCCAGGTGATGCGGGGAAGGCGCAGGGAGGCCGGGGCCGAGGCGAGTGCCGTCGCGGTGCAGCGGAGGGCGTTGAGCTCCGGCAGTTCCTCGATCACCTGCCAATCACCGGCCGACAGCGCGCCGACCCCTTCCAGCCCGAGCAGACCGAGCGCAGGGCGTCGGCGCAGCCCGCCCAGCCCCTCGGCGGGGAGGGGAGTCATCCCGAGGGCGGCCAGAGGCGCGTCGGCGGGCAGCGAGTCGAGGTGCCAGGTCGCCCACTGCTCGAGGACGAGATCCAGTGCGGTGAGCCGGTTCAGGGCACCGAGGGCGCTCAGGTCCGGTCCCGGCCCGGAGCGCCGCAGGGAGAGCGAGGCCGGGTCGCAGTGCGTGAGCAGCTCGGCGAGCCGGGTGTCGGAGACCTTCTCGCGGATCTCCAGCCGGGACGGCCGCAGGTCCCGCCGGAGCAGCTCCGTGACCTGGTCGTCGGAGGTGACCGTGAAACGGAGACGGTCCTGGCGCAGCCGCGCCACGATCTCCTCGGCGTAGGCCGCCGTCTCGAAGCGTGACCAGCCCCACATGAGTTGGGAGCGCACGCGCAGCGAGGCGTGGTCGACGAAGCGGGCGAGATAGGGGAGGGCCGCGTCGGCCTGGATGTGGGTGGCCGTGATGACGGCCGCCAGCGCCTGCTCCTCGTCCAGGCTCTCCGGCCCGGGCAAGAGGTCGAGCACCACCGGTCCGACCGCCGCCAGCTGCCGTGCCTCCTCCGCCGTGCGGGGCGGGACGACGTCCGCCGTGCGGTCCAGGATCGCGCGCCGGACGTCCGGGTCGAGCTCCGTCGCGTGGTCCAGGGCCGCCGCCGCGACCATCAGGACACGCAGCCGGGTGCGCCGGTCCGCCACCCTGTCCGCGGCGGCGAGCAACTCCGTGAAGATCTCGGCGCATTCACGGGGCCGCGCATGGGCCACCGCCATACGGATCACGTCCTCCCACTGGTCGTCGGCCGCGTGGTCGGTGAGGACGCCGATGTGCCAGTCGTCCACGAGAGCCTTGGCGGCCAGGTAGTCCTGGAAGGTCCGGTGGACGAAGTCGACGGTGCCCGGCCCCGGTTCGCGCAGCAGGCCGCTGCGCTGGAGCAGGTGTGCGAAGACCCTTTCCGGCTTGCCGGCGGCGGCCGCCTCCGGAATGGCGGGGATCGCGTCGAGGACGATCGCCTCGGCGCGCGAACGATCGATCTCCGTACGGCCGTTGACGGTCAGCCAGTACGCGAGCCGCTGTATGAGCCGGATCTGCGGCGCTTCGCCGAGTCCGACGCCCGTCGTGTCGCCCATGTCCCGCTCGCGGTCGCGGCGGGCGAGCAGCATGGACAGGGCGGCGTCGTACAGGGCGGCCCGGCCGCGGGGGAGGAAGCCGCGCCGGTCGCGGTGCAGGGCGCAGACCAGTCCGCACATCAGCGGGTTGGTGGCGAGCCGGGCGAGGTCCTGCTGGGTGCGCAGGGCGTCGAGGAGCGGCTGTTCGTACGTCGCGGCCGCCGGCCCGGCGGCCACGTGCCAGCGGCGCACGAAGGAGGCCACCTCCGTGCGGTTCATGGGGGAGAGGGCGAGCTCGGCGAAACCGTCCGCGGTCAGCCAGTCGTCGCGGACGGCCGACGGCCGGGAAGTGACGAGCCAGCGGTTGCCCCCGTCGTACGTGACCAGCAGGTCCCGCAGCCAGCGGCGGGTGCGCTCGCGTTCCGCCTCCGGGACCTCGTCCACACCGTCCACCAGGATCAGGCCGCGTCCGGCCGTGAGGACGCGGTCGACCCAGCCGTCGGGCGGGCCGAGCGGGCAGCCGACGGCGGAGAGGAAGCGATCGGGTGCCGGGAGCCGCTCCCCGTGCCGGGTGAGGGTGCGCAGCGGCAGGACGAAGGGGACGCGGTCCCGCAGATACGCCATCCGGTCGTCCAGGTCGGGCCGGGAGGCCGACACCGCGAGCCATTGGACGAGGGTGGTCTTGCCGGAGCCGGCCACACCGCGCAGCAGTACCCGTTCCGCCCGTGCGAGCGCCTGGTCGGCGGAGGTGCGACGCTCCGGAAGGTCACGGACGGCCGTTGCGCCCTCCTCCGACCGGTCCGGGAGGCGCTCCGTGACCCGGGCGTCCGGCTCGCTCGCCTCCAGCGACAGGTATGCCGCGTCCAGCGCCCACGCGTCGGGTGTGTTGTGCAGATCGATGCCGTAGATCGTCAGGTTGCCGTGCTTCTTGGCGATGTGGGCGTGGTAGCGCCGCTCGAAGGCCGCGTCGCGGGCGTCGGGCCGGGGCGTACGGGAGATCAGCTGGTCGATCTTGGCGATCAGCTCGGCCTGGGTCCGGCTCTGCTCGACCAGGGTGCGGGCGACGAACGTGGAGCGCTGGCTGAAGAAGTGCAGGATGTGCAGGCAGGCCCATGCGGTGACCGAGTCGAGGAAGTGCGCCGCGTCGGCGGAGAGCCCGTCCGGTCCGGGTCCGGCGGCCCTCAGGCGCCGGGCCAGCTCGTGGTGGCCGAGGCGGACCGCTTGTACGTCGTCCATGTCGAGGTCGCCGAGGGCGAGGAGCGTGCGGGCCAGGGTGTCGGTGACGGCTTCCGCCTCGTCGTGCGGGAAGGGCGGCTCGGCGGGGACGGCGAGCGCGTCCGCGACGAGCCTGCCGGCCAGCTTGCGCACGTCCCGCTCGCCGAGCGTCCGCTGCTCCCCCCGGAAGGAGACCAGCCGGGACAGCCGCACGCTCCGTTCGGTGAGGCCGGCACCGGGACCCTCCTGCACGAACAGCTTCTTGATCAGCGGTGTGATCGCTCCCGAAGCGAGACGCGTGCCGATGAGTGCTGGATCCACGTGGGTCCCCCCGGAGCCGTGCGGTAGCCGTGGTCGCGAGCCGTGGCCGGGTGGGCCGCAGCATGATCGGCGACGTGCCGAGCGTATCCGTGGTCGCGGACCGCGGTCCCGGAAACGGCCGCCGAGGGGCCCTGGGCCGTGACAAGGCGCACAGGCGTTTCGGGCGGTACTACGCGGAATAGTGCATCAGCGGCCTGATCGGGCGGCTTCGGGGCGGTGCCGGGGCCGGTCGGTGGGCACCGGTCACCGGATGGGCCGGGTGGGCCTGCCGGAAAGCCGCAGGCGGCACCCATGGGCGGCGGAGCAAACCTTACTTTCTAAGGACATTTCGGGCGCTAAGCCTTGGATGGTGGCCGGCGTCAAGCGGTCAGCTCACACCGGCTCCACTACGACCAGATGTCGTAGTTGGGGGGTTTGAGGCGAGATGGGTGCACGGGTTACCAAGGATGAGCCCACCGCCCGGCGCGCCACTCGCGCCGGGTCCGCTCTTGTCCGGAGGTCTTCCCCGTATGTCGAAGCGCACCCACTCCACCCGCAACGCCGTCGTCGCCCTGGCCGCCGTCGGCATGGGAGCGTCGATGGTGTTCGGAGGCGGTGCCGCCTTCGCCGCCGAGAGCAAGACGACTCCCGTCGCCGGCACCGCCGCCGCCGTCGCCGCCCAGGCCGACGCGCAGGCCAAGGCCGCCCAGCAGATCGCCGCCGCCCAGAAGGCCGCCGCCGCGAAGAAGGCCGCGGCCGCCCAGAAGGCCGCTGCCGCGAAGAAGGCGGCCGCGAAGAAGGCGGCCTCCTGGGTCAAGCCGGTGCTCGGCTACACCCTGACCGCCAGCTTCAACCAGGGCGGCGCCATGTGGACGAACAAGCACTCCGGCCAGGACTTCGCCGTGCCGGTCGGCACCCCGGTCAAGGCCGTGCACTCCGGCATCGTCGTGAAGGCCGGCCCGAACGGCGCCGGTGACGGTCCCGCGTACGGCAACGCCGTCGTGATCAAGCACGCCAACGGCAAGTACTCCCAGTACGCACACCTGTCGAAGATCAACGTCGGCATCGGTGAGACCGTGCGGACCGGCGAGCTCATCGCCCGGTCCGGCAACACCGGCAACTCCTCCGGCCCGCACCTGCACTTCGAGATCCGTACGACCCCGAACTACGGCTCGGCGCTCAACCCGTCGAAGTTCCTGCGTGCCGAGGGTGTCACCATCTGACCTCCGCGTTACGGACGGCCCTGATGGGCCTGTGTCACCAGATCGATGGCGACCTCCAGGACGGCTTCACGCTTCTCCTCGGGGTCGCCTTCGACGTGCTGCATGAAGAACATCCCGGCGTGCATGGTGAACAGCGCGCTGATGCAGCGCACCCGGTCCGCCATGCTGAACTCCGGCTCCTGCACCAGCCGCGTCAAGGTCACCATGCGCTCCTTGAACGTCTCGCCGATGGCGAGGTCGCGCACCGTGGCCTGGTTCTCCTGCATGAAGCGGAACAACGGGGCCGCGCCCAGAAGTGCCCGGTGGTAGCGGCGCAGGATCTCCTGCTTGGTCTCCAGGGTCCGCGGTTGGCCGCCCGCCCAGTCGATGAGCTCGTCGATGGGCCGCGTCAGGTCCTGGAAGAGGCTGATGACGATGTCTTCCTTGGTCTTGAAGTGGTAGTACAGCGCCGCCTTCGTGACCCCGAGCCGCTCGGCGATCTCACGCAGAGAGGTCTTCTCGTAGCCCTGCTCCGCGAAGAGTTCCAGGGCCACGTCCTGAATGCGCTGGCGTGTGTTGCCTCGGGCCATGGTCCTCAGGTCCTCTCAGAAACTTACTTGACGCCCGGCTAGTGACGGGTCTACGGTCCCCAGTGTAGTGAACTAGCCGGGCGGCAAGTAAGTGTGGAGTGGAGAAATGACCGACACGGGGAAACCGCAGCGGAGCGTACGGGTGGTGTTGCTCGCGCTGATGATCGCGATGCTGCTCGCGATGCTCGACAACATGATCATCGGGACCGCGATGCCGACGATCGTCGGCGAGCTCGGCGGCCTGGAACACCTGTCGTGGGTCGTCACCGCATACACGCTGGCCACCGCCGCCTCCACTCCCATCTGGGGCAAGCTCGGCGACCTCTACGGCCGCAAGGGAATCTTCCTCACCGCGATCGTGATCTTCCTGCTCGGCTCGGCGCTCAGTGGCATGGCCCAGGACATGGGCCAGCTGATCGGCTTCCGTACCGTCCAGGGCCTGGGAGCCGGCGGCCTGATGGTCGGCGTCATGGCGATCATCGGTGACCTCATACCGCCCCGGGAGCGCGGCAAGTACCAGGGCATGATGGCCGGCGTCATGGCGCTCGCCATGATCGGCGGCCCGCTCGTCGGCGGCACCATCACCGACCACTGGGGCTGGCGCTGGTCCTTCTACATCAACCTGCCGCTCGGCGCGGTCGCGCTGGCCATGGTCACCGTCGTCCTGCAGCTGCCGAAGCGGGAGCGCACCGGACGGACCCGCATCGACTTCCTCGGCGCCGGCCTGCTGACCCTCGGCATCACCTCGATCGTGCTGGTCACCACCTGGGGCGGCACCGAGTACGCCTGGGCATCCGCCCAGATCCTCGGCCTGACCGCGGTCGGCGTCGCCGCGCTCCTCGCCTTCCTGTACGTGGAGACGCGCGCGGCCGAACCGATCATGCCGCTGCACATCTTCCGCAGCCGCAACTTCACCCTCATGTCGGTGATCGGCTTCTTCACCGGCTTCGTGATGTTCGGGGCCGTCCTCTTCCTGCCGCTGTTCCAGCAGTCCGTGCAGGGCGCGTCCGCGACCAACTCGGGCCTCCTCCTGCTGCCGATGCTGCTCTCGATGATGGTCGTCTCACTCATCGCCGGCCGGGTGACCACCAACAGCGGCAAGTACAAGATCTTCCCGATCGCCGGCGGCGCGCTGATGGTCGCCGGACTGTTCCTGCTCGCCCAGATGGACACCGGCACGTCGCGGCTCGTCTCCGGCCTCTACATGGCCGTGCTCGGCGCGGGCATGGGCTTCCTCATGCAGATCACCATGCTCGTCGCGCAGAACAGCGTCGAGATGAAGGACATGGGCGTCGCCTCCTCCTCGACCACCCTCTTCCGCACGCTCGGCTCCTCGTTCGGTGTCGCGATCATGGGCGCGCTGTTCACGGACCGGGTCCAGGACGAGATGGCGGCCCGCGGCGGCGGCGCGGCCACCCAGCAGTCCGCGCAGCTCGACGCGGCGAGCCTGGCGAAGCTGCCGGACCCGCTGCGCGAGGCGTACGAGTTCGCCGTGGCGTCCGGGACACACGCGGCGTTCCTGGTCGGCGCGGGGGTTGCGGTGATCGCCTTCGTCGCGGCGTTCTTCGTCAAGGAGGTGCCGCTGAAGGGTGCGGGGCCGAAGACTCCGGCGTCCCGCGACGCCGAGACCGAACTGGCCGGCGCCCCCGCCTGACCCCGGGGCTCCGCCCCGGACCCGCGGCACCGCACCCGCAGAGTGCGGGCCACCCCCGGGGCTCCGCCCCCGGTCCCGCAGTACCGCACCCCCACGGTGCGGGCCCACCCCCGGGGCTCCGCCCCGGACCCCTGTTCGTCTTCGGCCCGGTGGTCCCGTTGTGCCCACCCGTTCCGCCCTGCGGAACGACTGCCCACAACGGGTCGGCCCCGGAGGGCGCCCACCCTCCCCAAGGCTCTCGGCTCCGCTCGAGCAGGGGGACCCCCATCGCCCTGCGGAGCGACTGCCCGCAACGGGTCCGCCCCGGAGGGCGCCCAACCCCAAGCTGCCCACAACGGGGTGCACCCGGACCGCCAACCGAAGTGGCGGGCCCCAACCACACACGAGCCGCACCTGACCGTCGGCGCTGGGGTGGGGCCGTGCAGGGTCGTCCCCGCAGGGGATGGCGGCCGGGAAACGGCTCCCCTACAGAGGGGGCACCCCCACGGGGCCGGCGGCGGGGAGAGTCGAGCCCGGAGGGGCCACACCCCCACCCACCGGCAGCCACCACACCCGCACCCGGGAAAGGGCAGACCCGCCCACCGGGTCGGCACCGGGCCCGCACCCGGGAAAGGGCAGACCCGCCCACCGGGTCGGCACCGGGCCCGCACCCGGGAAAGGGCAGACCCGCCCACCGGGCCGGTACCGCACCCGCACCCGCATCCGCACCCGCAGGGCCCCGCACCCGGGAAGAGGCAGGGGCAACCGCCCATCGGGACGGCACCCCGTCCCTTCAGTGCGTGTCCGGGAACTGGATCATCGGGAAGCTGCCCGTCGCCGTCGGCGCGTGCTCCGGCAGCCACAGCACCGCGATCGCCCCGCCCGTTCCCGGCGCGGTGCCCTCCGGCGCCGCGTTGCGGAACGTCAGCCTGGCCCCCAGCACCCGTGCCTGACCGGCCGCGATCGTCAGCCCGAGACCGTGTCCCTGGCCCGCGCGGTCGCTCGCGCCCGTGCGGAACCGGCTCGGCCCTTCGCGCAGCAGTTCCTCGGGGAAGCCGGGCCCGTGATCGCGGACGCGCAGCACGCGGCCCTCGACGGTGACCTCGACCGGCCCCTTGCCGTGTTTGGCGGCGTTGGCGAGGAGGTTGCCCAGGATCCGCTCCAGCCGGCGCGGATCGGTGTTGACCCACGATTCGTGCACGACCCGCACGATCACCTCCGGGTCGAGCACGCGGACCCGGCGGCTGACGAACTCGCCCAGCGCGATCTCCTGGAGTTCGGCGCGTTCCGATGCGCTGTCCAGGCGGGCCACCTCCAGCACGTCCTCGACCAGCGTGCGCATCGCCTGCGCGCGGTCCCGCACGAGTTCGGTGGGGCGGCCGGGCGGCAGCAGTTCGGCCGCGGTGAGCAGTCCGGTCACCGGGGTGCGCAGTTCGTGCGCGATGTCCGCGGTGACGCGCCGTTCGGCCTCGATGCGCTCGCCGAGCGCGTCGGTCAGGGCGTCCACGGCCCGCGCCAGTTCGTCGGTCTCGTCGCGTACGACACCGCCGATGGCGTCGCGTACGCGCACCTCCGTGTTGCCCTGGGCGACCTTCCCGGCCGCGGTCGCGGCTTTGCGCAGCCGACGGGACAGCTGTCCGCCGATGAGCACGCCGAGGGCGCAGCCACCGAAGACCACGGAGACCGAGCCGACGACCAGGGCCTCGTCCAGGTCCTTCATGATCGTCGTACTGCGGCTGGCGAACTGGGTGTGGAGGGACAGCACGTCGCCGTTGGCCAGGGGCACCGCGGCCCACACGTCCGGGGCTCCGGTGGGGTGTTCCTGGACGTACGTCCCGCGCCGTCGCTCCCGCATCAGCTCGTCGAGCTCGGGGGGCAGCGCCGGGTCGTTGACCTTCGTGCCGAGCCGGGGCTCCTTGGGCGGCTTCTGCGACTCGTACATCCGCTGCGCGAACAGCAGGCGCTCCATCTGCACCTCGCGCGCGTTGTCGAGCATCGACACCCGGGCGGCGTTGTGGACGACGAGGCTCAGCGCGACCGCGATGAGCGCGCCCACGGCCGCGATGGCGATGGAGATCTTCCAGCGAACCCCGGTGCGCAGGGCGAAACGCTTCATGCCTTGAGCTTGTAGCCGAAGCCGCGGACCGTCTCGATCCGGTCCTGGCCGATCTTGGTGCGCAGGCGCTGGACGTGCACGTCCACGACCCGGGTGTCACCGCCCCACCCGTAGTCCCAGACCCGCTCCAGCAGCTTGTCGCGCGACAGGACGGTGCCCGGCGCGGACGAGAACTCCAGCAGCAGCCGCATCTCGGTGGGGGTCAGCGCCACCGGCGTACCGCCCCTGCGCACTTCCATGCCCTCGGTGTCGACCTCCAGGTCGCCGAAGACCAGCACACCGTGCTGCTCGTCCTCCGCGTCCGCGTCGGCGCCGCCGGCCGGCCCGCCGGCGTGCCCGAAGCGGCGCAGCACGGCGCGGATGCGGGCCATCAGCACCGCGCCGTCGAACGGCTTGGTGACGTAGTCGTCGGCCCCGGCCTCCAGGCCCAGCACGACGTCGATGGAGTCGGCACGCGCCGACAGCATGATCACCGGCACGGTCGACTCGTCGCGGATGCGCCGGCACAGGCTCACGCCGTCCATACCGGGAAGCATGACGTCCAGCAGCGCGATGTCGGGCTGCCGCGCGCGGAAGGCCTCCAGGCCGGACAGCCCGTCCGGCATGGCGGTCACGGCGAAGCCGTCCCGCTCCAGTGCCAGCTGCGTGGCCTCGCGGATGACGTCGTCGTCCTCGACGAACAGCACATGGGTCTCGGCCATCGACGTGATCTCTCAGTTCTCGCTCGGCGCGCTCGGCTCGTCGGGGCCGTCGATGCCCCCGTCGCCGACCGCCTTGCTGTACTCGTTGTGCACCCGGTCGTGCTCCGTGAACTTGTTCCCCATCCAGCGGTACGTGATCACGTCCTCGCCGGACGGGTATGCCACCGGATCGCCCTTCGCGTACATCTGCTGCGTGACGATCAGATCGCCACGGTCGATCGCGGAGTACACGGCCGGCTCCTCGAAGGCGAACACATTCTCGTACTTCTGGTCCTGGAACCGGTACACGTAGGTGCCGATCCCCACGGCGTCGGCACACGTCAGCACATTCACCACGACGTCGGGCGTGCCGGTGTTGGTCAGGTTCCCGTACGACGTGTCGACGGGGTAGTCGTCCGCGGTGCAGGGCCGGAGGTCGTCCTTGACCTGGGCGCTGACCTTCGGGTCGCTCTTGAGCAGCTCGACCGCGTTGATCTTCTTCATCGGCGGGGTGGAGGACGAGGCGGTCGGCGCCGGAGAGGGGGCACCCTGGTCCGTGCGGGCCGCGCCCTCGTCCCGGGTGCCCGTGCCGCCGGTGGAGCACCCGGCCGTGAGCAGGCCGATGGCGGCGAGCACGGCCGTTGCCGTAGTGCCCGCCGCCCGGATCCTCTGCCCGCCGGCCGTGCCGGCGGTTCTGGTCGTACCGGTTGTGCCAGTGGTGCTGGTATCGCTCAGGTGACCGCTGTCGTGTCTGGCGCTCAGGCCGCGCACCGCTCCCGCCCCCGTTCGTGACCGCGTCCGACCGTACGCGCCGCACGGTCCGTACGCTCCAGGGCACGGGCGTCGATGTCCCGGCTCTCCAGCTCCTGGCGGAGCCGCGCGAGCGCCCGGTGAAGCGTGCTCTTCACCGTACCGGTCGACATGCCGAGTGCGGCGGCGGTCTCCTCGGTGCTCATCTGCTCCCAGTGCCGCAGCACGACGACGCTGCGCTGCTTGGGGGCGAGCACCTTGAGTATGTCCATCAGCAGGGCGCGGTCGGCGTGCTGCTCGGTGGCGTCGTCGACGGAGGCGTCCGGCAGCTGCTCGGTGGGCACCTCTTCGAGCTTGCGGGCACGCCACCACTCGGTACGCGTGTTGATCATCACCCGGCGGAGGTAGGCGTCGGCCAGCGCCTTGTCCGCTATCCCGTCCCAGCGGCCGAAGGTCCGGGCCAGCGCGGTCTGCAGCAGGTCCTGGGCGTCGACCGGGTCCGGGACGAGACGCCTCGCGCTGCGCAGCAGGGCGTCCTGCCGAGTGCGTACGTACTCCTCGAATTCGAGCACCTCGCCGTGCGACATCCCGAACCGCCTCCGTTCCCCGTGAGTGACACATCCCCGTGGTGAGCAGTGCGTTCACGCAGTGCTCTGCTTTACGTCGAAGACGCTACGGAGCTCTTGTCACGGGGTTGTCCGAGGCAGCCGTCGGCGGATGCACGGCTGTCCATCGGTTGTGTAACAGCGATGCTGTAACAGCGGTGGGTGACAGTGTCGTGACAGGGACCTCAGCCCAGCGGAAGGCGGTACAGGCCGCCCTCCAGCGGCTCCACCAGGCCGTCGGCGACCAGTCCGTCCAGCGCCCGGGCGCGCTGCACCGGCTCGTCCCACACCGCGTCCAGCACCGCCTGTTCCACCGGCGCCACCGCGTCGCGCAGCACGGCGAGGAGCTTGCCCCGCACCTGGCGGTCCGTCCCGGCATAGGTCTGGCCGCGCCGCGGCGGGCCGTCGTGCGCCGGCTTGCCGGCCAGCCGCCAGGCGCAGCTACGGGCGATCGGGCAGCGCGCGCAGTCCTCGTTCTTCGCCGTGCACACCAGCGCGCCCAGCTCCATGGAGGCCGCGGCCCAGCGGGCCGCCCGGGCCTCCTCGGCCGGCAGCAGCTCCCGCGCCAGCCTCCGCTCGGCGGCGGTGGTGGCGTTCGGCGGGTACTGCACCCCCGTCACCGAACGGGCCAGCACCCGCCGCACATTGGTGTCCAGCACGGCGTGGCGCTGCCCGTACGCGAACGAGGCCACCGCGGCGGCCGTGTACTCCCCGATGCCCGGCAGCGCGAGCAGCAGGGTGTGATCGTCCGGTACGACGCCCTCGTGCCGCTCGGTGATGGCGACCGCCGCCCCGTGCAGCCGCAGCGCACGGCGCGGGTAACCCAGCCGGCCCCAGGCGCGGACCGCCTCACCGGGCGCCTCGGCGGCCAGATCGGCGGGGCGCGGCCAGCGGGCCAGCCACTGCTCGTACACCGGCAGCACCCGGCTGACCGGTGTCTGCTGCAGCATGAACTCGCTGACCATCACGCCCCACGCACCCGCCTCGGGGCGGCGCCAGGGCAGGTCGCGGGCGTGCTGGTCGAACCAGGCGAGGACGGGGGCGTGCAGCTCCTCGGCGGCGGGGCCGCCCGGGGCGGGGGTGTCGGTCGCAGTCATGGCACCCCCGATCCTGGCACGTTCCTCAGGAGCGGCGGTGCATCGGTTCCCGCCGCCGCTGCGGCACGGGTACGGCCGGACCGGGCCCGGCCAGCCAGTTCGCGGCTCCCGACCTGCTCAGACGCATCGTCTCGACCAGCGACCGGGTCGGCCGGGTCAGCAGCGTGACGAAGACGGTAGCGGCGACGGCGCCCAGCACCAGCCCGGTCGCCACGTCGTGCGGGTAGTGCACCCCGACGAACACCCGCGAGAACGCCATCAGCAACGCCATCGGCACGGTCAGCCATCCGATCCCGCGCCACGCCAGCACCAGCGCGATCGCCGCGGCACCCGCGATGGCCGAGTGGTTGCTCGGGAAGGACCAGTCGCCGTACGGCGGGCACTCCACCAGCGAGGGGGCCGCGCCCGCGACCGCCCGGCACGGACGCTCCTCGTCCACCACCGACTTCAGCAATTCACTGACCACGTACCCGAAAGCCGTGCCGAGCGGCGCGAGGACGGCCAGCGCCACCGCCTTGGAACCGGAGGGCCGCGCCCGCCACCAGGCGACGAGGAACAGCACACCGAACAGCAGCAGACCGGCCTCGGTCCACACTTCGGCGAGGAGCTGCACCCACCCCGGGGTGTCGTGGGCGAAATCGGTGATGTCGCGATAGAGGTCCTGACTCATGGTTACGGACGGTACCTGGCCGCCGGAAGCGGCCCTCCGCCGCGTCGCCCGTACCGGAGGACGGCGGGGGTGCATCCTGTGGGCTGTTCGATGCACCACAGGATGTGATCATCGGCAAAATTGGTGTACAGGCGGCGGGTGGGGCGGGAGTTGGCGCGGATCTCTCGTACAGTTCGGTCCGTGGGATCTCTGCGCAATCCGGTCGGGCCGCTTCCCTCCTCCATCTACTGGCGACGGAGGGCAGTCGCGGCGAGTCTGGTCGCGCTGCTCGCGCTGCTGATCGTATGGGTCGTCAGTTCGGGTGACGGCAGCGGCAAGAAGGGGAGCGACAGCTCCAACGGGTCCACACCCGCGCCCTCCATCACGCCGGGGGACGACCCTTCCGGCCCGGCGATCAGCGAACAGCCGGGCGGTCGCGACGAACCGGGCACGCCCGGAGGGAGCGGCGAGGCCGGCACCGGCGGCGGTGGCGCGGACGCGGGGGCGGACTCCGGCAAGAACGGCGACAGCACGTCCGCAGGCGGTGCGGGCGACGCCGGAACGGGGGGCGGCGGCAGCGGGAGCGGCGCGAACTCCGGCCAGCAGGTGCCGGCCAACTCGCCCCTCCCTAACTGCGGACCCGGCGACCTCCAGTTGACCCTGCGCAGCGTGCGGAACGCGTACGCGCCCGGCGAGAAGCCACGGTTCCAGCTCGTCGCCAAGAACACCTCCACCACCACCTGCAAGGCGGACTTCGGGCCCAAGGCGGCCGTACTGACCATCAAGGACGACGAGGCCGACCAGGTCTGGTCGTCGAAGGACTGCCCGCGCGACGCCGCCGCCCTGCTGCTGCGCGTCCCGGCCGGTGGGACGATCACGCACACCGTCGAGTGGGACCGCAGGCCCAGCGCCCCGCAGTGCGCGACGCCGCCCGCGGCCGCCTCGGGAGCCGGCACCTATCTGGTGGAGGCCACCGTGCCGGGCGCGAAGGTGCTGCCGGCGTCGTTCCAGCTGACCAAGGACTGACGGACTGGCCGACCGGCGGGCTGATCGGCCGGCGGGCCGGCCACCGGCTGGCTGATCGACGCGCGGCTGGCCGCCCGGCTGGCTGACGGCTGACGGACCTCGGCCTGGGACCGACGGGCTGACGGCAGACCCACTGGCGGATCGGCCGACCGACGGGCCGACCGGGCGGACGGGCTGACGGACCTCGGCCCGGGACCGAGGGGTCCCGGTATCCGGAGGATCAGACGTAGCGCTCCAGGATCGACGACTCGGCGAGCCGCGACAGGCCCTCGCGGACACTGCGGGCACGCGCCTCGCCGACACCGTCGACGGTCTGCAGGTCGTCGACGCTCGCCGCGAGCAGCTTCTGCAGCCCGCCGAAGTGCTCCACCAGCCGCTCGATGATCGCGCCGGGCAGCCGCGGCACCTTCGCCAGCAGCCGGTACCCGCGCGGCGAGACCGCCGAGTCCAGCGTCTCCGGCGAGCCGCTGTACCCCAGGGCACGGGCCACGATGGGCAGCTCCAGCAGCTCGGCGTGGCTGAGCGCGTCCAGCTCCGTCAGCGCCTCGGGGACCGTACGGGAACGCTTGGCCGTCGGCTCCGGCACGTAGTCCCGGATCACCAGCTCGCGCTCCGGCTCGACACCCGCGATCAGCTCGTCGAGCTGCAGGGCGAGCAGCCGGCCGTCAGTACCGAGCTCCACCACGTACTCGGCGATCTCGGTGGCGATCCGGCGGACCATTTCGAGGCGCTGGGCCACGGCCGTCACGTCCCGGACCGTCACCAGGTCCTCGATCTCCAGCGCGGAGAGCGTGCCCGCCACCTCGTCGAGACGGAGCTTGTACCGCTCCAGGGTCGCCAGCGCCTGGTTGGCTCGCGACAGGATCGCGGCCGACTCCTCCAGGACACGGCGCTCGCCGTCGACGTACAGCGCGATCAGCCGCATGGACTGGGAGACCGACACGACCGGGAAGCCGCACTGCTTGGACACGCGGTCCGCCGTGCGGTGGCGGGTACCGGTCTCCTCGGTGGGGATCGACGCGTCCGGCACCAGCTGCACGCCGGCCCGGAGGATCTTGGTGATGTCCTTGTCGAGGATCAGCGCGCCGTCGAGCTTGCACAGCTCGCGGAGCCGGGTCGCGGTGAACTCCACGTCCAGCACGAACCCGCCCGTGCACATCGACTCGACGGTCTTGTCCATGCCGAGGACGATCAGACCACCGGTGTTTCCGCGGAGGATGCGCTCCAGGCCGTCCCGCAGGGACGTGCCGGGCGCGACCGCGCTCAGCGAAGCGCGCATCAGTGCTTCATTGCCGGAGCCTCCGCCGGACTTTCCGGGTGCTGCTGCCCGGTCGTTGGCTGCCACTGCACTCCTCCGGCTCGTACGGATGGGCGAGACCAGGGCAAAGTCTAGCGACCGATGCCCCGCGCCGGGCGGCCCAGCGCCCATGCCGTCCCTCACGCCGCCGCGCGGGGCGCACGCGCGGCGCCCCGCGGGTGCACGGGGTGCGGTGGCTGCCAGTGGGTGGGGCCGGCCGTTTCCGGGTGAGGGTGCGGTGGCTGCCGGTGGGTGGGGCTGGCCGTTTCCGGGTGGGGGTGCGGCGCCTGCCAGTGGGTGGGCCCAGCCCGTTCCGGGTGCGGGTGTGCGGCCTGCCGGTGGGTGGGGGGTGCGGCCCCTCCGGGCTCGACTCTCCCCCAGAGGGGGCACCCCCACGGGGCCGGCGGCCCGAGGTCACTTGGTGAGGGAGCCGTTTCCCGGCCGCCATCCCCTGCGGGGACGACCCTGCACGGCCCCACCCCTGCGCCGGATGCCGACTGCGGATCGGTGCGGGCCGGGGCCCGTCGCTCCGGTGGGCGGCCGGGGTGCACCTGTTGTGGCCCGCTGATCCGGTTGTCGGCCCGGGTGCACCTGTTGTGGGCAGTCGTTCCGCGGGGTGGTGAGGGTCTCCCCCTGATCGAGCGGGAGCCGAGAGCTTGGGGGAGGGTGGGCACAACGGGCCCGTCCGCAGACAGCCGGGCCGGGTCCGGGGCGGAGCCCCGGGTTCGGGAAGGGACGGGGTGGGGGGACAGGCCGGCCACAGGCGGGGCCGGGTCCGGGGCGGAGCCCCGGTTCGGTGGGGGGCCGCGCCGCGGGGTGCGGGGCGTCGGGCCGGGACCGGCGGACGTCAGGACTGCGGCGCCTCCGCCTTGCGCCGCGAGCGAGGCAGCACCCTCAGCGCCTCCCCCATGTCCGCCACCTCCGTGACCCTCATCCCCGCCGGCACCTTCCCCGGATCCCCCGGCACCAGCGCGTGGGTGAACCCCAGCCGGTGCGCCTCGGCCAGGCGCCGCTGTACGCCTGTGACCCGCCGTACCTCGCCCGCGAGCCCCACTTCGCCGATGGCGACGAGGTTCTTCGGCAGCGGGGTGTCACTCGCCGCGGAGGCGAGGGCCAGCGCGATCGCCAGGTCCGCGGCCGGCTCGGAGAGCTTCACCCCGCCGACCGTCGCGGAGTAGATGTCCCGCTTGCCGAGCGCGCTGATCCGGCCCCGCTGCTCCAGTACGGCCAGCATCATCGAGACGCGGGACGTCTCCAGGCCCGAGGTGGTGCGGCGGGGGGAAGGGATCTGGGAGTCGACGGTGAGTGCCTGGACCTCGGCGACCAGTGGGCGGCGGCCTTCGAGGGTGACGGTCAGGCAGGTGCCGGGCACGGGCTCGGCGCGGCGGGTGAGGAAGAGCCCCGACGGGTCGGCGAGGCCGGTGATGCCCTCGTCGTGCAGTTCGAAGCAGCCGACCTCGTCGGTGGCGCCGTATCTGTTCTTCACGCCGCGGACCAGGCGCAGACGGGCGTGCCGGTCGCCCTCGAAATGCAGGACGACGTCCACGAGGTGTTCCAGGAGGCGGGGGCCCGCGATCGCGCCGTCCTTGGTGACGTGGCCCACGAGGAGTGTGGACATGCCGCGCTCCTTGGAGGCGCGGATCAGGGCGCCCGCGACCTCCCGCACCTGGGCCATGCCGCCCGGCGCGCCCTCGATCTCGGGGGAGGCGACGGTCTGGACGGAGTCCAGGATCAGCAAGGAGGGCTTGACCTCGTCGAGGTGGCCGAGGACGGCGGACAGGTCCGTCTCGGCCGCGAGGTAGAGGTGGTCGTTGAGCGCGTTGATCCGGTCGGCGCGCAACCGGACCTGGCTCGCGGACTCCTCGCCGGTCACATAGAGGGTGCGGTGCTCGTCGTTCGCCGCCTTCGCCGCGACGTCGAGCAGCAGGGTCGACTTGCCGACACCGGGCTCACCGGCGAGCAGGACGACGGCGCCCGGGACCAGTCCGCCGCCGAGGACGCGGTCCAGCTCGTCGACGCCGGTGCTGCGGGCGGTGGCCTGCCGGCCGTCGACCTGGCCGATGGGCAGCGCGGAGGTGGTGACCCGGCCCACGGCGGTGGTGCGGACGGCGGGTGCGCCGTACTCCTCGACCGTCCCCCAGGCCTGGCACTCGGGACAGCGGCCGAGCCATTTGGCGGTCGTCCAGCCGCACTCGGTGCAGCGGTAGGACGGCCGGTCCTTGGAGGATTTCGTACGGGCAGCCATGCGCAAACCGTAGCGGTCCCCACTGACAACGCGGTTCGCCCCTATCGCCCTTCCTTCTGCGGAAGCAAAACCTCCTGTCCCCTTTTGAGGGATACGTTCACCCGTAGGGATTAAAAGAGCCGAATGGGTGCGAAGAGTGTGCCTTCACCTGCCTACGGTCGCCGGGTGACGAGCAGCAGGCTGGAGCCCCCCACGCACACGACCGGCGCACACCGGGCGCAGGGACGCGCGCCCCGGAGCGGATCCGGGACCCTGGCGCAGCGCCCGCCCGCGCGTTACGAGCCCTACCTGGACGGACTGTTCACGTACTGCCTGTCGGTCCTCTGCGACCACGACCGCGCCACCGCGGCCCTCGGCGAGGTCCTGGCCATCTCCGAGCGGCAGTTCGGGCGATGTCCGGGCGGCGACGAGCAGCGCAAGGCCTGGCTGTACGCGCTGGCCCGCTGGGCCTGCCTGCGCGAGCTGGCCGAGCAACGGCGCCGGCGGCAGGGGGCGCACGCGGGGCGCACACCCGTCCGGGAGACCGCGCCGCGCGTGCCCGCCGAGACCGCCGAGCGCCACCGTCGCGAGCTGTCCCTGCTCGCCTGGCCGGAGGCCGCCGGCACCACCCCGGAGCAGCGCGAGGCGCTGGAGCTGGCCGTCCGGCACGATCTGACACCGGGCCAGGTCGCCGCCGTCCTCGGCATGGAGCAGGTCACCGCGCGCGAGTTGCTGTCCGCCGCCGCCTGCGAGGTGGAGCGCACCCGCGCGGCCCTCGCCGTGGTGGAGACGGGCACCTGCCCGTCGATCGCCCGGCTCACCGGCGATCACCAGGTGCTGCTCTCCGCCGCACTGCGCCGCGAGCTCGTCCGGCACGTCGACGACTGCCCCCGCTGCAGGCGGACGGCGGAGCGCGCCGGCGCGGTCGGGCCGTGGCCCGGTTCGTCCGTCACCCCGGCGAGGCTGCCGCTCGTCGAGGCGCCGGGGGCCGCCGCGCACACGGCGATGCTGCGCGTGCCGCGCGCCCGGGCGGCCGGGCCCCGGTTCGGGCGCGACGGGTTCCCCGTGGACCCCAAGGACCACGCGGCGCGGCGCGACCGGCTGCGGGCCCGGGCGGTGACGACGACGGTGGTCGCCACCGTGATCGCGGCGCCCGTCCTGGCGCTGTGGGCGGCGTACCGCGGCGCGCCGCTGACCGGGGAGGCCCACGACACCTCGTCGGTCGCCGTGAGCGACGTGGACGAGCAGGGCGTCCGGGAGGAGCCGCGTGAGGGGCACTACGAGAACGCGGGCAACGCGCGGATCGACCCCGGCCCCCCGTTCAAGTCGGGCCGCGGCGCCTCCGACGTCTCGGTGGAGGTGATCAGTGCGGGCGCGCCCGCGCCGTCGGCCCCTCCCGGGCGGCCCGGTCCCGGCCGCATCACCGTCGAGGCCCAGCCGGCCGGCGGCGGCCGGACGGTGCTCACCCTTACGGCCTCCGGCGGCGGCCCGGTCCAGTGGTCGCTCTGGACGGACGCGCCCTGGCTGTACGCGAGCCGCACCTCGGGCACGCTCGATCCCGGCCGGTCCGTGACGGTGTCCGTCTCCGTCGACCGCGCCCGTCAGCCGAACGGGCCGTGGTCCGCGCGCGTCGGGGTCGACCCGGCCGGCGCGGTGATCGCGATCGACGGGCACGGTCCGGCCCGGCCGCCGTCGCACGACCCGCGCCCCACGACCCCGGCCCCGCACCCGCCGGCCCCGCCGAGTCAGGACCCGGACCCGACGCCGCCGTCCCAGGGTCCGGACCCGGACCCGACGACCCCGCCGCCGAGTCAGGACCCGACGCCGCCGCCGTCCCAGGACCCGCCGCCCGCGGAGCCGCCCGCCGAGCAGCCCCCGGCGACGGGCCCGGCCGCGGATCCGGTGCCGAGTCCCTAGTTCCGCGGGTCCGCGGGGTGTGGGGCCACCAGCGGCAGCTGCGAGGCCAGCCGCGCCTCGCACAGCTCCACCAGCACGTCGTAGGCCTCCTTGCCCATGAGCTCCGTGAGCTCGGGCCGGTAGGTCACGTAGACGGGCTCGCCGGCACCGTGCGCGGAGGTCGCCGAGGTGCACCACCAGTGCAGGTCGTGTCCGCCCGGGCCCCAGCCCCGGCGGTCGTACTCACCGATCGACACCTGGAGGACCCGCGTGTCGTCCGGCCGGTCGATCCAGTCGTAGGTGCGCCGCACCGGAAGCTGCCAGCACACGTCGGGCTTGGTCTCCAGCGGCTCCTTGCCCTCCCGCAGGGCCAGGATGTGCAGCGAGCAGCCCGCGCCGCCCGCGAAGCCCGGGCGGTTCTGGAAGATGCACGAGCCCTTCCAGCGCCGGGTCTGGCGCTCGCCGTCCTCGTCGAGCTGCACCCAGCCCGACTCGGTCCCGACGTCGTGGAACTGCCACAGCTCCGGGGTGAGCCGGTCCACGTACGAGGCGACGCGCTGCTCGTCCTCCTCGTCCGAGAAGTGGGCGCCCAGCGTGCAGCAGCCGTCGTCCGCCCGGCCCGCCTGAATGCCCTGGCAGCCGCTGCCGAAGACGCAGGTCCAGCGTGACGTCAGCCACGTCAGGTCGCAGCGGAAGACCTGCTCCTCGTCGGCCGGGTCCGGGAACTCGACCCACGCCCGGGGGAAGTCCAGGCCCTTTTCATCAGGTACGTCCGGCTTCGATGGGGTGACGAGGATCTTGTTGTGCTTCTTGTCGGCCTTGGGCGTGTCGCCCGGCTTCGCCTTCTTCGTCTTTGGCACACACCAAGCGTATGCGCCGGGCGCAGTAGCGTTCGGTCCATGAGACTCGGAGTCCTCGACGTCGGTTCGAACACGGTGCACCTGCTGGTGGTGGACGCCCACCCGGGCGCCCGGCCGCTGCCCGCCCACTCGCACAAGGCGGAACTGCGCCTCGCCGAACTCCTCGATCCCGACGGTTCCATCGGCAACGGCGGCATCGAGCGGCTCGTCACGATCATCGGCGACGCCCTGCACACCGCCGAGGACAAGGGCTGCGAGGCGGTCCTGCCGTTCGCCACCTCCGCCATCCGTGACGCCGGCAACGCCGACCTGGTCCTCAAGCGCGTCAAGGACGAGACCGGCGTCGACCTGCAGGTCCTCACCGGCGAGGAGGAGGCCCGGCTCACCTTCCTGGCCGCCCGCCGCTGGTTCGGCTGGTCCTCGGGCAAACTGCTGCTCCTCGACATCGGCGGCGGCTCCCTGGAGATCGCCTACGGCATGGACGAGGAGCCCGACGCCGCGGTGTCCCTGCCGCTCGGCGCCGGACGGCTGACCGCCGGCTGGCTGCCGGGCGATCCGGCGGACCCGGCCGACGTGAAGGCGCTGCGCCGCCATGTGCGCGCCGAGATCGCCCGTACGGTCGGCGAATTCGCCCGGTTCGGCCGTCCCGACCATGTCGTCGCCACTTCCAAGACGTTCAAGCAGCTGGCCCGGATAGCCGGTGCGCCCGGCTCGGGCGAGGGCCTCTACGCGGAGCGCGTGCTGAGTCGAACGTCACTCGAAGAATGGGTTCCGCGGCTCGCCGTCATGACCGTCAGGGAGCGCTGCGGACTGCCCGGCGTGTCCGAGGGCCGCGCCCCGCAGCTGCTGGCGGGAGCGCTGGTCGCGGAGGGTGCGATGGACCTCTTCGGCATCGACGAACTGGAGATCTGCCCCTGGGCGCTGCGCGAGGGCGTCATCCTGCGACGGCTGGACCACCTCCCTCCCGAGTAGCCCGGGCCCGTACTCTGTCCCTCGTGGCAGAACCAGTCGTGCGCATCCCGGATGCGAAGGTCGCGCTGTCCACGGCCTCGGTCTATCCCGAGTCGACGGCGACGGCCTTCGAGGTCGCTGCCCGCCTGGGCTACGACGGCGTCGAGGTCATGGTGTGGACCGACCCGGTCAGCCAGGACCTCGAGGCGCTGCGGCGCCTCTCCGACTACCACGAGGTGCCGATCCTCGCGGTCCACGCGCCCTGTCTGCTGATCACCCAGCGCGTCTGGTCGACCGACCCCTGGGTGAAGCTGCAGCGCGCCCAGGCCGCCGCCGAGAAGCTCGGCGCGACCACGGTCGTCGTCCACCCGCCGTTCCGCTGGCAGCGCCAGTACGCCCGTGACTTCGTCTCCGGCATCTGGCGGATGGCCGACGAGACGGATGTGCGCTTCGCCGTGGAGAACATGTACCCGTGGCGCTACAGGGACCGCGAGATGCTCGCGTACGCGCCCGAGTGGGACGTCACCAAGGACGACTACCGCCACTACACGATCGACCTCTCGCACACCGCGACCGCCCGCACCGAGGCCCTGGACATGGCCGTCCGCATGGGCGACCGGCTCGGGCACGTCCACCTCGCCGACGGCCGGGGATCGGCCAAGGACGAGCACCTGGTGCCCGGCCGCGGCACCCAGCCGTGCGCCGAGCTGCTGGAGCACCTGGCGCGCACCGGCTTCGACGGGCACGTGGTCATCGAGGTCAACACCCGGCGTGCCATGTCCGCGGCGGAGCGCGAGGCCGACCTGGCGGAGGCGCTGGCCTTCACCCGGCTGCACCTGGCGTCGGCCGCCCGGATCCCATGACCGAGCCCCGCAGAGGCCGCGGCCGCCCGCCCCGGGCCGCCGCGGAGGGCCCCGGCGCCCGTGAGCGCATCCTCCGGGCCGCCCGCGACGAGTTCGCCGAGCGCGGCTACGACAAGACCTCGGTGCGCGGCATCGCCAAGGCGGCCGGTGTCGACGCCGCCCTCGTCCACCACTACTTCGGCACGAAGGACGAGGTCTTCGCCGCGGCCATCGAGGTCTCCTTCGAGCCCGCGATGGTCATCCCCGCGGTCATCGGCGAGTCCCCCGAGGGCGTCGGTGAGCGACTCGCCCGCTATTTCATCGGGGTCTGGGAGAACCCGGCGACACGCGCGCCCCTGCTGGCGATCATCCGATCGGCGCTGACGCACGAGGCGGCGGCGAAAGTGCTGCGCGGCTTCGTGCTGCGGCGGCTGCTGGAGCGGGTCGCCGGAGACCTGCACGTACCGGACCCGAAGTTCCGGGCGGAGCTGGCGGCCTCCCACATGATCGGGATCGCGATCATGCGCTACGTCATCCGGGTGGAACCGCTGGCCTCGGCGGACCCGGAGGAGATCATCGAACTGGTCGCCCCCACGCTCCAGCGGTATCTGACCGAGGCGTGAGCCGCGCGTCCCGCTATCCGGACACCATGTCCAGATCTTGGAGCCGGGGCGTACGCTCGAAGAAGACATCTCCCTGTCCCACCTTCGAGGAGCGAGCGACGATGCCCGAGCTCAGGTCCCGCACCGTCACCCACGGCCGCAACATGGCGGGCGCCCGCGCCCTTATGCGCGCCTCCGGTGTACCGGGCGCGGACATCGGGCGGAAGCCGATCATCGCCGTCGCCAACTCCTTCACCGAGTTCGTCCCCGGCCACACCCACCTGGCCCCGGTCGGCCGGATCGTCTCCGAGGCGATCACGGAGGCCGGCGGCATCGCGCGGGAGTTCAACACCATCGCCGTCGACGACGGCATCGCGATGGGCCACGGCGGCATGCTCTACAGCCTGCCCTCCCGCGACCTGATCGCGGACAGCGTGGAGTACATGGTCGAGGCGCACTGCGCCGACGCCCTGATCTGCATCTCCAACTGCGACAAGATCACCCCGGGCATGCTGATGGCCGCCCTGCGCCTCAACATCCCCACGGTCTTCGTCTCCGGCGGCCCGATGGAGGCCGGCAAGGCCACCCTCGTCGACGGCACGGTCCGCACGCTCGACCTGGTCGACGCGATCTCCGACGCCGTCAACGACAAGATCTCGGACGAGGACATCCTCCGCATCGAGGAAAACGCCTGTCCGACCTGCGGCTCCTGTTCCGGCATGTTCACCGCCAACTCGATGAACTGCCTGACCGAGGCCATCGGCCTGTCCCTGCCCGGCAACGGCTCCACCCTGGCCACCCACACCGCCCGCCGCGCCCTGTACGAGAACGCCGCGCGCACCGTCGTGGAGCTGACCGACCGCTACTACGGCCGGGGCGACGAGTCGGTCCTGCCGCGCAACATCGCCACCTTCGCGGCCTTCGAGAACGCCATGGCCCTCGACATCGCCATGGGCGGCTCCACCAACACGATCCTGCACCTGCTGGCCGCCGCCCAGGAGGCGGGCGTCCCGTTCGGCCTGGCGGAGATCGACGCCGTCTCGCGGCGCGTCCCCTGCCTGGCCAAGGTCGCGCCGAACGTCGCCAAGGACCGCACGTACTACATGGAGGACGTGCACCGCGCGGGCGGCATCCCCGCCCTGCTCGGGGAGCTGCACCGCGCGGGTCTCCTCAACGAGGACGTCCACTCCGTCCACAGCCCGACACTCGCCGACTGGCTCAAGACCTGGGACGTGCGCGGCGGCTCCCCGTCCCCCGAGGCCGTCGAGCTGTGGCACGCGGCCCCCGGGTGCAAGCGCTCCGCCGAGGCTTTCTCCCAGTCCGAGCGGTGGGAATCCCTCGACCAGGACGCCGAGGGCGGGTGCATCCGCTCGGCCGAGCACGCCTACTCCAAGGACGGCGGCCTCGCCGTCCTGAAGGGCAACCTCGCCGTGGACGGCTGTGTCGTGAAGACCGCCGGCGTCGACGAGTCGATCTGGACCTTCGAGGGCCCGGCCGTCGTCTGCGAGTCGCAGGACGAGGCCGTCGACAAGATCCTCCGCAAGGAGATCACGCACGGCGACGTCGTCGTCATCCGCTACGAGGGCCCCAAGGGCGGCCCCGGCATGCAGGAGATGCTCTACCCGACGTCCTTCCTGAAGGGCCGGGGCCTGGGCAAGACCTGCGCGCTGATCACCGACGGCCGCTTCTCGGGCGGCACGTCCGGCCTGTCGATCGGCCACGCGTCCCCGGAGGCGGCGAGCGGCGGCACGATCGCGCTGGTCGAGGACGGCGACCGCATCCGTATCGACATCCCGAACCGCTCCATCGAGCTGCTCGTCGACGACGCCACGCTGGCCGCCCGGCGTGAGGCGCTGAACGGCGCCTACGCGCCCAAGGCCCGCGACCGCAAGGTCTCGGCCGCCCTGCGGGCGTACGCGGCGATGGCCACGAGCGCGGACAAGGGCGCGGTCCGGGACGTCACCAAGCTCGGCTGACGCCCCGCTTCCTCCTCCGGAGCCCAGGGCCCGGCGTGGTTCACCACCGCGCCGGGTCCTTCGCGTCCACGGCGAAGACCGACCCGTCCGGCGCGCTCGCCACGACCCGGCCGCCGGCCACGACGGGCGCGGGCAACGAGGCCGCGTAGCCGAGCCTGCCGCCGCGCAGCCGTGGTCCCGTCTGGCCGAGCAGCGCCCCGCGGGCGGTGTCGACGGCCAGCAGCCTGCCGTCCGCGGCCGAGAAGTAGAGCCGGTCGTCCCCGGCCACCACCGGCCGCGACACCCTTCCGGTGGCCGTCTCCAGCCGCCACAGCTCCTTGCCCGCCCGGCCCGCGCCCGTGTCGACCGCCAGCAGCGTCCCGTTGCGCGCCAGCAGGTACGCGACCTCGCCGCGCAGCGCCACCTGCGGCTCCGACAGCGGGAACGGCAGCGGCACCCGGCGGGCCTCGCGTTTGTCCGGGTCGTACCGCACGAGTGCGTCGACCTGTGAGTTGGCGTCGTGAGAGGTCAGCTGCAGCACACCGGAGCCGGTCGCCCCCACCGGGGTCAGATCGCCGTCCAGGCGCCGCTGCCAGGCGATGTCGCCGGTCGCCGGCCGTACCGCGCTGACGAGCGTCGTGCCCGTGCCCGAGCTCTCGAATGCGTACACAAGTCCTGTCGCCACGTTGTACGGGCCGAAGCGCGGAAAGCCGTGCCCGCGCAGGGCGTGCCGCCAGCGCATCTCGCCCGTCGCCCCGTCCACGCCCTTGACCTGGCCCGACTCGGCCGCCAGCAGCACGGTGTCCCCGGCGTGGTGGACGTCGCCCCGGTACGCGGAGACGTCGGCGCTCCACCCGGGCGTGCCGTCGCCGGGCCGGTACGCGCGGACGGTGCCCTGCGTGACCGTGTGCACCAGGCCGCCGGAGGCCACCGGCTCGGAGATCTCACCGGCCTTGCGCGACCACAGCACCCGTCCGTCCGAAGGGTCGACCCGCGCCAGGTCGCCGCCCGGCGACGAGCAGACGAGCGCGCCGCCGTCGTAGGCGCAGAACGGCGCCCCCGTGCCGGCGGAGGTGCCCGGCGAGGTCTGCCACGGAGTGACCGCCACCGCCCCGGCGGCCGTACGGGAGCCGCCGGGAGACTCCGGGCCGTCGCCCGTGCCCCAGGCCGCGATCCCGCCGGCCACACCCAGCGCCAGGACAGCGGCGGCGGTGGCCAGGACCCGGCGCGGCCGGCGTGGCGGGCGGGACGGTCGTCGCGGCTCCCGCTCCGGCCCGGCGTCGTGGTGGTGGCTGTCGGGACGGTCGTCCGGGCTCTCCGGGCGGTGTCCGGGGTGTTCCCTCCGTGGTCCGCCGGATCGCCGCTGGGCCGGTATGAACGCCTCGGCGTCGTACGAGGGCGGGCGCAGCGCGGCCATCACCTCGTCCGGTGTCGGCCGGTCCCCGGGTTCCTTGGCCAGGCACCGGGTGATCAGCGGGAGGAGGTCCTCCGGCACCTCCGACAGGTCCGGCTCGTCGTGCACCACCTGGTACGCCACGATGTACGGGCTGCCGGAGTCGAACGGGCCCCGGCCGGTGGCCGCGTGCACCAGCACCGAGCCCAGCGCGAACACATCGGCGGCCGGGCCGACTTCCCGAGGTCGCTGGAACTGCTCGGGCGCCATGTACGGGGGCGAGCCGATCAGCTTGCCCGTCTCGGTGCGCAGATCGCTGTCCACGGGCCGTGAGATGCCGAAGTCGATGACCTTCGGGCCGGTGTCCGTCAGCAGGACGTTGCCCGGCTTCAGATCGCGGTGCACCACACCCGCGCGGTGGATGTCGCGCAGGGCCTCGGCGAGCCCGGCCGTCAGCCGGCGCAGCTCCGCGGGGGTCATCGGGCCGTTCCGCTTGATCTGCTCGGCGAGGGTGGGACCGGGCACGTACAGGGTGGCCATCCAGGGCCGCCCGGCGTCCGGGTCGGCGTCCACGACCGGTGCCGTGAAGGCGCCGCTCACCCGGCGGGCGGCGGCCACCTCCTGCCGGAAACGCGCCCTGAACTCTGGATCGGCGGCGTACTGTTCGTGCACGACCTTCACCGCGAGGCGCAGGCCGGACGCGGAGGTCGCGAGGTGGACGACGCCCATGCCGCCCGCGCCGAGGCATGCCTCCAGACGGTACCGGCCGGCGTATCCCGGATCTTCCGCTTCCGGGCCGGTGCCCGCCCTCCGCAGCGGCGGCATCGCCCACCCCCGTAGGTCCCGCGTCGTTTTTCGGCCGCGCACGCGACGCACGGAGCCTAGTCGATGGTGCGGCCGTTGACGGTGGGGCTTGCTAGCCTGCGCGCGTCGCACACAGTGAAGCTCAGCGCAACGGGGGAGGGCTCCATGGCCACGGAGGAAATCAGCGAGAGCGCCGGCACGGCGGGCGAGGACACGGCCGCCGCGCGCACGGCGACGCAGGCCGCGGCGGACGTCGTCCGCTACCCGGTCGCACCCGGCTACCGGGTCAACGTCCGCTCGGGTCCCGGCACGCAGTACCGGCTGATCCGCACGCTCGCCTACAACGTCAAGGTTCCGGTCTACTGCCAGAAGCCGGGCGAGCGCATCACCGGCCCGTACGGCACGACGGCCCTCTGGGACAACATCGCCGACGGCGAGTTCGTCTCGGACGCGTACGTGAGGACCGGGAGCGACGGATACGTCGCGCCGCGCTGCTCCTGACGGCGATCCGGCCGCGCCGGGGACAACCGGCCGCGCCGGGGATAATCGGTCCCGTGAGCGACGACCAGACCAGGACCACCGGGACGCCCGCCGGACCGCAGCCCGAAGCCATCCGTTTCTTCGGCACCACATGGGTCGAGCACGACGGGAACTACGGGCTGCGGCGCGCGGGCGTCGCCGTCGGTGCGCTGGCGGCGGCCGTCGCCGGCGCGTTCGTGCTCCGATTCGCCTACCAGGGCCTTCGGATCGCCGCGGTCGGCGGGTTCGTCAACGTCCTCGTCGTGATCATGTTCGCCGTCTGCACGGCCATCGCCTTCCGCAGGACCTGGGACGGCTTCACCCGCCGGCCCGCCGACCCGGCCCACGAGGACGCCCTGCGCGGTCTGAAGGCGATCGGCTTCCTCGGCTCGCTCCTCGCCTACTTCTGCCGCGCGCTGACGGAGGCGCCCGGTGAGAAGCTGCGCCGCGCGGAGTACGAGACGGCCCGCGCCAAGTACGACAAGCGCCGCGCCGCCCGAACGGGCAACCCGGCCGCCCGCGGCGGGAACCCCAAGCGCACGTAGACCGCGGCACCCCGCACCGGCCCGCTCCGTGGCCGGGCCCGACGCGGCTGTCACGTCTCCTCCGCACGACGAGGAACGCAAGCACGCGAGACCGCGCTCCCACCGGCCCGATGACGGCCCTTCGCCCCGTCCGCACACCCGGACCCCGCTCGTCGCCCCGGCGGTCCGAACCCGAGGCGCCCCGACCGACGTCGCCTTCCAGGCCCGCCGTGCCGCTGCCGGCCGCGGCGGAGACAGCTACGGCGGCAGGGCAAGCGGCGCCCTTTGAGCGCCCGTCCGCCCGTGCCCGCCCAACCAGGGCCGCGCCCCTCATCGAGCTGTCCGTCCTTCCGCGACGGCGGCCGACGGCCCGGTCGGCCTCGTCCGCCCGGGTCCGCGGTGCGCTCGCGACCGTGCCCGCCGCTCCGGATCCAGCCGCTCCTCGCCCAGCACGTTGTCGTGGCCTTGGGGACGCCTTTGCACGGCCCGATCCAAGCGACCCTGTTCCGCACCGCTGACTCGCTGCCCGGTCGGCGTGGCCGAACTCCGCCGCTGTTCGCTGTCCGCCGTCCGTCGTGGCCTGAGGTCCCGCCGCAGCCCGCCGTCCAGCGCGGCCGGCGGCCACTCGCTGCCGCGGGCCCCCTGGCCCCGCTCGCCCCGGCACGCGCCGTCCGCCGCGTCCGGACGCTTGGTCCGGACGCTTGACGCGCCGTACCCCCCGGAGGATTATTCATCGCATGATGAATAATCCTCCGGCAGGCGCCGAGGACGTCGCGAACACCGCCATCCACGCCCGCGGACTCACCGTCGTGCGCGGCGAACGCACCGTCCTGCGCGCGCTCGACTTCGCCGTGCCCCGCGGGCAGATCACCGGTCTCCTCGGACCCTCCGGCTGCGGCAAGACCACCCTCATGCGGGCAGTCGTCGGCACCCAGGCCAAGGTCGCCGGTTCCCTCACCGTCCTCGGCCGCCCCGCCGGGGACGCCTCCCTGCGCGCCCGCATCGGCTATGTCACCCAGGCCCCCTCCGTCTACGACGACCTGACCGTCCGCCAGAACCTCGCGTACTTCGCCGCCGTCCTCCGACCGGGCCGCCACCAGCGCGAGGCCCGCGCCGAAACCGTCACGCGCGCCATCGCCGACGTCGACCTCACCTCGCACGCCGACGCCCTCGCCCGCAACCTCTCCGGCGGCCAGCGCAGCCGCGTCTCCCTCGCGGTCGCCCTGCTCGGCGCACCCGAACTGCTCGTCCTCGACGAACCGACCGTCGGCCTCGACCCCGTCCTCCGCCGCGACCTGTGGACCCTCTTCCACCGCATCGCCGCCGACCGGGGCGCCACGATCCTCGTCTCCTCGCACGTCATGGACGAGGCCGAGCGCTGCCACCGGCTGCTGCTCATGCGCGAGGGCGAGATCCTCGCCGACGACACCCCCGAGGCGCTGCGCCGCCGCAACGACACCGCCACCGTCGAGGACGCCTTCCTCCACCTCGTCGACACGGCAGACGCCCTCCAGGAGGCCCGCCGGTGAACGGCTCCCGCACCCTCGCCACCGCAGCCCGCGTCCTGCGCCAGCTGCGCCACGACCCACGCTCGATCGCCCTGATGATCCTCGTGCCGTGCCTGATGCTCCTGCTGCTCCGGTACGTCTTCGACGGCAGCCCCCGGACCTTCGACTCCATCGGCGCCTCGCTGCTCGGCATCTTCCCGCTGATCACGATGTTCCTGGTGACCTCCATCGCGACCCTGCGCGAACGCACCTCCGGCACCCTCGAACGACTCCTCGCCATGCCTCTCGGCAAGGCCGACCTCATCGCCGGCTACGCCCTCGCCTTCGGCCTGCTCGCCGTCGTCCAGTCGGCCCTCGCCACCGGCCTCGCGCTCTGGGTCCTCGGACTGGACGTCATCGGCTCACCCTGGCTGCTGCTCCTGGTCGCCCTGCTCGACGCCCTGCTCGGCACCGCACTCGGCCTGTTCGTCTCGGCCTTCGCCGCCTCCGAATTCCAGGCCGTCCAGTTCATGCCCGCCGTGATCTTCCCCCAGCTGCTGCTGTGCGGCCTGTTCACCCCGCGCGACCAGATGCAGCCCGTCCTCGAAGGCATCTCCAACGCCCTGCCCATGTCGTACGCCGTCGACGGCATGACCGAGGTCCTGCACCACACCGACATGACCGCCGACTTCATCCGCGACGTCCTGGTCGTCGCCGGCTGCGCGGTCTTCGTCCTCGCCCTCGGCGCCGCCACCCTCCGCCGCCGCACCCCCTAGACGCCCCCGAGGAGCCGCCAAATTCGATAGCGCGGCCCAGGACCTGCCCATAGCCTGCGCCCATGATCGATTCCGGGCTCCACGACGCCACCGGCCGCAAGATCACCCTGCGCGAGATCGGCGACGACAACTGGCGCGCCGTCGCCGACGTCGCCCCCCTCGACCACCAGCGCGACCACATCGCCGCCCTCGGCGCCCGCTACCTGCTGCTCTCCCTCCGCGAAGGCGTATGGAACTCCCTCGCCGTCCACGCCGACGACACCGTCGTGGGACACGTCATGTGGGCCCGCGACGACGACGGCTCCCGCTGGATCGGTGGCATGCTCGTCGACGGACCCGAACAGGGCCGGGGCATCGGCCGCGCCACCGTCCGCACCCTCACCCGGTGGCTCGCGGCCGAGGAGCCGGACAGCCCCATCCGTCTCTCCTACCACCCCGACAACATCCCTGCCGGAAAGCTCTACGAGTCCCTGGGCTTCGTCCCCACCCCGCGCACGGAAGGCGACGAGATCGTGGCCGAGCTCCCACCCGCCCGCACACGCGACTGACCGCCGCGCCGCCCGCGTACCGCCCCTCGGACAGTCCACCCCGCCACACCCACCCGGTGCGAGGATGGCGGTACGTAACCCCACGCGGCGAGGTGAACAGCAGCCATGACCCAGACAGTCGCAGTCCTCGGCACCGGCAAGATCGGCGAAGCCCTGCTCAGCGGCATGATCCGCGCCGGCTGGCCGGCCGGCCACCTCCTCGTCACCACCCGCCGCGCCGATCGCGCCGAGGAGCTGCGCGCCCGTTACGGCGTCGAGCCCGTCTCCAACGCCGACGCCGCCAAGCGCGCCGACACCCTCATCCTGGCGGTCAAGCCCCAGGACATGGGCAAGCTCCTCGACGAACTCGGCCCCCACGTCGCCCCCGACCGCCTCGTCGTCAGCGCCGCCGCCGGCATCACCACCGCCTTCATCGAGGAGCGGCTCGCCCCCGACACCCCCGTCATCCGTGTCATGCCCAACACCCCCGTCCTCGTCGACGAAGGCATGTCCGTCATCTCCGCCGGCAGCCATGCCACCAGCGAGCACCTCGCCCACACCGAGGAGATCTTCGGCGGCGTCGGCAAGACCCTGCGCGTGCCCGAGTCCCAGCAGGACGCCGCCACCGCCCTCTCCGGCTCCGGCCCGGCCTACTTCTACTTCCTCGTCGAAGCCATGACCGACGCCGGCATCCTCCTCGGCCTGCCCCGCGCCCAGGCCCACGACCTGATCGTGCAGGCCGCGATCGGCGCCGCCGTCATGCTCCGCGACAGCGGCGAACACCCCGTCAAGCTCCGCGAAGCCGTCACCTCCCCGGCCGGCACCACCATCAGCGCCATCCGGGAGCTGGAGAACCACGGCGTACGGGCCGCCCTGATCGCCGCACTGGAGGCGGCCCGCGACCGCAGCCGCGAGCTCGCCTCCGGCAACGGCTGACCGGCCGAGTCACCCCCGGGCCGCACCCTTCAGCACGCCCTCCGTGGTCACGACCCGGGCGAACCGCCCACCGTGCAGCGACACCGCAGTCGCCCGGGTCAGCTCCTCCGCCGTCAGCGTCCACCCGAACGGCCCGGCCAGGTCGAAGGTGTGCATCGCGTCCAGCGGGAACACCACGTCGTACCCCAGGTTGCCGCCCATCCGCGCGGTCGTCTCGTTGCACATGTTCGTCTGGATCCCCGCGATCACGATCTGCTCCACGCCGGCGCCCCGCAGCCACCGGTCCAGATCCGGCTCGCCGTAGAACGCCGAATTCACCGACTTCGTCACCAGCAGCTCCGGCCCGGGGCCCTTCCCCCGCCGCGCCTCGACGAAGTCCTTGAACGCGTTGCCCACGTACCCCTTCCGCAGCGGCGACCGAGGACTCTCCGTCGAGTCGTGCCGCACGAACACCACCGGCCGCCCCGTCCGCTGCCACAGATCGATCAGCGCGGCGATGTTCTCCTCCGCCGCCGGGTTGTCGCGCCTCCCCCAGAACTCCTCGTCGAACCCCTTCTGCACATCGATGACCACCAGCGCCGCGTTCTCGTTGATCTCCATGCCCACGATCCTGGAGCCCGCGCCCTCCGCACCCCAGAGGCGGAAAAGCCGGTGATCGATGGTTTACTGCCAGCCATGGCAGCCGCCCAGCGCATCGCCCTCCTCGCTTTCCCCGGCATCCGCGCCTTCGACGTCTCCGTCATCAACGAGGTCTGGGGCACCGACCGGCGCCCCCGCGGCGTCCCGCCCTTCGAACTCCGCCGCGCCGCCGCGGACCCGGCCACCCCCGTCACCCTTCGCGGCGGCCTCGGCCTCACCCCCGACCGCCCGCTCGACTGGCTCGACGACCTCACCCCCACCGATCTCGTCGTCGTCCCCGGCATCGAGGACCCCGACGAGGACATCCCCGCACCCGTCCTCGACGCCCTGCGCCGCGCCCACACCACCGGCGTCCCCGTCGCCTCCCTCTGCGCCGGCGCCTTCGTCCTCGCCCGCGCCGGCCTGCTCGACGGACGCCGCGCGGTCACCCACTGGTACCTGGCGCGGACCCTCGCCGACCGCCACCCCGCCGTCACCGTCGAACCCGACGCGCTCTTCGTCGAGGACTCCGGCGTCTGGACCTCCGCCGGCACCGCCGCAGGCATCGACCTCTGCCTCCACCTCGTCCGCATCACCCACGGCGCCGAAGCCGCCGCCACCATCGCCCGCGCGATGGTCACCGCCCCCTTCCGCACGGGCACCCAGGCCCAGTTCATCGAACGCCCCACCCCCCGCGCCGACCGGGACGCGGACGCGCTCGCCGCCGTACGCGACTACGCCCTCGCCCACATCGACGAACCCCACACCGTCGCCACCCTCGCCGCCCGCGCCGGCATGTCCCCCCGCTCCTTCGCCCGCCACTTCCAGGCCACCACCGGCACCACCCCGCTCCACTGGCTCATCACCCAGCGTGTCGCCGCCGCCCAGAAACTCCTCGAACGCACCGACCACCCCCTCCCCGAAGTGGCCCGCCGCGCGGGCTTCGGAAGTGAGGTCACCATGCGGCAGCACTTCGCCACCCATCTCTCCACCAGCCCGCGCGACTACCGGTCCGCCTTCCGTCACCCCGCCGGCAACAGCCCCACCGCCCGATAGGCCCGGTCCACCACCGGCCGCGCGATCTCCCGGGCCCGCTCCGCCCCCGCCCTCAGCACCTTGTCCACGTACCCCGGATCGGCCACGAGCGCCGCATGCCGCTCCCGAAGCGGCCGCAACAGTTCCACCACCGCTTCCGCCGTGTCCTTCTTCAACGCGCCGTACGAGTCGTAGCCGCCCGCCAGCACCTCCGGATCACCACCCGTGGACGCCGCCAGCACATCGAGCAGATTCGCCACGCCGGGCCCGGACTCCCGGTCGTACTCGACCGCAGTCCCGCTGTCCGTCACCGCCCGCATGACCTTCCGCCGCACCACGTCCGGCTCGTCGAGCAGATAGACGATCCCGGCCCCGTTCTCGTGCGACTTCCCCATCTTCGACTTCGGGTCCTGCAGGTCCATGACCCGCGCCGCCACCTTGGGATGCGTCGCCCTGGGCACGGTGAAGGTGTGCCCGTACCGCTGGTTGAACCGCACCGCCAGATCCCGGGTGAGCTCCACATGCTGCGCCTGGTCGTCCCCCACGGGAACCTCGTCCGTCTCGTACGCCAGGATGTCCGCCGCCATCAGCACCGGATACGTCAGCAGTGACACCCGCACGCTCTCCCCGGACGCCCGCGCCCGCAGACTCTTCTCCTTGTACTGGATCATGCGTCGCAGCTCGCCGTCCGTGGCGGTGCACTCCAGCAGATAGGAGAGCCGGACGTGCTCGTCCACATGGCTCTGTACATAGAGGGTGCACAGCTCGGGATCGAGTCCCGCCGCCAGCAGCAGCGTCGCCGCCTGCCGGCTGAGCCGTCGCACCCGCGCGGGGTCGTGCTCGACCGTCAGTGCGTGCAGGTCCACCACGCTGAACAGCGCATCCGCCCGGTGCTGGTCCACCTCGACCCACTGCCGTACGGCCCCGAGGTAGTTGCCCAGCGTCAGATGGCCCGTCGGCTTGACCCCACTGAAGATCCGCGTCATCGCGCTCTCCGCTCCGTCTCCTGGTCGAGGCCGCCGCCACCCGCGGCCGGCCTCCCGGAGGGAGAAACACGAACGGCCGCCGAAGCGGCGGCCGTTGAGCGCATACGTGTCGAGTCGGCCGCCGTCAGGCGGCCCACCACCGAAGGGTGCACGCATGCGATGTCATGCCACCAGGGTAGCGGGACGGGCCGAGGTTGACACGGGTTTGCTCGGTACGTAGTGTTCTCCGAGTTGTCCGACGTGAGCGCCGACTCCGGTCGGTCCCCGGACAGCCATTCCGCAAGAACCACCTCAAGCGAGCGACGCACTGTCGTATCGTTTTCCGTGCGCTTTTGCGAAATGAGGAATCCACGTTCGAGAGGACGCGGCCCGATTGGCTTCGGGCCCCGGGATTCCGCTAAAGTCTCACTCGTCGGAACGGCCGAACAGCCGGGAAGACAC